>JALQUR010000404.1 GCA_023260695.1 Planctomycetaceae bacterium
GCCATTTAATAGATGTCCGGAAAGATGGTAGTTTCTGGATGAACATGAAGTACTTCAATTACTGCCAGGGCCTGACGATGACGAATCGTCGATTCAGCGAACTTGTCGGGTTTGCGCCGCGTCAGCCTGAAGCTGAACTCAGTCAGTGTCATATGGACCTGGCGGCAAGTGTGCAGCTTGTTACAGAAGAAATCGTTCTTGCAATCTCGCGATACATTCATTCGCAGACCGGCCTGAGGAATCTGGTTCTGGCTGGTGGCGTAGCACTGAACTGTGTAGCAAATGGGAGACTACTGCGAGAGGGCCCATTTGACGATGTCTGGGTACAACCGGCATCGGGCGATGCGGGAGGAGCAATCGGTGCGGCAATGTTCGCATGGCATCAGCTTCTGGACAGACCGCGACAATCACGGACTATGGACGCGCAGTGTGGGAGTCTCCTTGGGCCCGAGTATTCAGCTGCGGAAATCGAGACTTTTCTTGAGCAGGCCGGGGCGAAATACGCTCGGTACGAGACAGAAGATGAATTGTTGTCACAGGTAGCTGGATTGCTCGCCGAAGAGCGTGTGGTTGGATGGTTTCAGGGACGAATGGAGTATGGTCCGCGTGCCCTGGGGGCTCGCAGCATCATTGGCGACCCACGATCACCTCGAATGCAGTCAGTGATGAATCTGAAAATCAAGTATCGAGAGAGCTTTCGACCATTTGCACCAATTGTGCTCCGTGAGGAGGCGGGAAACTGGTTTGAACTCTCAGAAGCTCACGAGAGCCCGTATATGCTGATTGTGGCTGATGTTCTTCAGGAGCGCAGAATTCAGCTGGACGCAAAGCAGCAGCAGATAATGTGTGACGCTGTCGACCTGCGCGAACGCGTCAACGTACCCCGATCTGAGATTCCCGCAGTCACGCATGTTGACTATTCAGCACGACTGCAGACTGTGGACGGCGTAAGAAATCCTCGACTTCACAGTCTGTTAAGCAGTTTTCACAAAAGAACTGGATGTCCAGTACTGGTTAATACAAGTTTTAATGTTCGCGGTGAGCCAATCGTTTCCAGCCCTGAAGATGCATTCCGCTGCTTTTTGACCACAGAGATGGACGTGCTTGTTCTCGGAGAGTTTGTGCTTCTGAAGGACGACAATCGCAATTCAATCAGTGAGGAAGAGCGACAACGTCACATCGAGAGTTTCGCGCTTGACTGACAGTTGACCAGGTTTGAATTAAATCAACGAGATGAGTTTTCCATGAAGATAAACTTTAATCCCGATGAGCGGATGTTGCGGCAGTTCGGGCTGCTCTGCGTGTTGTTTTTTGGTTTACTCTGCTGCATGCGGGTGTACCAGAAAGCAGATGGCATCACGCTGTTGTATGGGGCGATCGCGGCGGCAGCAGGTGTCCTGGCATTGACGCGACCGACACTGTTGAAACCGGTTTTTGTTGGCTGGACGATCGCAGTATTTCCAATCGGATTCGTAATGTCGTATCTGATTCTGCTCTGTCTATATTTCCTCGTTTTCACCCCGGTGGGAATACTGCTCAGACTTTCAGGAAAGGATCCACTGCGTCTGCGCAGTCCTCAAAGCCAGACCTGCTGGCTGGATCGTGGTAAAGAAGCAGACCGCAGGCGTTATTTTCGTCAATTCTGAACACTGCCGAACTCAACTGACAGCATGAGGGAAAACCAATGACCACTGACGACTCCTTTGAAAAGATTGATGATCAGTCCGGCTCCGTGGCCGCAGAGTTTCTTGATTTCCTCAGGCATAATAAGAAGTGGTGGTTAGCGCCAATCTTCATCATGATGCTGGCTCTTGGCGCTTTGCTGCTTCTGTCAACGACCGCAGCGGCTCCATTTATCTATACGCTGTTCTGATGAACATAGTCTCTGCCGGACTCATGCTGTTGGGTAACGTTTGCTCCGAAAGGGGCGTGCGGAGATCGCTTTCAATAACGGCTGGAATCGAATCGACGTCGAACGGGGGGCATGATCAGCGTGCATTGCGGTTGCTTGCAACTCGCAACGCACGCTGAGAGAATACGTCGCAAGTGGGCAGCGGACACGCAAGCGATACCTCCGAAACTGCATCGATGAGTTCGTCAGCGATGAATCCTGAGCGGGCGAAATACCGGCTTCAGGGATGAGATGGCGTGCATCGGAATGCCGGATTCATGTGCCATGAGAATCGCTGCAACTTTGGAAGGTGAGCAGGACTCAGATGGTAGCACGAGGACGTCGCAAGCCAGAACAGATCGTGAAGGTGCTTCAGAAAAGCGAAGCAACCCTGTATTAGTGTGTGAATTGCAATCGGGACGAGGATATGAAGAGGGGCTCTTTCGCCTGGCGAAGTTTGCGACAGTACTTTGTACAGCAAGCAGTCTCCATCTTTGCAGGCGTCGCGCTGGTGCTCTGTGGAATCATTGCTGCATTGAGGGTGATCTCTGATTCGTTTGTTGTTGCTGTTGTATCTGCAGTGGTGTTCATTGAGTTTATTCGGAAGATGGATCGAGGTGTACCATTTGTACATCTGGCTGCGGTTGTGGCTGTCCTGCAGTGGTTGGTAGGTCCTCTCTTCGGGTACGAAAGTACTCTGGTTTTCGATCGATACCAGATGTATGTCAGCCCCGATACGTATTTCAGCTATGCGCTGCCGGCCACGTGTTGTTACCTGGTCGGACTGTTGCTGTTGGGGACGTCTGTCTCGCCTGCGCCGCTGCTCCAGATGGTCAATCGCAGGCGGTTCGTGGTGATTGGTTTTTCCCTGATCGCTGTTGGAAATCTGGCGGTTGCAGCTTCCAGCAGGATTTCCGGGAACATTGAGTTTGTGCTCTATCTGGTCGGCAATTTTCGGTACGTTGGCGCCCTTTACCTCGTTTTCTCGCTTCACCAATTACGGATTCCGTTCGCGGTCCTTGCATTTACTCCGCTTGTGGCTGTTTCAGTGAATACGGCTTTTTTTCATGATATGCTTCTGTGGGGGGCTATTTGTTTTCTTTATTGGTTTTCAACTCGACGGTGGGGGATCGGTCAGAAGAGTGTTTTGCTTGCTGTCGCCTTCTTTGCGGTATTCAGTTTGCAGACTGTAAAGCACGCATACCGTGAGCAGCTCAGGGTGGACCGGGAGTCAGCGTCGTTGGTGAATCTGCTGATTGACATGCTTTCTCCCGGGGGGGCAGGCTGGGAGGAGGCAAGCATCGAGAATGTACTGGTGCGATTGAATCAGGGATGGATTGTGTCAGCAGTCCTCTACCACGTGCCGGCGGAGCAGCCTTTTTTTGGTGGAGAGACTTATGTAGATGCATTCAAAGCAGCATTACTTCCTCGCTTTCTTGCTCCGGATAAGCGTACAGCAGACCTTCGTATTAATTTCAGGCGAATGACGGGGCTGCAGATCCTCGACACGACGTCGATGGGCGTGAGCCCGCTAGGTGAGGCGTATGCTAATTTTGGTATCTATGGTGGCAGTTTTGCGCTGCTTTGCTACGGGATTCTGCTCGGTGGATTTGTTCGAGCTACGCTGTTGTTCTGTCTACGAAGTCCTACACTGATTCTATGGCTTCCGGTAATTTTTTTCGCTGCATTAAAGGCAGAGACTGAGTCTTTGGTGGTGCTGAATCAACTTGTGAAAGGCAGCATAATTGTAGCATTCGGGCTGTTTGGGGTTCAGAAGCTGTACCCTGTGAGTTTTCGTAAGGGGATGTCGCATCGCGTGCGGCCAGGGGCGAGTATCAGTTCTGCTCGGCAGAGCCTTTAGTCGGGCTTCAGCATTCAGCGTCAGGTGTTGCCCGTGTTCTGTGGACGAGTAGGATTTAAGGCGGCTGTGCAGCGATTGTATTCCGGGTTGGCGTGTTCCTGCCCTTGGTTTTGAAGAGTTGCAGTAGATGGTGGTCGTTCAGATTCAGCGACGAGCGGGTCTTGCGCAGCACAGTGTTGAGAGCTACTTTGGCAGGGTGAGATCTGCATTAGGCGAAGAGATCACAGCATCTCTGGCGGTTGCGCCGCATTTCAGTCGCGGGTTTATCAGAAGACTGCTGAATCTTTTCTGGGCGTTTCAGTTTCGACATTGTCTCACTCATGTAACCGGGGATGTGCAGTATCTGGTGCTTCCTTTGTGTCGGCGTCGGTGCGTTCTGACGGTGCTTGACTGCGAGATACTTGAGCGGTTGAAAGGGCTGCGGAGGTGGCTCGTGAAGTTGCTCTGGTTTCGTTTTCCGGTCTCCAGGGCCGCGGTCATCACGGTAATCTCTGAGGAAACCAAGCGTCAACTTCTGCGGCATGTGTGTGTCAGTTCGGAGCGGGTTGTGGTTGTCCCGGTGTCTGTTTCTGAAAACCTGCGATTTAAACCAGCGGTGTTCCGCGCGAATTGTCCGGTTGTGCTGCAGGTGGGTGTGAAGCACAACAAGAATCTTCCGCGACTTATTGAGGCACTTGCGGGAATTCCATGTTTGCTGAGAATTGTCGGGACTGCTGATGTAAAGCTTCGTCAGATTCTTGAGCAGAGCGGTATCAGATTCGAAGTGCTTGGGCGACTGAGTGAGGCTGAACTTGCAGCTGCTTACGAGGAATGTGATGTCGTGGCATTCTGTTCCACACACGAGGGTTTTGGAATGCCCATCGTTGAGGCACAGCGTGTTGGCAGAGTCTGTGTGACAGCAAATTGCTCCTCGATGCCCGAAGTTTCGGGCGGGGCAGCCTGTCTCGTGGACCCATTCAGTGTGGAGTCAATCAGGGATGGGTTCCGCAGAGTGATCCGGGATGAGGAGTATAGAAATTCGCTGATCTCCAGTGGGAGGCGTAATGCCGAGCGGTTTAATGCAGAGCAAATTGCAGCTTTGTTTGCGAGGATTTATTCACTTGTCGACGAATGTTCATCTTTGAGGGTGTCTGATCAGGATTGGGAAGCTGCCGTGCGTGCGCGATGCAGATTGCTGTCATGATTTTGATCATTCGTCTTATTGACTCACACGCATGCACAAACCTGGCATAACTCGACTGCTCATATGCAGCGACTGGTTTTATCCTGCTGTGAAAGCAGGCGGCCCGGTGCGCAGCGTCGTAAATCTCGTCACGCTTATTGCCGGTTCAGTGTCAATACGGGTGCTTACGTCGGACAGGGATCTTGGGGACCGTGCACCGTTTTCCGGTCTTGAGGCTTGCAGCTGGATCAGGTACGTGGGGGGCCTGGCTGCAGGCGAAGCAGGTCGCAGTGGTCTGCCAGCGGGGCTGGAAGTGTTCCATGGACGAGGATGTCTGCGTGGTGTGGAGTTGCTCAGGGTTGTCCGCAACTGGAATCCGGACGTTGTATATCTGAACAGTATGTTTTCCTTCTGGGGGACTATCTGGCCCTTGCTCTGGTTGCGAGTCACTTCCGCATCTTCGCGCGTGATTGTTGCACCGCGAGGTATGTTGAAGCCATCAGCTCTGGCATTCAAGACAGCTCGAAAGATGTTGTTTCTTCGTCTGTTTCGGTTCATTGGTCTTTTTCGTAATGTGGAGTTTCATGCGACGTCTGCGGCTGAGCGAGATGAGATCCAGCAGATTATTGGGAATGTCGTGGTTCACGAGATTTCCAACGTTCCCCGCGCTCCGCTCAGCGAGGTCGGGCAGCGACCAGTTCATGGGCGGCTTCGCATAATCAGTGTGGGTCGAGTGCATCGGATCAAAAATACTCACTTGATATTCGACATCCTCGAGAAGGCCGCTGTGTCGTGTGACTTGTTCATCGTTGGTCCGGAGGAAGACTCTGGCTACTCAGATCTGTGTCGGAAGAGGGCCGCTGAATTGCGGGACACTGTTCAGACGGAATTTTGTGGCACGCTGGCAGGCACAGAGCTTGAGCAGATGGTGATTGATGCTGACTTGTTCCTGTCACCCACAAGTGGTGAGAACTTTGGACACTCAATCTTCGAAGCAATGGCGCTGGGGACTCCGGTTCTCATCAGTGATCAGACAATCTGGCGGAATCCTGAAGCACATCGTGCTGGCTGGGAATTTGGCATCAATGAGATCGATGCATTTTCCGCTGCGATTCGAAAGTTGAATGAAATGACGCCTGCAGAGCGGTATTCGCTCCGAGACGGAGCTCTGAGTCTGGCGCAGAAGTTCGTTGCAGACGCTCGGCTGCTGGATGCATACACAGAGATGTTCTCAGGACGCGGGAAACACCAGCTGAGTCAGTCGAGCCGATCCGCTGCTGAAGGAATCCGATGAAGATTGTTGGAATCAATGCGTACCATGGAGATGCTTCTGCGGCACTGGTCGTGGATGGTGAACTCGTCGCAGCGGTGGAGGAAGAGCGGTTCAATCGCATCAAGCACTGGGCGGGGTTTCCATCGCAATCGATCAACTGGTGTCTGGGGCAGGCTGGAGTCAGCGCGGGTGAGATCGACCACGTGGCGATTTCATTCAATCCTCGTGCAAATCTCCTGCGTCGCGCAGGTTTTGTACTGAGGCATCGTCCGAAGATTGGGGCTGTCCTTGACCGGCTGAAACGTCAGGGACGGACGCTCGGGCTGGAGGACCAGTTTGCTCAGGCCGTCGGCTGTTCCCGAAGACAGCTCAAGGCACAGTTTCATCGGATTGAGCATCATCAGACGCACATCGCAGCGGGATTCCTGATTTCACCTTACGATCGTGCCGCTGTGCTTTCCGTCGATGGCATGGGCGATTTCTGCAGCACCACCACAGCAGTCGCCGAAGGCAATACCTGGCGTGCGCTGGATCGTGTGTGGTATCCGCATTCAATTGGGTATCTGTACACCGCTCTGACGATGTATCTGGGGTTTCCGCACTACGGCGACGAGTACAAGGTAATGGGGCTGGCTCCGTATGGCGAACCGGAATTTGCGGACGTGATTCGCCGTATGATCAGGCCTCGCGGAGATAGCTTTGAACTCGAACTGGATTATTTCAACCATCAACATCAGGGCATTCGAATGACCTGGAATGACGGTTGTCCGGTGATCGAGCCGTACTATTCCCAGAGAATCATACGAGAGCTGGGGCCAGCGCGGTCGCAGAATGAGCCGATTACCACGCGGCACGAAAACCTGGCGAAGTCATTGCAGGTGGTGACAGAGGAGATTCTGGAGCATCTGCTGAATCGCCTTCACGAGAAAACGCAGACTGAAAATCTCTGCCTCACAGGAGGGGTAGCGATGAATTCAGTGGCCAATGGCAAATTCAGCAGGCGGACACCATTCCGAAATATCTACGTGCCGGCCGGGGCTGCTGATAATGGGACTTCGTTCGGCGCCGCATTCTGGGTCTGGAATCATCTGCTTGGAAAACCAAGAACCTTTGTTCAGGACCATGCTTACTGGGGATGTGAAGCGACGGATGTGGAGGCGCTGGAAGCCTGTTGTGCTGCAGGGATTCCCTGTGAACAGCTGGAAGAAGTGCAACTGACTGACAGAGTGAGTGACTATCTGGTGGACGGGCGAGTCGTCGGCTGGTTTCAGGGGCGCATGGAATTCGGTGCCAGGGCCCTGGGCTGTCGTTCGCTGATTGCTGATCCACGACGTACCGACATGCGCGACATCATCAATCTGCGGATCAAATTCCGCGAGAAGTTCAGGCCATTTGCTCCGAGTATTCTGGAAGAGCATGTGGGAGAGTGGTTTGAGATTCAGGATCCTACTCCGTATATGGAGAAAGTGTTTCCAATCAGGCCGGAAGTGCAGTCTCGCATTCCTGCTGTGACTCACGTGGATGGCAGCGGTCGGCTTCAGACTGTGTCCGCCCGCACAAATCCTCTGTACCACAGTCTGATCAGTCGTTTTCACGAGAAGACGGGTGTCCCGATCATTCTGAACACCAGCCTGAATGAGAACGAGCCGATTGTGCGAACGCCCGAGGAGGCAATCAGCTGCTTCCTGCGTACCGACATGGATGTGCTTGTGATGGGCAATGTCGTCGTAGACCGGCATGTTGCCGGATTCCCGGAAAGGTACCGCAGACGAATCGAGGCAGCGGCTGAAGAGAGCTGAGTGACAGTGCTGGATAGTGAATATCCGGAACCTGAAGGTGACGCGCAGGACTGGCGTGGTGGTTGTCCGGAATGTACGCGGCAAGGTGCCGGTGTGAGAATAAGGAGCATGACTGGAAAATGGAAACACTGATTGTCACTGGCGGGGCCGGTTTCATTGGCAGTTGTTTTGTCCGCCGAGCTGTCGCACGCGGCGAAGTGCGAATTGTTAATCTCGACAAACTCACCTATGCCGGGAACCGGGATTCAATACCAGTCGAGAGTGCCGGTCATGTGTTTGTTCACGGAGATATCGCGGACCGAGCGCTGGTCAAAAGGCTGCTGCAGGAGCATTCCCCATCGGCGATCATCAATTTTGCTGCCGAGTCGCACGTTGATCGCAGCATTGACGGCCCACTGACGTTTGTGGAGACGAACGTGCTGGGGACCTGCCGACTGCTGGAGGAAGTTCGTGCGTGGTATGCGTCTGCTCAGGCAGATCAGCGAGATCGATTCCGCTTCCTGCATGTTTCCACAGATGAGGTCTATGGCTCACTGGGTGCTGAAGGATTGTTTACGGAACAGACACCGTACTCCCCAAACAGTCCCTATTCCGCGAGCAAGGCGGCATCAGATCATTTTGTCCGGGCTTATCATCACACTTACGGACTGCCGGTACTGATCACCAACTGTTCCAACAATTACGGTCCGTATCAGTTTCCGGAGAAGCTCATTCCGCTGATGATTCTGAATGCCATCGAGGGCAGGCCACTCCCGGTTTACGGTGACGGCAGCAACATCCGTGACTGGCTGCATGTGGAAGATCATTGTGCTGCGATCGAGCTGGTGCTGGAAAGAGGTAGCATCGGTGACTGCTACAATGTCGGTGGGCTGAATGAGCACACGAATCTGGAGATCGTGCAGATGATCTGTGAGCTGGTGGAGCGAATCTGCCCGCATCTTCCGCATGCTCCGCTGAATCAGCTGATTCAGTTTGTGAAGGATCGTCCCGGCCACGATCAGCGATATGCAATTGACGCAGGGAAGATACAGCAGCAGCTGGGCTGGAATCCTCAGCAGAATTTTGCGGCCGGTCTTGAGCAGACGGTGCAATGGTACGTTGAAAACTCGGACTGGGTCGAGCGAGTGCAGAGCGGAGAGTATCGTCGCAATCGGCTTGGACTTGGCGAAGATCCGCAGGGCTGACGTGTTGTCTACGGATGCCTGCAGCGTGACATGGCGATCAGATTGACATGGTAATCAAAACAGTGGAGCGTGGCATGACGGGACCCGGCAAGGCAATTATTCTGGCGGGAGGGACCGGATCGCGTCTGTTTCCGATCACACGGGGCATCAGCAAGCAGCTGGCCCCTGTGTATGACAAACCAATGATCTATTATCCGTTGTCCACGCTGATGCTTGCCGGCTTTCGAGAGATCCTGCTGATCTCTACTCCCAGAGATGTGCCAATGTTCCAGCATCTTCTGGGCGATGGGAGAAAATGGGGGATCTCTCTTACCTACTGCGTGCAGGAGCATCCCGGCGGGCTGGCTCAGGCATTTCTGCTGGGGGCTGATTTCATCGGAGACGATTCCGTCTGTCTGATTCTGGGTGACAATTTGTTCTATGGCCGCGGTTTTCAGGAGATCCTCAGCGCGGCCGCCGGCCGCGAGGCGGGGGCAACTGTGCTTGCGTATCGCGTGCGTAACCCGTCTGATTATGGAGTTGTCGAGTTTGATCGTTCCGGCCGCGCAGTATCGCTGGAAGAAAAGCCACAGCAGCCGAAATCTGACTTTGCGGTGCCGGGCCTGTACTTCTACGACAATGCGGTGGTAGAGATCTGTCGCAATCTGCGTCCGTCAGCTCGTGGCGAGCTCGAGATTACCGACGTCAATCGAGATTACCTCGAGCGTGGTGCGCTGCATGTTGAGGTTCTGTCGAGGGGATTTGCCTGGCTGGACACCGGGAGTCACGAGAATCTGCTCGAGGCAGGCAACTTTGTCGCAGCAATCGAAAAACGCATGGGACTGAAGATCTGCTGCCCGGAAGAGATTGCCTGGCGGTTGGGGTTCATCGACAGCGGACAGTTGCTGCAGCTTGCGAATGACTTTCCAAACGAATACGGTCAGTATCTGAAGGACCTGCCGCGTAAGGGCTGATCGCATCTGAAGAGTGGCTTTGTTTCGAGTGTTTTCTGAGATCACTCAGCCGCAGCTGACGAATTGTGCAGCACGTGTTGCTCCCGGCTGCCGAACGGGGCACCGGGGGATTGACGGAACCGGGTGGTACCTGTCGGACTTTGGGGTGTAAGCGGGATGGCTTCTGCTGGATTATCAGGTCCTGCGGTGACGCAATCGGGAGCTGCGGTGGTTCCGCGAGCGGCAGTTGTTCCGCGAGTGGCAGTGGTTCACTGGCTTCCTCTCGAACAGTATCCGCCGGCGCAGAATATGCTCCGCGAGCTTGGAGTATCTTCCGCTGCGGATGTTGTCTGTCTGACAACTCGCAACGACCGGGGGCTCCCGGATTTCTCTGCTTCCGGCGTTCGTATTTTTCGGTGGCCATTTCCTTCCCGAGGGATTGCTCGATGGTGGCGACTGCTGCTGTTGTCTGGCTTCCAGTTCTGGAGCACCTGCCGTCTGCTTCTGCAGCGACCATCAGCAGTGCTCTATTACGAGCCGCATTCCGCAGGAGCGGTGTTGCTGTATCTCGCCTTGTTTCGCCGGGTGAGATTGTTCATTCACAATCATGAATACCGTGAGCAGTCACATTTCGCCGACCCGGGCAATCGTGTTTTTTCGATCTTTCACTGGTTTGAAAAACGGTATCTGTATCATCGTGCGGAGTGGATTTCTCAGACCAATGAGGACCGGGTTCGGTTGTTTCTGAGTGACCTGCCGGCTGTTGATGCAAGCAAGCTCCATGCGGTTCCAAATCTGCCGCCTCAGGACTGGATTGTGCCCGGCGTCAGGGGTGAGATCAGTCACCCGGTGCGAATGATCTATGCCGGAGCGGTGTCGTTTGCAGATACATTCATACGGGAGTTTGTGGAGTGGGTGCAGGCTACGGAACAGGGAACGGTGGTGCTGACGCTGATGGTGAACAACTGTCATGAAGAGACTCGGCGATGGCTGGAGAGCCTGCATGATGATCGGATCACGGTGAACACTCAGGGCGTTGACTATTCCGCGCTGCCAGCATTACTGGCGGAGCATGATGTGGGGGTTATTCTCTACCGCGGTTCCACGCCAAATTATGTCTACAATGCTCCGAATAAGCTGTTTGAGTATCTGATCTGCGGTCTGGAGGTCTGGTATCCGTCGGTGATGGTCGGGGTTGATCCTTATCGACGCGAAGCAGTGAGTCCGCGAGTGATCGCTGTGGATTTCAGCAAACCGCAGTCGCTTGATGAATCACTGGCAGGTCTGGAGCAGCATCGTCCGGCATCACCGTGGCTCAGGACCTGCGATGAAGCGTTCCAGCCGCTGCTTTCACGGATTTGCAATCAGTCCGTCGCGACGCATGAGGTTGATCCCGAGGAGCAATATTGAGGCAGGAATCGATGCAGATTATTCCTGTGATGGATCTGAAGTCCGGGCAGGTTGTTCATGCTGTTGCGGGAAACCGCGAGCATTATCAGCCGATCGTCAGTCAGATCTGTGAATCCGCGGAGCCGCTGCATGTCCTGCAGCGGCTCGTTTCATTGACAAATGCAACGACTGTTTACGTCGCTGATCTTGATGGAATCTGCGCGGGGAGCAGCGATCATGAGATGCTGGCGCGTCTGGCATCTGGTGGCAGTCAGATCCTGCTCGACGCCGGGTTTCGCAATCATGCAGATCTGGAACGAGCATGCTCAGTGAAGAGTGTCACACCGGTGATCGCCACGGAGTCGTTTGTCGGGTCTGGCGAGGGCTGGGAGAACACTGATCTGACGCAGTTGTGCTGCAGCGTTGATCTGCGCGATGGAATTGTCCAGGCTGCTGACAGCAGCCTCGGGGGACTCACTCCGTTTGAAATTGTGCAGAAATTATATGACCGCGGCCTGCGTTCGGTGATTGTGCTGGATGTTGCGTCTGTCGGCAGTTCGCGTGGGCCAGTTGCGGTATTGCAGATCTGCAGAGCCCTGCGGGAGAAGTATCACGACCTCGAGATCATCACGGGGGGGGGCGTCCATTCCTGCGGCTGCATTCTGTCGGCAGAGGCGGCAGGTGTGAATGGGTTGCTGACGGCCACAGCTCTGCATCATTCACCGCGTTTTCGCAGCGAGCTGATGGAATGGCAGCGGCGGAGCTGAATTGTCCGCAGAACTGATGCGCTGCAGGATTCCGGATCTGATCCCGTATCACTGAATCAGGCTGACGTTTCGAAGCTGCTGGTTGCCGGCTATAGTCCTGTCTGCGAGATGTGGGCAGTTTGCTGCTGCAGTGTACTGAGCTGTTCGTGACCAGCCAGCAGCGTTGCCTGCCCGATGCTCTACCGAGGTTCAGATGTTCAAGGGCCGAAATGCTGCTGCGACAATCCTGATCACAGCGCTCGTGATCCGCATCATCATAGCGGTGGTGGTGGAACATCAGACGGCTCAGGCCGGGCGTCAGTTTCTGGTCGAGGGAGACGCGAACGGTTACTGGGAACTGGCGGAACGGATCCGCAGTGGTGCCGCTTACGAACTCTATGATCCGCCTCGCCGTATTCTGCGGACACCGGGATTTCCGCTGCTGCTGGCGGGAGCGATGTCGATTGTCGGAAGCAGTGTCTTTCGAGTCTCTCTGGTGCTTGCGGTGGTCTGCAGTGTCTGCTGCTGGCTGACACTGCAGCTGGGCCGGGAGATATCGGGCCGTCGCTGCGGTCTGTTTGCTGCCGGACTCGCCGCATTTTCACCCTTGCAGTCGGGTATTGGCGTGCAGGTGCTCTCAGAGGGCTGGTTCAGTGTCTGGCTTGTGGCCGCGGTGCTGGCGGTTGTTCGTCTGCAGAAACGGCTTCGGCGGTCGGATGTTAAGCTGTCGGCCAGAGAGATTCTGATTCCCGGGCTGTTGACGGGGCTGGTGATAGGATCCGGTGTTCTGGTCCGTCCGGGCTGGATTCTGTTCGCACCGTTGACTGTGCTGATTCTGTTTGTCGGAAAGCGGGAGCGAAGATCTGTGTGGGCCTGCGGTGCAGCGGTCCTGCTGGGGACATGGCTTGTGCTGTTGCCGTGGGCGTGGCGAAACCACGGTGTGTGCGGGCACTGGGTTTATACATCCCTGTGGTCGGGTGCGAGTCTGTATGACGGGCTGAATCCTGAGGCTACAGGTGGCAGCAATATGGAGTTCTTTGAGCGGGATGCTCTGATGCGGCGGATGTCGGAGTACGAGGCTGACAGATACTACCGGGCTGCCGCGGCTCGCTACGCAGTGGAGAATCCCGGGCGAACTCTGCAGCTGGCTGCTTTGAAAGCGGGCCGTTTTTTGAGTCTGAGCCTGAATGACGTCACGTTTTCCTCCCCGTGGATCGTCTGGATCTGTCGTTGCTGGTATCTGGTGCTGCTGTCATTTGGCGTGATCGGGCTGCGTTATTCAGGCATCGGGTTGCCGCATCTGGCCACGCTGGTGGCCCCATTTTTCCTGTTTCTCCTTGTTCATCTGGTCTTCGTCGGCTCGGTCAGATATCGTTTACCTGTTGAGTTTCCCTTGTATGTGATCGCGGCCGCCGGAATTGAGGTGGTACTCGAGCATTTTGTACTGACGAAGGACCGCAGTCGGGGAACGGGTCAGGCAGGCTGACTGCGGCGATTAACACTGTGTTCCGGCACGGATGCATGCGGATAGCTTCAGTTTTCAGATGGACACTTCTGCTGCTTGTCGGGGGCCTGGTGTCGGCTGCTGCTGCCGGTTTCTGGTTTCTGAACCAGTGGGACGGCATCGTTCGAGCGCAGCTGATGCAGCGTTTTGCGGTACATGCGCCGCAGCTGGTGCTGCAGTTTGATGAGCTTGAGCTGCCCGGCACCTCGCGGCTTGTGATCCACAATCTTCAGATTCAGGATCGTGCGTCCGGTGCGGCTCTGCTGCGCATCAATCGGCTGGAGGCCGGCGTTGATGAATCGCTGCTGCTGGAGCGTCAGAAGCTGTTCATCAGATCGCTGGAACTGTCCGGGGTCGAACTGCAGCTTGCGCGTCGACTCGACGGCAGGTGGAACTGGCAGGATTATCGTTTTCGTTCCGCCATCGAGGACGCGCTGATTCCGCCGGTGGTGCGGATGCAGGATCTGAGGACGCGAGTATTGCTTGAGCATGGTGCAGATCTGCCAGCTCAGGAATTCCAGGTGCTTGTCCCGAGTTTTGAGGCAGTTCCTTCATCACGGTCGGTGTATCAGTTTCTGGGGGCAATGTCGCTGCCGGGCGCAGGACTGCTCACTCTGGAGGGTGGCTGTGATCTGACCGATCGTAGCTGGAGTATTGCCGGTGATGTCCGTGATGTACTTGCTGACGATAAGCTGCTGAGAGCGGCAGGGAGCCTATGGTAAGGCGGCCGACTTCTTCGCCGGAAAGCGCGGAAAGCTCGGCCTCGGCCTGATCCAGTTCGGCCATGGCGAGGCGGGTGCATTGGGCAAGTGTTTTGGCTAGACGCGAGGCG
>JALQUR010000408.1 GCA_023260695.1 Planctomycetaceae bacterium
GCATGATATCAGCCACAGCAGCAGTCGAAAACTAAATCGCCGCCTGTCTGCAGCTTCCCGGACAAACTCAGCACTTACGCTCCACTCCCCGGAATAGACGGCCGAACCACAGCCGGCCGAACCGGATGCGATATCTGGACACCCGCTCACGCAATCCAGCTTCTCTACGGCGACATCAGGAAACAAAGGATTCCGCAGATCACTGACGTTGCCAGCGTCACGCGCAAGACGATATTCTAGGGTCCCTGCAAGTCCACTCCTGCCCATCGGTACAGCAGTCGAACACGCTCCCCATAATTCCGGGGGCAGTGCATCAGGTACGGCTGTGCCATCATCAGCGGATCCCGCCAATCATGCCACTCTGCTTTTCTGCATCCATCTGCACACTGTTGCGTCAGACTCTGCCTGCGGTTGTTCTGCTGCCACTGTTCATACTGGCCCCCGCCGCCGCTCAGAATCCCACATCCGACGCACGCTGGGAGCCGGCACGTCTGGAACCAACCGTGCTCGCCAGCGGTCTGATGCGTCCGATGGAAATCGAAATTGACGACGCTGGTACCGTCTGGTTCATCGAACTGGAAGGCCAGCTTAAGCGGCTCAACGCAGAGACCGGTGAAATCAGCCTTGCAGGAGAGGTCAAAGTCACCACGGATCAGGAAAACGGTCTGATCGGTATGGCGCTGGATCCGAATTTTGCTCAGACAAACTGGATCTACCTGCAGTATTCCCCGCCGGACTATGAAGGCCAGTACATCAGCCGCTTCACACTTGTTGATGGGCTGCTTGACCTGAGCACAGAGAAGCGTCTGTTCCAGTACAAGGAACAGCGAAAAACCTGTTGCCATCACGCCGGTTCACTCGAATTCGGTCCGGATGGCTGTCTGTTCATTTCCACCGGCGACAACACCAACCCGTTTGAGGATTCCCAGGGATTCGCTCCGATTGACGAGCGTCCCGGTCGTGAGCCATGGGATGCTCAGGGAACTGCTGCCAACAGCCGCAGTGGCAACGGCAAAGTGCTGCGAATTCGCCCGCTTGCCGATGGCACCGTGGAAATCCCGGACGGCAACCTGTTTCCAAAGGATGGTTCCCGGGGAATGCCGGAAATCTATGTGATGGGGTGCCGCAATCCATGGCGCATCTCTGTCGATCAGCGGACCGGCTATCTTTACTGGGGCGATGTCGGCCCTGACGCGGGTGGCAATACGGCTCGTGGTCCTCGGGGACACGACGAAATCAACCAGGCACGCCAGGCCGGCTTCTTCGGCTGGCCATACTTCAATGCCAACAACCAGCCTTACGCTGATGTGAATTTTGAAACGGGTGCGATCGGCGACCTGTTTGATGCCGAGCACCCGATCAATGATTCGGTCAACAACACGGGTGTCCGCGAACTTCCCCCTGCTCAGCCGGCCATGATCTACTATCCGGGTGGTCCCAGCGAGGAGTTTCCGGAACTTGGTCAGGGTGGCCGTACTGCCTGCGCCGGACCAGTCTTTTACTATGACGCGGAAACCAGCTCCGAACTGGGTCTGCCCGAGGGCATGCATGGCGCCATGTTCATTTTCGAGTGGTCACGACACTGGATCAAACTGGTTCATTTTGACGAGCAGCAGAATGTTGCGGCCATCGAACCCTTCATGCCCGACTATCCGTTTCGTCGGCCGATCGACATCGCTGTCGGCCCGCAGGGCTCGTTGTATATCCTTGAATACGGCGAAACCTGGGGTGTGAATCAGGACGCCAGACTGGTGCGAGTGGATTATGTGCGTGGCAATCGCACGCCCACAGCAGTTGCGTCAGCCACCGGAAACATCGGCCGCCATCCGCTTACAGTTTCCCTTTCTGCAAAAGGATCCGCTGACCGGGACCTGGACCCGCTCACCTATGAGTGGCGACTGATCGACACGCTGAATCCCGCGGCCGCAGCACAGACAATGGCTCGCACTGCGGATGCTGAAGTCACGATTGAAACGCCCGGCATCTACAATATGGAGCTGGTTGTGACTGACCCGTCCGGAGCATCGCGAACCGCCGCAGTGCCGGTTCTGGTCGGCAACTCACCGGCTGAAATCCGCTTCGCAAAGCTCCGGAATGGTGACTTTTTTGAAGCCAATCGTCCCATCGGCTACGAACTGATCGTGACCGACGCAGAGGACGGTACCAATGATGAAGAACTGCTGGATGCAGAGACGGCTGAAGTGATCGATCGCGACTCCCCCGGGCGAGTCGCTCTGAATGTGAGTTTTTCTGCAGCCCCCTTCAGCTTCGGACGGGAACTGGATACTTCCGAAAATGCTCCACCTGGCCTGCGCGGAATGAAATCCAGCGACTGCTTCAACTGCCACGCTGTGGATCAGAAACGCGTTGGACCAAAACTGACCGACATCGCCAACAAATACCGTGACCAGCCGGCTGCGCTGGATGCGTCCGTTCAGCGAGTGCTCAAAGGGTCTACCGGAGTCTGGGGCAAGATCCCGATGATTCCGCACAGCCAGCATACCGTTGACGAACTTAGGGAAATGGTCACCTGGATTTACAGTCTCAAGTCCGAGTCGCTCACCCGCGTCTTCAATGGTTTCGTCGGCGAAATCAACCTCCCGCCTGAGGAAGCGGGCAAGGCTGGCCACTATCGACTGGACGCCGGCTACACCGATCTCGGTGCCGGTTCTGTTCCACCAATCAGCGTCGCCACCACGATCGCACTGCGATCGCGACTCCTGGAAGCGGAACTGGCGGAGGAGGTCAACGGTCCGCAGCGACTGAATTCCGGAAATGCCAGCGGCGGCCAGTTTGTCGGTGCCATCAATCATGGACACACCCTGCGGTTTCGCAGCATCAACTTTGACCAGGCCGGAGAACTCACCCTGCGAATCGCGTCGGCAGGCGCCGGAGGCGCCATTGAACTGCGAGTGGACAACCCGGACGGCCCGCTGCTGGGAACGGTTGATGTGGAAGTCAATGGACAGTGGGAACAATTCTATGAACGTCGACTGTCGCTGCGACATTCCGAAACCGGAGCACCTCTGGTGGAAGGTCGCCACGACCTGATCGTTCGCTTTACACATCCTCAGAATGCCGGAGGTCTGATGAATCTGGATTCGATTCACGTGCAGGCGCCCGCAACGGCAGCACTCAGATAACCCTGCTGCACTCCGGCGGCTGTCTCACAATGCTGCCGAACAAATCCAACTTCTGGCATTCCACTCTATGTCAACAACCCTGGTCGATTCCGCTGCTGCTCCGGTGGAACCTCCGTCCGCGCCCGAACTGTTCACCTGGAGATCGCTCAACGGGCTGCAGAAGATGATGCTCCGCTGGGAGACGTTTCATCCACTCAATGCCGTACACGTGCTGAAACTTGCAGGCAGCCCTGCTGCAGCGGAGATCCGCGATGCAATTGCCGCGGCTGTACAGCGTCACCTTCCGGGACCGGTGCTGTTTTCGGATTGTCAGAATCGTTTTCGTTGCCTGCCGGCGGCTGAACATGCATGCCCGCTTGAGATTTCGATTCACACTGCAGACGAATCAGCAGCGGTTCTGCAGCGGCTGCTGCATCAGGAACTGAATACTCCGTTCACTGTCGGTGCCGCATGGCCATATCGTTTTCACGCAGTGCTCTGTGCCGACAACACCTCGACCCTGCTCATCGTCTATCGCCATGCGATGCAGGACGGGCACGCAACGCTGGCCCTCGGACGAACAATTCTGCGTCAGCTGCGGCACCTGCCTTCATCCGCGCCACTGGGGCTTGCCGACAACCTGTATGGGGATATTCCCGGTTTCCACAGCGGTGGCAGCCGACTGAAGATGGCCCCGGCAGTGCTGCGGGAAATCGTGACGGGACTGAATTCGTGGCGAATCAGACCACGCTGGTCACCACCGGACAGGTTCGTTACGGGAACCAGCACAACGACTCTTCCGGTGAGTGCAGCACTGGCCACTGCACGCAGTCTGCAGGCCAAGGTTCAGGACGTCCTGCTGGCTGCAACGCATGAGGCAATGCAGCTCATCCCCGCTGGCTATGGCCGACGAAATCGGATCGGGCTGTATACTCCGGTCGACATTCGTCACGAAGCAGTTCCACCCATCATGGAAGCCTGCGGACAGATTCTGGGGGGCTACACTCTGCGATTTCGACGCAGCCCGGATACCCCATTTGCAGAACTGGTTCAGCAGTTCTGCGCGGAGACACAGCAGATCAAACGCAGCGGCTCGTATCGTCTTTACGAACGGCATGTGAATTTCATGTCGTACGTCTGGGACAGACTTCCGCGTTGGGGAAACAGAGTTGCCGGGCCGTTTCTGGCTCCGATTTCTGCCGGTCTCAGCAATATGAACATCAACCAGTTCATGGCAGAAGAACTGCAGTGCAATCAGTTGCTGGACTATCTGCGGTTCACAGGCACCGGCATCATGACTTCCCTGATGCTGCTCGCAACGACCTGTGGCGATTCGCTCAATCTCACCACAACACACCATTCCACTCTGTACAGCGACGAGGAAATGGCGGCAGTCCGACAGCACATTCAGGCACGACTGCTGGGCCAGCAGCCAGAGCGTCAGTAGCCTGCGGCGTCAGCAGCCTGAGCGTCAGCAGCCTGCGGGCCCCCAACAGCAGCGCTGCGAGATGAAACCCGCACCATGCTCTCGCAACACGGCAATTCTGGTCGTAGAATATAATGCGGGCTGCATGGTGATCCGCCGGATTCATGATCGCCCGCCAGCCTCGGTTCCCCGCTGTATTCTGCCTCCCCGGCCATCACAGATTCGCTGAAAGCTCATTGGTGAAACGTCTGCTGCTGCCTCTGACACCCCTGCTGATCCTGCTGCAGCTCCCTGCAGCGGCAGCGGAACCTCCGGATTTTGTTCGAGACATCCGGCCCATTCTGTCCGATGCCTGCTTCAATTGTCATGGCCCTGATGCAGAAGCACGCCAGGCAGACCTGCGACTGGATCAGCGTCAGGCGGCCATCAGCAGCAAGGTACTCAGCAATGGCGAAATGCTCCGCCGACTGCAGTCCGACGATCCGGAACTGGTAATGCCGCCGCCTCAGTCAATTCGTCCACTGAACACGGAACAACGACAGCAACTCAGCACATGGCTGCAGTCCGGGGCTGAATGGCCGAAAGACGACCGCCACTGGTCATTCATTCCTCCGCTGCGTCCCGCTGTCCCTCAGCTGCCACAGTCATCCACGGTCCGCAATGAAATTGACGCCTTTGTTCAGCAGCGACTGCAGCAGCAGAATCTGCAGCCATCGCCACAGGCCGATCGAGCAACTCTGCTGCGACGGCTGAGCTTTGATCTCACCGGGCTTCCACCGACGGTCGCGGAACTGGATGCATTTCTGCAGGATCAATCGGAATCTGCGTGGGCTGCCGCTGTCGACCGACTGATGTCTTCACCACGCTACGGCGAACACATGGCCCTCGGCTGGCTGGAAGCCGCGCGCTATGCCGATACCGACGGTTACCAGAATGATCGACTGCGCTACATGTGGGTCTGGCGTGACTGGGTCATCAACGCCTTCAATGACAACATGCCGTTTGATCAGTTCCTGATCCAGCAGCTCGCCGGGGACCTGCTCCCGGAACGCAACTTCATGACTCAGGTCGCCACCGGCTTCCAGAGAAACCATCGCATTAATTCCGAAGGCGGATCCATCCCCGATGAATGGATTGTGGAATACGTGGCCGATCGAGTGGAAACGACGGGAACGATCTTCCTCGGGCTGACGTTCAACTGTGCCCGCTGTCACGACCACAAGTACGATCCCTTCAGTCAGCAGGACTACTATCAGCTGTTCGCCTTCTTCAACAACATTGCGGAAGCGGGTCTGGGCCCGAACGACGGCAACAGTCCGCCCTTCATCCCGGTACCGGATTCATGGCCGAATCTTTCGCCCGCACAACTGGCCTTTGTGGAACCGGAGCCACCCAAAGTCACCCTGCAGCAGACGTCAGTTCCACGGCCACAGCCGGGGTCCCCAAAGACCGTCATGGTGATGCACGAACAGGCCGAACAACGCCCGACGTACCTGCTCAGTCGCGGCCGCTACGACGCTCCCGACACATCGCATCAGCTGCTACCAGCAACGCCGCAGCTGCTTTCCGAATGGCGTCCCGAATGGCCTGCCAACCGGCTCGGTCTGGCAAAGTGGCTGGTCAGCCCCGACCATCCCCTGACAGCTCGCGTCACCGTCAATCGCATCTGGCAGCACTTCTTCGGTCAGGGACTGGTTCGCACCGCAGACAACTTTGGCAGTCAGGGAGAATACCCCAGCCATCCGGAACTGCTCGACTGGCTGGCCACAGAATTCATTCGGCTCAACTGGGACGTACGGGCTCTGCAGAAACTGATTGTCAGCAGTGGCACATACCAGCAGTCCTCCCAGCACACCAGTGCTGCCGATCCTGACAATCGACTGCTGTCTCGCGGACCTCGTCGCAGACTCTCGCCATATGCCATTCGCGACACGGCCCTGTACGTCAGCGGACTGCTGCAGGAGGACATCGGCGGCCCGTCAGTCCGGCCCTACATGCCCCCGGGAATCTGGCGGAGCATTTCCAATGCGACCTATAAACAGGATTCCGGGGCGGCACTGTACCGGCGCAGCATGTACACGTACTGGCGGCGAACGGTCCCACCGCCCACAATGATGACCTTCAACGCCGCGGCACGCGAAGTCTGCGTCGTACAAACAGCAGAAACGACAACACCGCTGCAGGCTCTGACACTACTGAACAATCAGACATTCGTCGAAGCATCACGACTGCTTGCCGAACGCATGCTGAAACAGGGCGGCTCCGACACGGAACAGCTCACCTGGGCGTTTCGTTCCATCACCAGCCGTACACCGACTGCTGCAGAACTCCGGATACTGCTCCAGGACCTGCAGGAATGTCGTGAAGAATTTGCTCAGAATCCTCACGCGGCAAGTCAACTTCTTGCCGTCGGCGAATGCAAAGCCGATCCCGATCTGCCGCCACAGGCGGTCGCAGCAGCCGCTCTGGCAGCCAGCACCATTCTGAATCTCGACGAATCCATCACACGAAACTGAACCCGTCATGAATCCGGAACACATCCGTCTCCAGACGCGTCGGAAAGCCGTCCTGCAGGCAGGCTCGGCTGGTCTGGGCGTACCTGCCCTGGCGACATTACTGCGGGCCGAACAGGAACGAAATCCGCTTGGCGGACTCACTGCACTGCCGCATATCCCCCCCCGTGTCAGTCGTGTGATCTGGTTGTTTCAGTCCGGCGGGCCGGCTCAGATGGACCTGTTCGACTACAAGCCCGAGCTGCAGCACCGCTTCGGTGAAGAAGTTCCGGAAAGTATCTATCCAGCCGAACGCAAGACAACAATGACGTCCGGGCAGACCAGCTTTCCCTGTGCCCCCAGCTCCCTGAAGTTCAGCCAGCAGGGACAGTCCGGCATCTGGATGAGTGAAGCAATGCCGCATCTGGCCAGGCACGCAGATCGGCTGTGTGTGATTCGCAGCATGTACACGGAGGCGATCAACCACGACCCGGCAGCCACGCTGTTTCAGACAGGATCCGTGATTCCCGGTCGTCCCAGCATGGGGGCCTGGATCAGCTATGGGCTGGGAACCGAAAACGCCGATCTGCCGGCCTTCGTGGCCATGACTTCCAACGGCTCAGCCAAGACCGGACAGCCGCTCTACGATCGACTCTGGGGCGCCGGTTTCCTTCCCGGCCGCTATCAGGGAGTGCGTTTCCGAGGTCAGGGGGACCCGATCCTCGACCTGTCAGATCCCGCTGGCGTGACGCGAATTCAGCGTCGCCGCATGCTTGATTCCGTCAATCGCCTGAATCGAATGCAGTCCGCCACCGTCAAGGCACCGGAAATCGAAACACGTATCGCGCAGTACGAGCTGGCCTTTCGCATGCAGATGAGTGTGCCGGACCTGATGGACCTGAGTGAAGAAACAAAGGAAACACTGGAAGCCTACGGCCCCAATGCTCAGAAGCCGGGCAACTATGCCTTCAACTGTCTGCTCGCCCGACGTCTGGCCGAACGCGGTGTGCGGTTCATTCAGCTGTACCACCGCGGCTGGGATGCCCACAACAACACTCCGGTGCAGATTCGGTCCCAGTGCAGTGATACCGATCAGCCGACGGCCGCGCTGCTTCACGATCTGCAGCAGCGCGGCATGCTTGATGACACACTGGTGATCTGGGGCGGAGAATTTGGCCGCACCATTTATTGTCAGGGAAAACTTACCAGCAAGGTCTATGGACGCGACCATCATCCCAACTGCTTCAGCTACTGGATGGCTGGCGGCGGAATTCAGCCGGGACTGACGTATGGAGCCACCGACGACTACAGCGTCAACGTCGTCGAAAACCCGGTCCACGTCCATGACCTGCAGGCCACAGTGCTGCATCAGCTGGGGATTGACCACGAGCGGCTCACATTTCGCAGTCAGGGACGTGATTTCCGCCTCACGGACGTCAGCGGTCGTGTCGTTTCCGAAATCCTCGACCAGAGCTCAGCGGCAACAGCCTGACGGTTCGCAAAGCCGCGGCATGATACCGCACAGTGACGGAACCTGGCACTCCCCACCGGCACTGCCAAAAACGCGACATCCCGCCCTGCGATCACGCGACCGGACAACGCCGTCTCGGACGTGCCCCCGTGTCGATTGCACAATACCCAGCAGTGAAGGATCATACGGCGTCCGCTTTAATCAGTCCTGAGTTCATGTTTCCAGTAAAGTTGCTGCGATGCTCTCCACCTTCCGACTCCGGAATTCATTCACTGTCTGCTCATCCCTGTGTGCCCGGATCTGCCTGCTGCTGGTGACCACATGCCTGTGCAGTTCCGGCCGTTCACTGGCAGCGGAAGACCATTCCGCCGACCTGATTATTTACGGTGGCACATCGTCTGCCGTCACGGCGGCAGTGCAGGCAAAACGGATGGGACGATCCGTCATGATCGTCTGCCCGGATCGCCATCTCGGGGGACTCACCGCCGGTGGGCTCGGCTTCACCGACACCGGCAACAAGGCCGTCATCGGCGGACTCTCACGGGAATTCTATCATCGCGTCTGGCAGGCTTATCAGCAGGATGCAGCATGGCGGTGGCAGAAGCGGGAGGAATACGGCAACAAGGGACAGGGCACTCCTGCCATCGACGGACAGAATCGCACGATGTGGATTTTCGAACCACATATCGCGGAGCAGGTCTTTGAAGACTTCGTTCGCGAATACGAAATCCCTGTGCATCGTGATCAGTGGCTGGATCGTGAACAGGGGGTGCGGAGCAGCAATGGTCGCATCTCCAGTATCACCATGCTTTCCGGCAATACCTATCGCGGCAGAATGTTCATCGACGCCACATACGAGGGCGACCTGATGGCGGCTGCCGGAGTGGACTATCACGTCGGACGCGAGGCAAATTCCGTTTACGACGAGAACTGGAACGGGATTCAGACCGGCGTTCTGCATCACAAACACCACTTCGGTGCCGTGCGGGAACCGATCAGTCCCTACGTCATTCCGAATGACCCGGCTTCCGGCGTCCTGCCGCGAATCAGCACCGAACCGCCCGGCGAATACGCTGCCGGAGACCACAGGATTCAGGCCTACTGCTATCGCTACTGCGCGTCCAGCCATGATGCCAACCGCATCCCCTTCCCCAGACCGGACAAGTACGACGCCAGTCAGTACGAACTGCTGCTTCGCGTCCTGAATGCCGGCTGGCGCGAGGTTTTTGATAAGTTCGACCCGCTGCCCAATCACAAGACGGACACCAACAATCACGGCCCGTTCAGCACCGACAACATCGGCATGAACTATGACTATCCGAATGCCACCTACGAACGTCGGCAGGAAATCCTGGCTGAGCACCGCACCTATCAGCAGGGACTGCTCTGGTTCCTTGCCAATGACCCTCGCGTCCCCGCAGACGTCCGTACAGAGATGCAGAAATGGGGACTGGCCGCCGACGAATTCACTGACAACGGCAACTGGCCGCACCAGATCTATGTCCGCGAAGCACGCCGGATGATCGGTCGCTTCGTGATGACAGAGAATCATCTCACCCGCAAGACGCCAACGCCGGAATCGATTGGCATGGGCAGCTACACGATCGACTCGCACAACGTCCAGCGGTATATCACTGCAGCCGGAACAGTTCAGAATGAAGGTGACATCGGCGTCGGCATCTCCCCCTATACCATTTCCTGGGGATCGCTCACTCCGCGACAGGAACAGTGCAGCAATCTGCTGGTGAGTGTCTGCGTGAGCAGTTCACATATCGCCTTTGGCAGCATTCGTATGGAACCGGTATTCATGATTCTGGGCCAGAGCGCCGCCACCGGGGCAGTCATGGCCATGGATGCCGATATCGCAGTCCAGCAGGTGAATTACGACGCGCTGCGGGAACGACTGCTGCAGGATGGCCAGGTGCTCAGTTATGACGCCCCCGCAAAATCCACTCGAGTCTTTGTGCACCCGGACAAGCTGCCCGGAATTGTCATCGACGACGACAAGGCGATCCTCAAAGGCAGCTGGTCCAGCAGCAGTGCCACACCATTCTATGTCGCCAATGGGTATCGACACGACGGTGACCTGCGCGACGGCAGCTGCTCCGCAGTGTTTCGCACTGAACTGCCGACCTCCGGGCGGTGGCAGGTCGGGATCACCTGGCCACCCAACAACAATCGCTCGTCGAAGGTAACCGTCACCATTCGGCATGCAGATGGCACAGACGACGTCGTCATCAACCAGCGTAAGGAACCCCGAGTCTCCGATCACTTTCAGGCCCTGGGAACATTTCGATTCACGCAGAACCAGCCCGCCGAAGTGGAGATCACCAATTCCGGTACCGACGGCCATGTGATCATCGACGCAGTGCAGTGGCTGCAGCAACAGGCACCGCAGAACTGAGCTGCCCGGAGCGTGACGGCAGGTTCAATTCGAGCAAACCGGCCCTGGCCATGAACTACTGCAGCAGTGCCGAAGCCTGTTCAGCCGGCAGCGGCGGCAGGCTGGAATACGCCGGCCCAGCAGACTCATCAGAGTCCCGCTGCAGCAGATACCGAATCACCTCCCGCGCCACCGGTCCCGCCGTGCGTCCCCCGGATCCTCCGTGTTCCAGCGCCACCACGACCACGTACTGTGGATTCTCGGCAGGGAAGTATCCGGTAAACCAGGCGTGGTCTGCACTCCCGGCGCCAGTCTCAGCTGTCCCCGTTTTCCCGGCGATCCTGACCCCCGGAAGCTGGACCGTCCGGTTCGCGGTGCCGCTGGCGGACTGCACCACCGCCTCCAGAGACCTCTGCAGAGCTACCAGAGACTTTGTCTTCAGCTGCACCGCTGTGGCTGTCCGCGGACTTCGCATCACGCCGCCACCTTGAAGTGACTGCGACTGCTCTTCACCACTGACCAGATGCGGAACCACCAGTGTTCCACCGTTGGCAATGGCCGCCAGCCCTCGAGCCATCTGCAGCGGGGTCACGGTGAGCCGGGACTGCCCGATTGCCAGCCCCGCACGATCGCCAGCAGACAGCACACTGTCGCCGTCCACAGGCAGGACGACATGTTCACCGCTGGCCGGCTCCTGCACACGTCTGGTCCCGGGTATATTGCCGGTACGCTCAAATGGCAGATCCACGCCGGTATGATCACCAAACCCCAGACGCAGCCCCATTTCAATCAGTGGCCGTTCGCCCATTCGCTCCACCGCTGTAAAGAAATAGACATTACAGGACTGAGCCATCGCCTGAGTCAGGGTGAGATTGCCATGACCGACACCGTAACGCCGAAACAACAGACATCGCAGTTCATCCGGACGATTCAGATATCCCTGGCAGAAGAATTCCTCCGTCGCGGAAAACGCACCGCTTTCCAGAGCTGCCAGCGCCGTGACCGGTTTCCAGGTGGATCCCGGAGGAATGGACATCGCCAGGAACCGGGAAACAAACGGTCGCCGTGAATCATTATTCACATTTCGCCACTGCTCTTCCGTTCCCTCGGTGAACATCCGCAGATCAAATTCCGGACCACTCGCCAGCGCCAGCAGTCTGCCGTCATGAACATCCATCACCACAATGCTGCCACCCGACGGAATGTCGACCGCTGCGTCTGCCGCGGTGTCTGGTTCTGATTCCGGTCCTGCAAGCAGTCGCTGTTCCGCATCGCCCAGAACTTCTTCGAGCAACTGCTCCGCATGCTGCTGCAGTCCGGGATCCAGAGTAATATGCAGATCGATACCCGCCAGCGGTTGCCGCACCGTCTCCTCCGAGATAATTCGCTGCCGACGATCCCGCACGATTCGCCGCAGCCCCGGAATCCCACTCAGCTGATCGTTGTAGTACTTCTCCAGTCCGAATCTTCCCTGTCCTCGCGGATGGTCAATGGGGATATCTCCACCATCCTCCGGCGGACGCCATTGCGTGCGTGCTCCCACCGCATGCACGGCCAGATTCGGGTGCGGATAGGTACGCCGACTTGTCTGCTGCACACGGACCCCCGGAAACTGCTCCGGGTGCTCCGCAATCAGCGCTGCTGTCTGCAGATCCACATCCTCAAGAACCGTATGCCATGACTCCTCTTCACGCACAATGACACGTTCCACTCGGCGGCGTTGTGGAGGTGTAGTCAGTGCCTCGCGGACCTGCCCGGCAAGCCGCATCAGCCAGCCCTGATTCCGCGGCTGCCACGATTCTTCCGACTCCACCAGTTCTGCCCCGCCCGCACTGACACGGATACCGCGACGCAGATTGACACTGCGAATAATCCGTTCCACTCGGTCCTGCACGCCGTCACAACGAGCCTGCAGATCTGCTCGACTGGTCAGACTGACTTTCGCGAGTGTCTGCAGCATCTGTTCTCGCTGCTGCCGGATCTCCGCTTCTACCTCGTGTACCAGCGTCTCTTCCCGACGCTCCGTCCGACTCAGTCGACCGCGAACCTGACGCGACAGCCAGTCTTCATCCGGATCCTCCTGCAGCCAGCGATAGTGCAGCTGCACATTCTGCACCAGTTCGTCGGCAGCCAGAACCACTCCATCTGCCATGATCCGACCGTCGGCAGCGGGCAGTGCCTCAAGCTCCGTCGTGGTGACCTGCAATGCCGCCAGATATGCCTGCGGCAGAGTCGTCTGAATCCAGAATACTCGAATCACGACCGCAAGGAACGCCGGAAGCAGGATCAGTGCCGGCAGCAGCACTCGCCAGCGATTTCCACGATGCCCCGGTCGCTGGTGCTGCAGGTCGGCAGCCAGCGGAGAAATCAGCGAATTCCTCATCGCAGCCTACACCCCCCGTTGCAGCGGACGACGTATCCCCAGTTCTTCTGACAACTTCAGCAGCAGTGAAACCACGGCGCTCAGCGGTATCGCAATTGACAGCAGTGACATGGATTCACGAACCGACAGCAGCACAGCTTGCAGCTGCAGCCAGTCACCAGCACTTTGCCGGCCCAGCTGATGCAGCAGCACCAGCAGCAGTGTCAGCAAGGGAGCCTGCACAGGCTCCGGAATCATGCGTCGTGAATTGTCTCGATATCTCGCCACCCGCCCCGCAGCACCATTGCTGCACACCATCAGCAGCGGAAGAACCAGTGCTGCCAGTGGCCACACAGTCGGTCGCGCGATCCAGTCCACCAGCAGCATCGCCCCGACCAGCAACAGCCGCGCAGCAGTGAGTCGCCAGAGCAGAATGCCGACCACCAGAGGAAAGAGCAGACAGCCATGCGGCAGCGATGCCGCCATGGCAAGTTCCAGACTGATGCTCAGCCATAACAAAAGCAGCGGTGTCAGCAGTGTCAGCATCGCTTACCTCCCTGCTCCGGTTGCAGCTGCAGCAAGTGACGGGGAAGCATCATCGCGAGCAGCATCCGTCATCAACTCGTCCGGCATCTTCAGTTCCCACCTGAGAACTCCCACCTGCTGCACCTCATCCGGCACAACAGCCGGACGCACCTCAATCTCCCACTGGCCACCCGCCGAAAACTCGGCCCGAATCACCTGACCAAAATACAGCGATGGGCCGTTCAGCCCCTCGACGTCCGCACCCACGACTTCGTCGCCGACTGCGACGACTTCGGTGTGAGCAATCCCGTCCAGCCTGCAGGTCTCTGCTCCGGTTCCCGCAAGAATTCCAGCAGCACCATAATGAAATCCTCCGTCGATCCGACGCAGCAGCCGTACCTGCGCTCGGAATCCGTCTGCGTGCACCGGCTGCACCAGACTCACCCACTGTGCCGCTCGTTCAATTCGCCCAACCACAGTCAGGCCGTCCAGCACACGATCTCCCACGGCAACATTCTGAGTGGTTCCGGAATCCAGAATCAGACCATCACCCTCCAGAACCAGCTCGGAACGCCGCAGTCCCGATGAATAGCCCGCATCGAGAATCAGCTCCGTCAGTGCCGCTGGCATTCCCTCACGAGAACTGATCACACGTGCCGGAGTAAGCTGCAGCTGCAGTAAGGCAAGATCCGCATCCACTTCCGAGTACAGCCCGCGGCGGCGCTTCCACTGCTGCTGCGCCTGCCGCAGTCGAGCGTTCTCCACCATCAACTGCCGCAACAACATCCGGTCCGACGTGCTTTCGCTGTCGACAGCGGCTCCCGGATCCGCTCCAGACGCTGCCGCCACGAAGGAACTGGCCAGAGAATCCGGCAACAGGCCGGTGAGCAGACGGCCGGGCAGCAGCACCTCGTGCACCGCAGTACGCAGCGGAGCCAGCAGACTCAGACGATCAGCTGCCACCGTCATCACAGTCAGCACCGTCAACAGCATTGCTGCAAGTCTGAGTTTCAGCTGAGCAGCTTCGATTCGCATCTCCGTCCTCCTCGCACGTCAGGCCGCCCGTAAGCCATCATCCAGACCGCTCTGCCAACGCTCCAGATGATCCAGACAGATCATCGCGCCCTGAGTCACTGCCAGCCGCGGCGAGTCGGCCAGTCGCACCGGAATCCCCAGCTGCTGAGTCAGGAACCGATCCAGCCCGCGCAGCAGCGAGCCCCCGCCAGTGAGCATCAGGCCAGTGTCCGCAAGATCAGCAATCAGTTCCGGCTGACATCGCTCAATCGTCCTGCGAATCGCATCCACGATCTCGTTGAGCGGATCCAGCAGTGCTGCACGAACCTCCTCACTGGTCACCAGAGCACGGCGAGGATTTCCACTGGCTGTATCCAGACCACTGACTTCCCTGCTGAGTTCATCATCCAGCTG
>JALQUR010000492.1 GCA_023260695.1 Planctomycetaceae bacterium
CGTTTTCTGCTCACCGAAGACCTCGATCCGCAGCACGAACAAGTGGCGCGAGCAATTCTGAATCGTGTCGATGCTGCGGCCCTGCGAAGCGTCGTCGAAGATTCCGGTCAGGCAGATTTTCGCAAGGCGGCCGCTATGGCCGTAGCCGCTGGAAAAACCAGTGAGGTTGAAGTGTTTCGCGTACTTGGTAGAACTCCTGCAGGATGATCCTTCGACCGCCCCGAAGCTCAGCAACCTCATACAACAACACTCCAGATACCAAAGATGCGTGGCTTTGCCGTGATTCCATCTCTATCAACCCACGGAACTTCAACGATGTGTCCATTCCTGGGTGATCGACCAGCACACTCCCTCATGTTACTGAGGTATCTCGTATGAGTGTCGGGCTTGATCAGCTGAAAGCCTTTACGCAGGAACTCACGCAGCTGATCGACGGAAGCCTGCCGCTGGAAGGTTCGCTGCGTTCAGCAGGACGTCTGCGTGGTAACCAGCTGGAATCCCTCTGTGAGCGAGTGCAGGCTAAGCTTGAACAGGGTGACCGACTCGAAGAGATCCTTGCTGCGGAATCGTCGCTGCCGGACATCCTCACGATTGCGGTGTTTGCCGGAGCGCGAACAGGTCGTCCGGCGATGATGCTGGAAGTCATGGGCGACTTCGTCAGCGAGGTGATTCAGTTTCGGAGTCGTATCGTTCGAGCAGCCATGTATCCCATGATCATCATGGCCATCATCTCATTTTTACTTGCAACTGTCGTTCAGTCCCACCTCGCGAGCTTTCTGAGGCTGCTGGTCACAACAGATCTCTCGGCCGAGGTTCCCTCCGCTCTGACAGAACTGCTGCGGCTGAATATTGCGTACCCGGCATGGGTCCTGATCCCGCCATTTCTTCTGCTTGCGGTGGTCTGCTGGTGGTATCTGAGTGGGCGTTCTTCTGCACTGCGTTTCGGGCGAGGGGCAGGCCTGTTCACCGTACTGCCGGGATTTCGTTCGCTGCTCAGCAATCTGCAGTCGTGGATTTTCTGTCGCCTGATTCTGCAGTTGCTGCGTCATGAACTGCCACTGCAGGATGCCCTCACGATTGCTTCTCGCGCTGCAAAAGGAAGCAGTGTCAGCAAGGATCTGCTCAGACTTGCCGGTCAGATTGAAGCAGGTGGCGACTGCAGGTCCAGTGAGCTGACACACCTGCCTCCACTGCTTGCAGCCTGTCTGATTCGCGAAGAACGCAGTGAACAGCAGATGTTGCAGTCCCTGTCCTCTGCGGAGGCGTTTTATCGCGCTCAGTTTGAGCAGCGAGTGATGTGGAACCAGCTGTTGTTGCCACCGGCGATGTTCTTCACCGTTGGCGGGGGCAGTGTTCTGGCCTACGCGCTGCTCGTGTTCTGGCCGATTTTTGAAGTTTATCTGATGCTCGGTAAACCCTGACAAGGCGTTCTCAACTGGCAACGTTTCGCTATCAGGCTGTACTTGATGACGGCACTTCCGTATTCGGAACGGAAGACGCCTCGGATGAAGCTGCGCTTGCCGTGCAGCTGCAATATCGCGGACTGGAACTGGAGTGGCAGGAACAGATTGCCGTCCACGATTCTCTGACAGAATCACAGGAAGAACTTCCCCGGCTGGTTCAGTTACGAGTTGGCGAACGTATCCGCGAAGCGCTGCTTTCCGGATTACCTGCACATGAAGCAGTGCGTGCCGTGGCTGCCGAGCCGCTTGATCATCCCATCATGATGTTGTTTCCCTGGCTGATTTTCAGCTGCAGCTGTCTGGTGCTGGCTGGAATGCTGCTGACCAGCGTAATGGAGTTTATCAGTCCGTGGACGTGGGGTGTCTTTCTGCTGGCGATTCCAGTCCTGATCCTGCTCCGTGAATTCGCTCGCTATCAGCTTGAGCAACGACCACGCAGATTTCTTCTGCGGATGGCAACACGCCTCGAGTCGGGGCTCGAGCTCAACGCCGAGAATTCAGTTCTGCTGCCGCTTGAGTTTCGCGCGGTGGCCAAGTCCCGCCTGGGTTCTGCAGCACAGGGACGCGTCATGGCGGAACTACTGCCCCTGCTGGGGCACAACACGATGGCCCGCAATCGCGTGGCCGTGCGCATGACCGGCCCGCTGCTCATGGGCTCCCTGCTCAGCCTGCTTGTGGTAGCATTCCTGGTCTTCGTCGTTCCAATCTTCAAGGAGATCTTCGAGGATTTTGGAGTTGAACTCCCTGGAATCGCCCTGCTGTTCATCGCAATCAGCGATCTGCTCGCGGCCCCGGGCTGGTTTTCACTACCGCTTGCTCTGCTGCTTCAGCTGGCTGCAATTGTTGGCTTCTGGATGCTGCTGACGTCATCGCGATCTGCCCACATTGGCCGCTCGCTGCCAATGATCGGAACAAGTCTTCGCAGCCTGGCTCAGGCAAGGTTTTCGCGATTGCTGGCTGTGATGCTGCGTAATGGTGCAGCGCCGGCTGATGCGGTCAGCACCGCCGGTACTGGCAGTGGAGATCGCGGCATCCGCAGCGAAGCGGAGTCACTTGGCAGACAACTTGAAGAATCGCAGCGAGATCTTTCCACTGGCCCGGTTCTGGAGGGCCTTCCCGTCAGTCTGCTCCGCATGACCGCGGTGGATCAGGAGATTGACCGACGTCGCCATGAGGTCGCTGATGTGTTTTCCGGTATTGCGGCAGCGTTAGAGAACGCCGCAGGGGCTCATTCCTCTCTGCTGGTACTGCTCCTCGAAATCACACTCGTGATTTCCGCAGGGCTTCTGACAGCGATGTTTGCGCTGGCATTCTTTCAGCCGCTGTTCCGTTCGCTGGGGATGCTGGCGTATTTTACTCTGCTCAACCCGGTTCTGTTTGTGGAGGTCTGTCAATGACGTTTCTCCGCAACTGGCACTATCTCCGCTACAAGCCCGAACCGCTCCGACAGGCAGCTTTGCTGCTTGCCTTTTCCGGTGCTGCGGGCCGGGGCGACTGTCTGTTACAGACGCTGGATGCGATGGCCCGCGACAGCCGCGGGCAATGGGGAGACAATCTGCGTCGACTGCATTCACTGCTGGAAGCCGGTCACTCCCTTTCTTCGGCTATGTCGCTGATCGATGACTTCATGCCGGACCAGACGGTCGCAGCAATCAATGTGGCTGAAGAGACACACAGCCTGTCGTCGGTCCTCAGTGACGAAGCCCGTCGTCTGACTCACACAATCGCTGCGGAATCAACAGTTCGTCCGGGACTGGACATGCTGTTTGTCTGGCTGCTGGCTGTGGGCACGATGCTGATCACGGTGGTGTCATTCATCTGCATCTGGATTATCCCTAAGTTCCGCCGGATCATGGAAGATTTTGAAATCGCGTTGCCGGTTCCACTGTCCAGGCTGGCTTCGTTCACGGACTTTATCGCCGCCTGGCTGCCACTGTTTATCCTGCCGCTGCTCGCCATGCTGGCAGGTGGATACTGGTACGGCATGCAGGCCGTGCAACAGAAGCTGGTTCGGGGAACATGGCCGGTGCTCTCCGGCAGAATGCGGTATCGACTTCCGGAAGTACTGCGGGTTCTGTCCCTGGCAATCGCCTCAAACGGTTCCCTGACTGATGCGGTGGCTGCTGCAATCCGAAGTTGTCCACCAGGCCAGGCATCTGATCGGCTCCTGCAACTCCGCAATCTGCTGGAATCGGGAGAACAGCTTTTTCCTGCAATGCAGACCGCCGGGATCGTGCGTGGCGATGAACGGTCACTGCTTGAATCCGCGAGGCTGGCTGGAAACGCTGACTGGGCTCTGCGACAAATGGCCGACCGGCTCGACGAGCGGGCCCGTCGCCGCGCTGATTTCTGCCTGACACTGCTGGAACCTGCACTTGTGCTGATCAGCGGCGGCATTGTGCTCTGGGTCGCAACTGCCGTGATGATTCCGTTGCTCAAGCTGGTTAATGATCTGTCATGATGATCCGTATTCGTACATCTCCAGCAGCGACCGCTCAGCGAAGCGGCATTCTGATGCTGGAACTGACCGTCGCCATGATGCTCCTGGGCGTCGTGATTTCCCTGCTGGGACAGGGGATCTCTGTGGTCCGGAAACAGCAGGAGCTGACAGAGTTTCAGGTCCTCGCTCGAATCGAGCTGAGCAATCTTGAGCGAACTGCATCAACAGAGTTGCAGAGCTGGAAACTGTCGCCGGATTTTCAGAGACGGTTCCCGGATGCCTCGCTGAGTACAGTTTCAGTCACCAATATACCCTCGGATCTTCCACTCAGCCGTTCAGTGGAGGCGACGATCTCCCGCACATCGCCGCACGGAATCCTGCAGAGCGTACGACTTGTTCTCTGGCCGCAGGACTCGGGGGGTGACCAATGATCCGAAGCAGATGTTGCTCCACTGCTGTCCCCCGACGATCAGGGATGAGCATACCGACGATCATTGTGCACCTCACCGTCTCCGCGACGCTCCTCGGAATCGGCTCAATGACCGTACACTCCGTGCTGCAGTCAGAACAGAAGCTTCGTTCCGCATCCCTGCTGCTGCAAAGTCTGCAGCAACTGGACGAATTGCTGGAGCTGGATTTCGGCAATTCGACTGTCCAGCAGCTGGAGTCAGGTCGCCTGCAACTGCAGAACGAACAGGATTCGGTCAGCATTGTCTGGACTGTCCGACAATCTCGTCTCGATCGCGAGGAACGAATCGGAGAAACCATCCGATCCCGTGATCGGATCATCTTTCCGGCAGGCTGTGATGTGCAGTTCCGCCGGCGTGACGACGGTGGTTTTGATGTGACAATTCGCGAAGGTTATGGAACTGTTCGTTATCCTGCTGCGGGCGATGGTGGAACAATTCTGCATCAGCCGGACAGCGTTGCCTGGCCGCGTCCTGTGCGTGGTACAGCGGAACCAGACTCAACACAGCTGCAATTCCCCGGCCGTGGTGTAGGGGACAGCACGGAGGGTTCCGCATGAGACACCTTCCAGTCATATCCCCGACTATGTTTCCGCGGCGTGGGGCGGTGCTTGCGATTGCCCTCGTCAGTCTGACTCTGGTAGCTGGCATCATCGGGCATCAGGTCGTTCGAGTCACTCGTGAGATGCGTCAGCAGCGAATGCAGCTGGCGGAGCTCCAGGCAAGGAAACTGGTTGAGGCAGTATTCAGGTCCTCCGTGGACCGGCTGCAGCAGGAACCGGAATGGACCGGCGGACAGTGGAGCATTCCACAGGGCGTGGTTTCACGGGATTCTGCTGCTGAGATCAGGATTTCAATTCAACAGGGTCGCATCACAGTTCAGGCACATCTGCCGACCGCTGCTGGCAATGGCTGTCGGATCACTCGTTCAGGAAGTTGATTCCATGTTATCTGAATCGTTTCATCGTCTGACACAGGTCCTGCGCAGGCATGGCCGTCGCGCGCATTCGTCCCCGCAGGGATTCACTCTGATTGAATTACTGGTGGTCATCGCCATCATAGCAATTCTGGTGGCCTTGCTGTTGCCAGCAATCTCGCAGGCCCGTGAAGCAGCCATGCGGACTCGCTGCAAGAACAATCTGCTGCAGCTGGGAATTGCACTGAGCAATTACGAGATGAGCTTCGAAATGTTTCCGCCCGGGACGATCAATGAAATCGGGCCGGTTCAGAACACTGCTCAGGGCTATCAGGTGAGCTGGGTGGTTCAGATTCTGCCAATGATGGAACAGTCAGCGCTGGCAGCAACATGGAATCCCGATATCGGCGTATACGCTCCGGGGAACGCGACCATTGTGACGACGGTGATTCCCACCCTGCAGTGCTCGAGCGACCCCGAGGTCAGACGCGGCGCGATGAATGCACCGGCGTTTTCCAGCTATGCGGCCTGCTTCAGCGGATCGGACATCCCCATTGATGCTGACAATGACGGCTGCTTTTTCCTGAACAGCAACATTGGCTACCGCGAGATTCGCGATGGGGCGTCCAATACAATTCTGCTGGGCGAAAAACGGCGTATTGACGCAGCTGGCGAATTCGGCTGGGCCGCCGGAAATCGCTCCACACTGCGAAACACCGGAGTTCCCATCAACAAGGGCTGGGATCTGTCCAATGAACCCAACCGCGGAGCTACCGCAAAACCGGTTGTCATCCCCTCCAATACTGCAACGAGTGGATACAGCAGTGTCCACAGCGGCGGCGCACAGTTTCTGCTGGGAGACGGCTCTGTGCGTTTCCTGTCCGAGAATATCTCACTGACAGTCTACTCACATCTGGGCAATCGCAAGGATCTGCAGCTGATGGGAGAATTCTGACGATGCCTGCCGTGCGACAGTCCCGAGTTCGTGGGTTCACACTGGTGGAAGTGCTGGTGGTTGTTCTGGTGATTATGGTGCTGGTCGCGTTGCTGCTGCCGGCAGTGCAGGCAGCTCGCGAAGCCGCACGTCGGACGCAGTGTGCCAATAACCTCGGACAGATCGGCATTGCGCTCAGACTCTACAGTGAATCACATTCGCTCCTGCCGCCCGGAAGTGTCGCAGTGACCATCCCGGTGACTCAGCAGACCCCCCCGGAGGGTCCGGGCTGGATGGCTCTGATCACGCCGCAACTTGGTTATCCTGCAATCTGGGCAGCCACCAACTCGGAACAGCCACTGCTCTCCTATGGCCGCTGGAATAATCAGGGGGTGGCAGAGGATTACCCGGAAATGTTCTCAGCTGCTGAGGATCCAGCGTTGTCCGGCGAGGCGAACATTCCGCAGCATGTCTCTGTCCCGGTTTTTCGCTGTCCCAGTCAGTGGCGGTTCGGTACCTCCGGGAAGGAAGCGGGAGTCTCTTCCTACGCTGGCAGTCACCATAGCAGCGAACGGCCCATCATGGATGATTCTGATGGTCTGCTGTACGTCAATAGTTCCGAGTCGCTCGAGGCAATTCCTGATGGCGCCTCGCATACTGTTCTGGCAGGAGAATGGACTTCCGGCAGCGCCGGCTTTGGGTATCTGTACGGCGATCGAGGAACGCTGCGCAACGGTCTGGTCAATGACGTGGCAAGGTCCGGACTCGGAAATCAGCAGCTCGATTCCCTCGACAACCGTCCTCTGGACGAGCTGACCGAGGAAGAGCGAGAACAGAAGCTACAGGGGTTCCGCACGGTGGGTGGATTCAGCAGCAACCACAGCCTGCAGATCAATTTTCTGATGGCTGATGGCAGTGTCCGACCGCTGGCAACAGCAACAGCATCCAGCGTACTCAGCAAAATGATTCGCCGTGATGATGTTCGTGACATCGAATTCTGACTCATCAGCGGTACAGGATGCGATCCTGAACAAGGCGGATCAGACTGATCCGTACAGCGGGCGAATCACTTGACCGTCAGAAATCTGAATCGGTCGATCCACGTGGTCCAGAAAATGATCGGCCGGATCAATTCCGAGTGCAGAGAAGATGGTGGCGATCACATCCCATGGCCCCCACGACTGTGAGTCCGGGTAGGCGCCACTTTCATCTGAAGCACCAACGGTTGTCCCCGGCTGAACGCCAGCACCCGCAAAGGCAATGGAATACACCGATGCCCAGTGCTTGCGGCCCGGAGCAGCCCCGGCAAATCTTGGTTCCAGCGCCACCAGAGGAGCACGACCGAATTCACCCATCGCGATCACCAGCGTACTGTCCAGCATTCCGCGTTGATCGAGGTCTTCAATGAGTGCCGAGAATCCCTGATCAAATCGGGGCAGCAGATGGTTGCGCAGCCCATAGAAGATATCGTTGTGGGTGTCCCACCCGTAACTGTCCGTACTGTCTGGCGTCTTGTCCTGCCCACGATTGCTGTAGGACCAGATGACCGTGGTCAGTGGAACCCCCGCCTCTGCCAGCCGTCGAGCCAGCAGGCAGGCCTGCCCTGATCGATTCAGGCCATAGCGCAGACGCAGCGAATCCGGTTCTCGGCTGAGATCAAACGCTGTTCTTGCCTCCGGACGCTCCAGCATGCGGAACGCCTGCTGATAGAGCGCATCCTTTTCCAGCATCAGTTTCTGCGCCGCGAGATCCCTGCGGTGATCTTCCAGCGACTGCAGCAGACTTTTGCGGGACTGCATGCGAATGCCGGGCAGGTCCGCATGCGGCAGCAGTGATGGTATTGCGACTGGTTCCGTAGCGACATCGCCAAGTGTGAGCGGATCGAAGCCGCGCCCCAGAACTCCACCAAACTGCCCGGGTGCCTCCAGTTCCGGAACCAGAGCCGGACCATTCAGATGGATCGCAGTCTGGGAGAATTCACTGGCCGGGCGTACTCGCTGCAGCACAGCTCCGTAGCACGGGTGATCATCAGTCGCCGGGGGAGGATTGGCGGACCTTCGTCGATGGTAGCGTCCGGTCATCGCCAGATAGAACGCAGATCCATGATCGAGATCCTCGTGAGACATACTGCGCACAATGCTCAGACGATCGGCAATCTGAGCAATCCGTGGCATATGTTCACAGAACGACACACCCGGAATTCGCGTGTTGATGGCAGAGAACTCGCCGCGAATTTCAAGTGGTGCTTCGGGCTTCGGGTCCCACATATCAAGATGGCTCTGACCGCCGCTGGCAAAGACCACGATGACAGACTTTGCTCTTCCGAATCCAGGCACCTGATCGGCAGGGATTTCGGCTCCTGCAGTCCCATTCACTGTGTTCGCCAGAATTCCGCTCAGCCCGTACGCCACACCCTGACGCAGCAGTTGCCGGCGCGGCTGAAGAACATGGGGATCCTGCAGGTTGATGTGCGTCATCGATCAGCACCTGTGAAGTCAGCGTAGGCCGACAGTTGCACCATGATTCCGTCACCAGACGAATGCAGGAACTACTGTCAGTCAGCCGCAGCATACCGCAAACCGCATCGAAGAGTGAAGCAGGTTGTCCGACAGTGCAGGCGATCTGACGAATCTGTCAGCAAAGCTGCAGACCGCAAGGAAGCGATTCGCCCAGCAGAATTCCTGCCGTTTCCTGTGTGAGCTGTCCACCCTGCTCAATCAGTGTCAGCAGTTCCACACCTGCCTTCTGCTGCTCCAGTGTCCGCAACAGACGCTCCCGCAATGACTCACTGATGTCCCGATAGCGATCTGCCGTGCGTCGGGCAAGCTGCATTAGTGTCAACTGGACCGTTGCTGAAGACAGATCTTCCTGTTGCAGCATCCGGCTGATCCACTCCTCTGCCAATGCTGTCGGCAGCACCGTGTTCAGGGGACCGTAAACCGGCACACGACTGCCAATCCGCCCGACAGCCCAGATCAGTGCCTGTTGCACCGCAGCGAAGGACTTTCGACCGGACAGGTCAAGAGCTGCCGCACCAAGTTCCATGCGAGTCGTGCCTTCCAGTAATTCGCAGGCTCCCAGCATCCGCCAGATCTCGGCCGCTTCATGATTCCCGGATGCGTAGTTGCTGCCTTTTCCCCGGCCGCTCTGAACCTGACGGATGCGTTGTCGCAGAGACGGCAGCAACTGAGCAGCAATCTGCCTTTGCCGAGCAGCAGAAAAGCCACCCGAAATCCGTCGACACAGCGTACGCAGTTCTGCAAGACACGCAGGATGCTGATGCAGCACTCCACCACGCAGCAGTTTCCACAGCTCTTCAACTCGCCAGTCATCTGCCGCCATCCCAAACCCCGGCCGCAGACAATATCCGGCAAGATTCAGCCAGCGTGCCTCGTGCTGTGCACTCCGGCGACGTCCATCATGCAGGCCCATCAGTTCCAGCCACATCGCTCTCAGCAGCGACGGCGGCCAGTCTTCTCGTGACAGCCCGGTGGCCTCTGCCAGATCGGCAAGGCACTTCTCCGGTGAGCGGTCGGCTGCCGCAAACACCTGATGAAGAATCTTCGCCGCAGCCTGCACCTGTTCTTCATCAACGATTCCAACCTGCTCAGCTGTGCCTGTATGAACGACTCGCTGTGTATCGACCGCGGACCGAACATCGAACTGCAGCTGCCAGCGCCGCGAACTGTCGGTCTGCTCACACCACAACTGCAGCGTCCCGATTTCCGTCAGATGAGCGGAGAGTCGTGCTGATACAGCGTCGCCGTTCCCTGCCTTACGACTGGTCAGAATGGTGCGAACCGGTGGCAATGCCGTCAGTTGCTCCGGGTCAGGGTCAACAAGAGCGCCCGGCAGATCGCTCAGACGTGTGGCGGACGTGAAGACGGGAAACTCAACCGGTACCGCGGTGCGAATCTGAAACGTCCGTTGCAGTGTGTAAGTTGTCCCGGCTGCCTCAGTTCCCGCCGGAACCAGACAGACGGCCACCGGCTTACCGTCGGACTGTGCTGCTCCGATGTAATAGCTGCGTGCCAGCCCGGCCACGATCCTCACGCCTGTTCCGCGACGGACCAGACCGAATGCCGCTGCTCCCTGAGCGACTGCCAGGTCAAGGCGTGCGTTCCTGAGGAGGCGTGGCTGGTAATCATGGTGATCCTCGGCGAACAGATCGTGCAGGACTGCCAGGACGCGTTCCTGCAGCAGTGGGCTCTCGAAGAATCCACCGTTGAACAACACCAGATCGGGTGCAACAGCAGCAGATTCCTCACCGCGGCCCGGTTCTTCGCGAGCATGCAGCGAGAGAAACTGACTCAGATAACGACTGATTGCAGGGTCACTGGCGTATGGCAGTCCAAACTCCTGAAATCCGGACTGGCGTTGCTGTGGACGTTCGCCCCGGCTGACCGACGGCAGAAATCCTTCCATCAGCAACTCAACAATCTGTTGCCGCTGCAGAGTGACCTGCAGTGCACCGCCAATCAGCCGCGAGCCAGCTCCCCCCAGCGACAGCGTGTACTCCTGTGGCGGGTTCTGCCCCAGCAGGATCTCCTTGGCGTTACGTGCCTCCGGAATCAGTCGGCTCCATTGCGCAGGTGCAAGCGGCTGTTCCGGGGACAGCAGACTTTCGACATGATGCGCGATCGCGAGATCCAGATTATCGCCGCCCAGGAGCAGGTGATCGCCGACGGCAACGCGGTGAAACTCCACTCCGTCTTCCCTTGCCCTTGCCTGGATCAGGCTGAAGTCAGTCGTGCCGCCACCGATGTCACAGACCAGAATTGTCTGCCCCGGAAGCACCTGCGTTTCCCACGAATTCTGGTGCTGATGAATCCACGCATAGAAGGCTGCCTGCGGCTCTTCAATCAGTGCCGGACGGGGAATTCCGGCCTTGTGAGCTGCAGCGACCGTCAACTCTCGAGCCACCTCATCGAAGGACGCCGGGATTGTGATGACAACGTCCTGTCCAGCCAGCGGTGCCTCAGGATGTGCTGCATCCCACGCCTCACGAATCTGCCTCAGGCAGGCAGCAATGGCGTCAACGGGCGACATTCGCACGGCATCTTCGGCCGCATGCCACGGCAGGATTTCCGCCCGCCGATCAACTCCCGGGTGACACAGCCACGACTTTGCTGACTCAATGGTGCGACCTGGATGGGCTGCTCCCATGAGCCGGGCCAGTCGCCCGACAATCGCGGCGGGTGGTTCTGTCTGCCACGGCAGCTGCAACTGTGCTCCGATCTGTACTTCTGAGCCAGGGCTGAAGACGAATGAGGGTAATGTCTCGAGCGACTCCGACTGCCCGGGTGCCGTCAGCTGAGGCACGTGGAACGTCTGTACTTCAGGCTGGCCGACGTGTGTGTCGATAAAACTTACGGCATGGTTGGTCGTCCCGGAATCGATGCCGATGATATAACGCGGCGCGGCAATGGATTCGGATGCCTCAGGATCCACTTCCGAGGCTCCGGCATTACTGGTGGTCACTGTACTGTGCTGCTTCCTGCTGTTCAGGTTTTGAGGGGGTTACGAATTCCAGCGTCTGCAGGCTGAGCACTCACTGCAGAACGCAGAATGGACTATACTTCAGGCCAGTCACCGGTCACCTGTTCAGAGACTGCAGGATCAGATGATTCAGCAGGTTGGGAACAAAGATCTCTTGCGAGGGTGTCTGATTTTTGTGAAGGTGTAAGTCTGGTCTCAGTGACGAGCCGTGGTTCTGCGGAGGTTACGATGAAGCGTCGACATTTTCTGGTTGCATCTGCGGCAGGAGTTGCCGGGTATTCGTTTGAGCGTCGTAGTACCGCAGCGGCCTTCCCAGCCTCGCAGCCGATCCCCGCCGGAAGAGCAAAAACCACAATCCTGTTCTTTCTCAGCGGCGGAGCCTCTCACATTGACATGTGGGATATGAAGCCTGCCGCACCCCTTGAGTATCGAGGCCCGTTTCAGCCGATTCAGACATCTGCCCCGGGCATCCGGCTTTGTGAGCACCTGCCATTACTCGCTCAGCAGGCCCACCATCTGGCACTGCTGAACAGCATCGGGGGAAGCGTCAGCACCAACGATCATCATGCCGGTTATTACTACAATCTCACGGGCCATAAACCGGATCAGACATTTCTGACCCTCGGCAACAACCGCAAACCTTACGATGACGACTGGCCGGCAATGGGTGCTGTGGTGGCAGCGAAGCGTCCGCAGCATCCGGACCTGACGAATGCGATCACCATTCCGCACACTGAGGGGGCTCCTGCATACACTCGCCCTGGTCAGTTCGCCGCTCGCCTGGGAACACAGTTCGACGCATTATTTGTGAATGGCAGCAGGGAGAATCCGCTCACCTTCCAGGCGCCAGCGATCGCACTGGACAGTGATGTTTCTGCTGCACGATTGCGCGACCGTGCTTCCATGCTGCGATCGCTTGATGCCGCCCGACGTGACTTCAGTGGCGGCAATGCAGCCCACAGCTGGACAGCCCAGCAGGAGCGAGCCTTCGCCCTGCTCACGTCACAGCGAACCACGGCAGCATTCGACGTTTCACGGGAACCGGACTCCGTGCTCGATCGCTACGGTCGAGGGATCAACGGAACAAGTCTGATTCTGGCGCGGCGACTTGCAGAAGCCGGAGTCCCGTTCATCACGGTCTTCTGGATGGGCGATACAAAACAGGCTGATCAGCGGAAGTGTGCCAGCGGTGGAGGCTGGGATACGCACGGCAACAACTTCAACTGCCTCAAGGACTGGCTGCTGCCGGAATTCGACCGCGGGTTTTCTGCGTTGATCAGCGACCTGCAGGAACGCGGCATGCTGGATGAGACTCTGTTGCTGGTCACCAGTGAAATGGGGCGCAAGCCTCGTATCGGTGATCCTCGATCCGGTGGTCCCTCCGGGGCAGGGCGGGATCACTGGACGCATTGCCTGACAGATGTCATGGCCGGGGGCGGCATTCGGGGAGGACAGGTCTACGGCGCCAGCGATCGCTATGCTGAGTACCCGGAAGAGAAGCCGATCTCGCCGTCAGATGTCACGCGCACTGTTTATCACGCGATGGGCATCGAAGACCTGACGGCGATCGACAATCAGAATCGTCCATATCAGCTGCTGGACGCTGGCGAGACGCTGGTGGATCTGTTTTAAGTCGTGCCTGGCTGCAAATACTGCAGAATGCACTGCTGGCTGTGGATCAGGAAATAATCCGCGTGATGTCACCAGTCTTCGGATCAGCAAGCAGTGCTTTCTCACGGTCTTCGTCAGTGCGGTAGAGCACAAGGGTGACTTCATTGCCGTTGCCATTGAAGATCAGTTCGTCAGTGAACCCCTTCATCAGCAGCAGGCCGCGTCCACTTGCAAGCATCAGTTCCGGATTGTTGCAGCGTTCCATTGCGGCACCGACATCAAACCCGGATCCCTCATCACAGATGCAGATCCAGAGCCCGAAGAGTCCCACAATTTCGGTGACTCTGATCCTTCGTGAGCGATACGGTTCCAGAGTCTCACGTTCGCGAGCAAGTTCAATGAAGGCGGATGAACCGCCTTCTTTCAGTTCGGAGCTGATTTCCAGATTACCGTGATAGAAGGCATTGTTGAGTGCCTCTTCCAGAGCCATGCAGAAATGGTTCTGACGCCCCTCATCAACAATTTCAAAGTCAGCAACCGACGACAGCAGACGCTCTCGCAGTGGTGAAATCAGACTGCGTCTGGTCGGGACGTCAAAGTGCGTGACCCTCAGGTGGCGGGACTGGACTAATTCAGTCTCATTCCATACTTCATCAGAGGTCATGGCTGCTGCACCTGGATTCTGAGCACCTTCGAACAAACTGAATGACTCATCCATTTCATGAAGCTTACACATCCAGAACAAAAATTCCCACCTTGTCGCAGCTTTCCGAGACTTCCAGGTGATTCAGAATGATGGCCTTGAGTGAGAGCAGGCAAAGCCGCGATCGCGCTGTCTCAGAATTCTATCCGATATCTGATCCCGGAGCAGCGATTCTGCCTGCATCTGAATCCAAAACTCACTCAATCATCATTTCGGTATGAGTGACTTGGGTCAGCAAAACTGTAGCGATTATGGTTTATTGGGAAACAGGGGGCGCAAAACCCGCAGAATTGCTCCAAAACCAACAGGAATTACCCTCAGCACGATGTAGCTCTGTTTCCCGCCATTTCCAGCACTCCCTGCACTCCGCGAGACATACCCGCGGATCATTACATCTGTTTGCAACGATTGGATTTCGGACTGTCGTGTTGAGGTTTCGGTTGTATTCATCAGCGGCGTAGCGTCAAATTAGCTGCGGTCGCAGGACAGACTGCGAACCTCCCACCTGGATCAACTGGCGGACACATCACCGCGTGCTGCTCCTGCCAGTTCCTGACAATCTGTTCCCGCCTGAAGAATCTGAGTGAGATCAATGACGAATTCGTCTGACGAGGTGACCTCTGAGGTCGCTGTAAGTGCGCAGCCCGACTATCCCCGCCGCGGCATCGTCCGGCAGGCGATCACAGCAGTGCTCAGTTTTCTGCTTGTCGCTGTTCCAGGCACGCTGGGCGGACTGTTTTTTCTGGACCCGATCCTCCGCAGGAAAAAGTCGGCAGACGGCACTGATTCCGGCACTGCCCAGGCGCGAAAGGATAGTGAGGGCTATATTCGCCTGGATGTCACCAGAGATGCGATCCCGACAGATGGCACTCCAGTTGCGGTCACCGTCTTCGACGATATCGACGACGCGTGGAACAGATTCAGCAATGTGCCCGTGGGCAGCATCTGGCTGCGTCGGAGTGAATCAGGAACCGTCTCTGCATTCAATTCCATCTGTCCTCATCTGGGCTGCTCCGTAAATTTCCGCCGGGCAGAGAATGATTTCTTCTGTCCCTGCCACACCAGCGCTTTCGGCCTGGACGGGGAAAAGACCAATCAGATCCCGCCTCGAGGTATGGACTCGCTGGATGTTTCCCTGCGAACTGCCGGAGAGATCGACAGCGACGGTTCTGAAATCTGGGTTCGATTCTGCAATTTTCGGCGAGCAACCGCTGAGAAGATTGAGATTCAGTAGTGGCCGCATCTGTGCCGCACTTGTTCGCCGCAGGGATTCACCCGCATCAGTGATGGATCCTGCCGTTGCCGTCTGCATCTGACACAACAATCACCAGCTTGAAGGCTGTTTCGATGAAAATGCTGATCGACTGGATGGATGACCGACTCGGTGTCCGGGGAATGCTCCATGAAGCACTGTATGAGCGAGTCCCTGGCGGCGCACGCTGGCGATATGTCTGGGGCAGTACCCTGGTCTTCACATTTGTCCTGCAGGTGATTACCGGGTTCATGCTCTGGTCGGCTTACAGCCCCAGCACCCGCACCGCATGGGAGAGCGTCTATTTCATTCAGCATGAGATGTTTCTTGGAAGCATCATTCGCGGCCTGCATCACTATGCAGCTCAGGCGATGGTGGTGCTGATGGCAATCCACCTTGTCCAGGTTGTAATCGATGGAGCATACAAGGCACCGCGTGAAGTGAACTTCTGGCTGGGCATCGTGCTGATGATGATTGTGCTCGGACTTTCGCTCACCGGATACCTGCTTCCGTGGGATCAGAAGGGCTATTACGCCACTCAGGTAACGACCAACATCATGAGTGCAACTCCTCTCGTCGGGGCCGAAGTGCAGACGCTGGCACAGGGTGGAAACGAATATGGACACCTGACACTGACGCGATTCTTTGCCATGCATGCAGGACTGCTTCCTGCCTCACTGGTGGCTTTTCTGGCACTGCACATCATGGTCTTTCGTCGCCATGGGCTCACCGTCCATGATCCGAAATACGCACCCGACACAACATTCTGGCCGGACCAGGTACTCAAGGACGCGGTCGCCTGTCTGGCAGTGCTCACAGCCGTCCTTGCACTCGCAGTATTCCGGCCTGCAGAAATGAGTGCCCCGGCGGATCCGGCAGTGAAGTTTGATGCAGCCAGACCTGAATGGTACTTCCTGTTTCTGTTCCGCTTCCTGAGATTCCATGCAGTAGAAGCACTGGGACTGACATTCGGAGCAATCATTGTTCCCGGGATTATCATGGGCATCATCGCCCTGATGCCGCTCACTGCCAGAGTGCTGGGAAACTTCGGACACCTTCTCAATCGTGCCTTTATCTGGCTGATGGCAGCCGGTGTTGTTGCGCTGACAGTTCTTGCCGCATGGGAAGACGCCAATGACACAGATCACCAGGCAGCACTGGCAGAATCTCATCGTGATGCGAAGCGGGCCATCGAGCTGGCTTCGGGGCCCGATCGAATCCCTGTGGATGGTGCCGTTTCACTGCTGCGGCGGGATCCGTTCACTCAGGGACCGCGATTATTTGCCCAGCACTGCTCAAGTTGCCATCGCTGGAACGGCCATGACGGTCGTGGCTCTCTGATTCGTGATGCCATTGCTGCTGGTTCATCCGGAGAAGCTCCGTTCACGCTCCCAGTCGCTGCTGACCTCGGCAACTTCGGCAGCCGGGCATGGATGAATGGTATCGTGACAGACTATGTTCAGCACTTCCGCTGGATTCAGAACGCCGGATGGTATCAGGAAGCGGCGAGACAGATCGCTGCAGGGGAAGAAGTTGAATTCCTCGACCCTGCCAGTTCTGAAATGGCCGACTGGACTTCCGGCCTGACTGAGTCACTGCAGGCCGAAGAGAATTCCGAAAACCTGAAAGCTCTGATTGAATTCCTGGCATCTGAGGCTGGTCACGCTCAGCAGGAATTTGATCCGGCTCTGGTGGAACGTGGCCGCGAACTTGCCGTCGACGGTAACTGGGCTGGCGATCTGGAAGGCACGTCCTGTGCCGGCTGTCACGACACGATCGGCGAACCATTCCCGGAAACACCGGACGACTCCACTGCCAGTGGCTATCCCACGATGGCTGGCTATGGATCAGCTGCATGGCTGAAGGACTTTATCCGCCACCCGAATGCTGACCGCCATTACGGATCACGAAATCGCATGCCTGCCTACGGACCGGATCAGCTGACCGAAACAGATCTGGATCTGCTGGTTCGCTGGATGACTGGAAACTACTCCCCGACGACTGTTGCTGACTATCCAAATCAGCTGGAGGCACTGAATGCCGGGCTGGCAAGCCGAGCAGCCGGTGCGGTTACGGATACGACAGCTGCGGAGGAATAAGCGGCGGCTGTTTGCGGGGACTGCCGGGTTTAAACGGCAGTCTGCCGTTGTATCAGCCTTGCCAGCGACAGATCACCAGGCTGGCATTCTGGCCACCAAAACTGAAGCTGTTGAGCAGCAGTGACTGGAGCGACGTCGGCAGGGGCGTATTCCCTGCCCTGATCGGTGTCGGCACCGAGTTGACAATTCGAAAACCGCCGACAGACGGAACCTGCTGTTGCTTCAGCATGCAGATTCCAGCCACAGCATCAATCGCTCCGGTGGCTCCCATCGCGTGTCCGAAATGACTCCGGCCGGTCATAATCAGCGGACCCTCGGAATTGCCACAACAGCACTCTGCAATCGCACGTGCTTCTGCAAGATCGTTCTTCTCGATTCCAATGGCATGCGCGCACACGACGTCGATCTGCGAAATGTCTGCTTCCGCATCCTGCAAAGCCAGCTGCATGGTACGGCACAGCTGATGCGATGAGGAAACCTGATCCTCCTCACAACTGGAATCAAACACGCTGCTGTATCCGGAAATCTCTGCCAGAATCTCCGCGCCACGTTGTTGCGCTGAATCGAGCGATTCAAGTACCAGAAATCCTGCCCCCTCCGCTGGCATGAACCATCTGCTGTCCGGATCAAATGGACGCCCGGATCTGCCGCTCACCACGTGAGATTCCGGCAGCAGACCTGCAGACTGCAGGGATCCTAAGCCCGCATTCGTCATCGCCGCCTCCGCCCCACCGGCAAGCATGAGGTCAGCCTCACCTGATTGAATCAGGCGAAATGCTTCACCAATCGCAACCGTTCCCGAAGCACACCCGGCACTCCATGACAGACAGGGCCCCTGCAGCCTGTTCACGGCCGCGATATTTCCACTGGCCGCATTGACAATCAGCTGCGGGATCAGAAATGGAGACACCCGATCGACTCCACGACGGCTGGCGGTCAGCTGTTGCTGCTCCAGTTCATCGAGTCCTCCTGCTGCACTTCCCGCAGATACCCCTGCGCGGAGCAGCAGACGTGGGGTCCAGTCCACTCGGGCAAATTCGAGACTTTCAGCTGCTGCTGCAATGGCAAGGCGTGCAAAGCGTGGAATCCGACGCAACTCCCGCGGTGGAATTGCAGCCAGACCACGGTGTTCAGCAGAGAGTTCCGCAGGAGATGGGGCACCACCGTTGCAGAAGAACGGTGGATTCCGCGGACACAGCAGGGCGTTCTGGAAATCACAGCTGGAAAGGCAGGGAGGGGCGATGATCCCGGTTCCCGTAACCACCACTCGTTGGCGCAGCATGAAACAGGCTCATCTTCAGAGCTGAAGCATCCATGCGTTTACAGCGGGGGGCCGGTCATGCGTGGCACGAGAATTCGCACCACGCAGAATCCACAGCCGCCGGATCAGCCGGCTGACTTGCCCGCAATGTAATCGATCGCATTACCCACGGTCATGATCTTGTCGTAGTCCTCGTCAGGAATCTTGACGTCGAACTCATCTTCAAGTGCCATGACCAGTTCGACAACATCCAGAGAGTCTGCCTTGAGATCGTCAACAAACGATTTTTCACGGCTGATTTCTTCTGTTGGGATGTCCAGCTGTTCGCCAACGATTTCGATTACTTTTGATTCAACTTCAGTCGACACGTGTGTTTTCCTCCAGCGTATTCGGGCACCGGGAGTCTTCTTGCATGCAATCTCTCGGGCTGCCGTAAAGTATGCCAACCGCCTGTTTCGACACCGGCTCAGATTGGACCACGGCGTGATGGGAGATATATCGGTTTTAACAGTTTATGTAAACCCGACACATGCGTGATGCAGCTCACAGCCGTAAGCGTCTTGAAAAAGGGCAGTAATCCTGCGCGGAAGACTCGAATACCCGCTGTTTATCCTTGAAACGCAGTCACTACGGTCCCTCGATGAGGCCGTCATCCACGGTACAACCGAGCAGCGTCTGCGGTCTGGTTGCGGTTCAGTTTCAGACGGATAGACTTCCTTCTGGCGGATTGCCTGAATCAACGCAGATTTCGCGGCCGGGCAGGGCGATGCTTCGGTCTGAGCCGGCTTCGGTCTGAGCCAGTTTCGGTCTGAGCCAGTTTCGGTCTGAGCCAACGGCCCGCCGCTCCGCTGCATCACAGGCAGCCATGTGTTTCTGGATTACAATTCTCTCCCTGGAGGCCCTGTCAATGCTTCAGCGATCTCTTCTGCCAGCCGTCATTGTCGTCCTTTTCGGCAGCCTGGCGTTTCCGCATGCGGATGCCGCCGATCAGGTCGATGTCCGCAAAGTTGAGGGCGATCAGCTGAAGATTACGATCAATGGCGCAGAGTTCAGTACCTATAATTTCTCATCAGACCTCCCGAAGCCATTCTTCATGCCCGTTACCACAGCCCAGGGGGTCGTTCTCAATCGCGCCCTCAACGACCCTGCTGATGCCGACCACCCACACCACAAAGGGCTCTGGAACGCCGTTGACGAAGTGAATGGGGTGCAGTTCTGGGCGGAACGGGGAAAAATTGTAAATATCAGCTGTCTGATTGAGGAA
>JALQUR010000060.1 GCA_023260695.1 Planctomycetaceae bacterium
CCCGGAATCCAACCTGAAACTGGCGAGCGGATTCTGTCCCGTGGCGCGACTGGTCGAAGCAGGCGTGAATGTCGCCCTCGGCACGGACGGAGCCGCCAGCAACAACGACCTCGACATGATGGGAGAAATGCAGACCGCCGCCCTGCTGGCAAAAGCCGTTGCGCAGGATGCCAGTGCACTTCCCGCACTTCAGGCATTGCGTATGGCGACACGAAACGGCGCACGCGCCCTTGGGCTGGAACAGGAAGAACAGGAGCAGTTTCAGGAACGCCTCAGACTGCTTCAGCAGCAGTCCGACAGATTTCGCAGTCAGCAGCAGACTCACAGCCTGCTGAACTTCCTGCTGCGGTTTGTATTGCCCGCGATCACCTTCACGATCATCGGCCTGCAGCTGCATGCGGGGCTCCTGCCTGCCACTGCCGGGTGCATGGCAGTTCTGCTCTGCGGACTCTACAACGCTGCAGGTCTGCTGCTGAATGCGGACCCATCGAATTCAGCAGCTCAGCTTGATCAGCTGTCCACCTTCCTGAATGTCGTCCCGTCCGTCAGCCAGAGACCCGGAGCAGCTTTTCTGCAGCCACTGGCGAAGACATTGATACTCAATCAGGTGACTCTGCGTTCGCCCGACCACGGTGACATCATTCACAAGCTGGATCTGCGAATCACTGCCGGAGAACGTATCGGACTGATCAGTACTGATACCGTCGCTGCTCACGCCATCGCGGCAATGCTCCCCAGATTCATCGATCCGGATTCCGGCCAGATTCTGATCGACGGACATGATACCCGCGAAGCAACCCTCGAATCACTGCGTGCCGAAGTGGTGCTGGTCTCCGAAAATGATCCCGTCCTGGATGCGTCTGCAATCGAAAACATTACCTGTGGGCAGGCCGACGTCTCCCGACAGCAGGCAATCGAAGCAGCCAAGACAGTCCATGCGGACAGTTTCCTCCGCAATCTTCCGCAGGGCTATGACACCCGACTCGGTGAACAAGGTTATGTACTTCGCCCCGAACAGGTGTTTCGCGTTGGACTTGCTCGCGCTCTGGTACGCGATCCCGCACTGCTGATCATCGAGGAGCCTCGGCACCGGATGGATCAGGCAGAAAAAGACCTGCTCGATGATGCTTTCCAGCGACTCAGTACCCGCAGGACTCTCATTCTGATCCCTGGTCGACTCTCAACCCTGCGACGCTGCGATAAAGTCATTCTGCTTGACCGAGGACAGGTCGCCGCCGCAGGGTCCTGTCAGGAACTGATGCAGTCCAGCGAACTCTACCGACACTGGGAGTACACCAACTTCAATTCGTTTCGCGACAGATCCGCTTCCACGTCCTGACGATGTCGCAGACAGCCGACTGTAGTCGCAGACAGCCGACAGCATCCCCCCGGGGAACGACTCTGCTCAACCACGGCGACTGCGGGAATTCCATGGCATCATCGGCAGAATCCGCAGCCAGCCACAGTACCCGGTCGCCCCGGAGAAAATCAGCGACAATGAAAGAAATACCGACATCGGAACGCCCCATTCTTCAGTCGCCGGAATGAGAGCCATAATCGCGGCACAAAACAGCAGTATGCCATTGGCTGCAGTTGCCTGTCGGGCCAGATAACTGCCGGCGGCGGCCTTCCCTGATGATTCTGCGTCTGCCTTAGTCATCGGAACTCAGCCTCCGTTTCCAGTGTCCGCCTGACCAAGATTCTGTAACAACTCCGCAACACAGGCCTGAGCAAACTCCGGGGCATTGATGTTGCAGTCACAATCAATCACCCGCACACCCTGCCGCAGGTGATTCGTCAGCGATGTGAACAATGCTGCATCCGCATGTGCATCATGAAATGGCCCGCCTTCAGCTCCAATGACGCTGATTCCACGTAATGGCAGCAATACAGATACAGCTCCAACACTGCGATTGATTTTCTCCGCCAGTTGTTTTCCCAGCTCGACGGACTCTGCTGCAGAGGTCCGCATTAATGTCACCTGCGGATTGTGTCTGTAAAACAATCGATCCTGATACCTTTCCGGAATCGTTGCCGGTTCTCCAAAATTGATCATGTCCAGACACCCCGGGACCACAATCTGAGGCACACCGGCAGCGGCCGCTGCAGTCAGTCGCTCCGGACCAGCACTCAGAACACCACCGGCCAGTTCGTCTGCAAGTTCCGTGGTTGTTATGTCCAGAACACCATCGACCAGCCCGCTCGCGATCAGAGATTCCATCGTTCGACCACCAGCTCCGGTCGCATGAAATACAAGCACCTCGTAGCCAGCAGACTCCAGCAGGGGAACCGCGTTCCCGATACACTCCGTAGTGTTTCCGAACATGCTCGCCGCAATCACCGGGCGATCGTCGCTGTCTGATATTTCCAGAGATACCATGCCACAGATCGCCGCGGCAGCCCGGCTGAAGACTCCCCGCGACACTCGATTCAACCCGGCCACATCAACGATGGAAGGCATCAGAAGAATATCCTGAGTACCCAGGTATGGTGCCACATTACCACTGGCCATGGTGGAAACCATCAGCCGCGGAAACCCGGTTGGAAGCCCGCGCATCCCTGCACTGGCAATAGCCGTCCCGCTGCTGCCACCAAGCGAAATCACTCCATCAATACGCTGCTGCCGAAGCAGCCGGGTCAGAAGAACCGGTAGAGCTTCCGCCATCGCCGCTACACAGCGACCACGGTCACGCTCAGCTGTCAACGCGGACAGGTCAATCTGCCCCTCCGCTGCAACCTGCTCGCGACTGATGTCCGGAACGACCGTCGGCGGATCCAGTGTTCCCACATCGATCAACAGCACCGAATGGCCATGCCTGCGAATCTGATCCGCAACGAAAGCGTGCTCGGTCCCCTTGCTGTCCAGTGTCCCGACAACAGCGATGACGCCCATGCACTCTGCTCCTGATGACTCAGGCCTGCTCTTCAGGACCATGGAGTCTAAACGTCGAAATACCTCATTCACTTCCTGCAGCACGCGGATTTCGCAGGAAATAAAAACGGCCGTCCTCCGCACCGCCAACGAAATCCGGGATCCCGTTGCCGTCAAAGTCCACAGTTGTCGGACTGACGTCATGCCCTTCAATATTCCGCGTTGCCAGCGTACCGGCCTGGACCATAACCCACTTGCCATCACGAACTGCAGTGCAACGCAGCAGATCTGCATTCCTTGAATTCAACAACAGATCCGGCAGGCCATCACCATCCCAGTCTGTAATACACAACTTCCTCCGTCCACTTCTTCCCGCAGTACCAGTCGTGAGTCGCAAAGGCTGGCCGTCTCCGTCGACAAATGCTCTGACCGGAGATTTCAGAACCAGCCTGTCAGCAATTCGAGCTCGCTCAAAAAATGCCAGATAGCCCTCCTGATCCAGCATGAGCAGATCCGGAAGACCGTCACCATTCAGATCTGAAACAACAGGAGTCGTCCTCCACTGAGTCAGCAATTCGCTCCCTGTCGGACGCAGCCATCCCCAGGCAAGCTCAGGCTGCTTCCCCTCCCACTGAACTTCGATGGGCACACTTTCGGCAAATCGCGGCTCCGTGCGAGTACCACAGTTGGGCAGCAGCAGAACTCGGCCCAGAATGGAATTGACCACCACGTCCGGCAACCCATCCAGATTCCAGTCCGCCACGCTTAATGTCGTGTATCCCCATTTTGCTTCCGCCGGACCCTGAATACTGCCGTTGTGACCCGCCTCAATTCTGAACACCTCGTCACCAACTCGCAGACGCTCCGGTGCCGCCCATTTCGGCTGAGCAACCCCGGGGCCACTCAGATTCTCAAATACTTCAATGAACCCGGCGGTGTTACCGGAAATCAGATCCATGTCTCCGTCAGCATCCCAGTCGTACCCCACCGGTGTTGCCAGCGCACCACTCTTCAGAGTTTCGGCCTGCTGACGGAAATACCTTGGCGCTTGAAATATCGGCACAGCGCCAGCCGTTCCCGGCGAGACATTCTCGAGGAATGCGACTCGGCCATCTTCATCACCCACAATCAGATCCGCATCACCATCCAGATCCCAGTCGAATGCCACCGGGACGATCATCTGCAGTTCCATCACCAGCTGCTGGCCACTGTCCGAACGCAGACGCACGCCAGCAGAATACTCCGGCTCTGTTCTGCTGCCCACATTCTGGAAGTAAGTGAAACCGTCGAGAAACTCCCCACAGATCAGATCCAGATCCCCATCGTTATCAAAGTCGTTGAAATTTGGAGATGGACATCCATACACGTTCAGCCGCTCGCCTCCCGCCTGCAGAAACTCCGGTTCAGCATAATCCGGGTCCGAAGTCGTGCCGTTGTTCAGAAATACGTAAACCCATCCGTGCAATGGACCGTTCACCCAGTTTCCCTGCGGATCCCAAGCATCGTCCCAGCCGTAATAGCTCCAGTCCTCAATTCCAACCACCAGATCAAGCTGCTGGTCTCCATTGAAGTCTACATAACGCCACTGGTTGTGCCGCACTTTGGGCCCCTTCGGCTGAGTACCGAGCGGCTTGTGAAAACGAGCCTCGATCGGAAGCCTCACCTGCTCCTCCAGCCCCTGTTCAAACAGTCGCGGATACTCCAGGCCGGGTGACAGAACGCGGACTTTTCCGTCCACGTAACTGGGCATCACGTAGTGCACAGTACGCCCCAGTTTTCTTCCCGGAAGAAACACGGGCAATGGGTTCGCTGCAGTACTCCCCGTCACGTTTTCAAAGAACCAAAGTCCGTTCGATGGCTTGTCCGGACAGGAAACAATCAGGTCGAAATCTCCGTCACCGTCAGCGTCCATCGGGATTGGCCACGCCCACAGCCCGACCCCAAGATCCACTTCCAGCCCGGCATTTCGATACTCCAGCGGCTGCAATTCATCTGCAGTGAGACTCGAAGTCAGCAAACCAATGACCAGCACAAGCAGTCGCCGAAATATCGGTGTCAACAACTGGCCATTCATCACAAACCCTTTCAGTACATAGACATCAGGAACCCAGGAAGCCCGTTTCCAGACGCCACAGGGCCAATCCAGTTGCCTGGGAACACCGGTCAGACCGTTTTCTCCGGCGTCGACGAGCCGCCGCCGGTAGCAAAATAGACTCAGAATTGTCGGTGAGCCTACCCAAACAGGCACGGGAAGTCACTGCTGACAGCACCTGATTCACCCGCGCAGACTTGCACTTGCAACCCCACCTTCTTCCCCGGCACAAACCACCTCGATTTTCTGTATCTTTCCAAAACGTCGAAAAATACTGAGTTTTGGGCATTTTGTGCTTCAGAGAGCGTTGACACTCTTCCGCTGGAAAACTTTACTTCGCACGGACATTTGCAGGGCTGCTCGTTCATGTTGGTCAGCCGCCCTCTTTGAAACATACCGTTTAGTTCTTCTGATCGATACATCTGAGATACCCAAGGGAGACGTCCAGCAATGGCAAATAAAGCAGCCGCCAAACCAAAATCACCGTCAAAGTCTGACATCCTGAACGCACTCGCAGAGCGTACAGGAAAAAGCCGCAAGGAAGCTGGCGAGATGCTGGACGCACTTGAAGGCATTATCTCTGAAAACATCTCCGGCGGACCAGGGATCTTCACCCTGCCGGGGCTCTTCAAGATCTATGTACACCTGAAGCCAGCTACCAAGGAACGCACCGGTACCGATCCTCGCACAGGTGAGTCCCGCGTTTACGCTGCCAAGCCCGCTTCCAAAGTCGTCAAAGTCCGACCACTCAAGAAGCTGAAAGAACTCGTCTGATCCGCTCAGTACGATTCGCATCTGCCTGACCCCCGTGGGCCCTGCCTGTCGGGGGTTTTTCTTGCGCTTTGCATCCACAACCAGTGAATCGATCTACGGTCTGCACTTCTCAACCGGCAAATCCTGCCGATTTGTGTTTGCCGGGCTCAAAATCGCTGCATAGGATGACTTCAGTGAGCAAATCGAATCGGGGACACTCCCGTCAAAGCGGTTCAAGGATTCCGGGAGAGGGCCAGAATGACTCAAAAGGAGTTCAGACATGTTGGTCTTGTCGCGAAAAACTGACGAATGCATCGTCATTAATCAGGACATTCGGATTCGTATCGTCAGTATCCGCGGAGATCGAGTCCGAGTCGGGATCGAAGCCCCCCGCGAAGTGACGGTTCACCGAGAAGAGGTTTTGCAGTCAATTCACACGGAATCTCTCAAGAGTGATGAATTCCGAACCGAAGAAATCGTTGGAACGGCTGCCAACCGCGTTTGATTTCCCGCACTCTGGCAAGTACACTCCCGGTCCAAATTCGCGGCCCCTTCGTCTAGTTAGGCCTAGGACATCGGATTTTCATTCCGGTAACAGGGGTTCAAATCCCCTAGGGGTCATAAGCCTCGGCATTCTGCCGAGGCTTTTTTTTTGCCCGTCAGCAGTGCACCTCTCGACGGAACTTTTTCTGCTCTCCCACTGTGCTCGTGATCAGTCCAGCCTGATTCAGGTTCTGGTTTTTGCCGAGGTTCACTTGAGTCTGCCGAACAGACACGCATAATTGCCCCCCTGCTGCCTGCCATTCAGCTCACGCGTCGATCAGCGACACACTCGTTGGAGCCTTTTGTTTTGGTCTCCCAGTCTCTCAGCAATCGCTACCTTGCTGATCCGGATGTCCAGCTCATGCTGAAGGTCTCCGAAGATGACCAGACTGCATTCGAACAGCTTGTCGTCCGCTACCAGGATCGGCTCGTTGGTTTTTTTTTCCATATTGTACACGATCGAACAGTCGCAGAAGACCTCGCTCAGGAAGCCTTCCTCCGCGTGTTTCGCGCCAGAGACCGCTACGAACCAACAGCTCGGTTTTCGACATGGCTCTTTCGAATCGCACATAACCTCGCCAGCAACCAGATTCGTGGTGCTGTACGCAGACGTGAAGTCTCTCTCGGCAATTCTTCGCAGGACTCCAGCAGTAACCTTGATACGGTGCTGGCAGAACAATCGGGGCTGATGCCCACACGACAGCTCGATTCCGATGAGATGCAGCAGCTTGTACGGCAGGCCGTCTCACAGCTGAGCGAGCGGCAACGTACAGCAGTTGTACTGCATCGATTTGAGGAGATGAGCTATGAGGAAATCGGCGAAGTAATGGGGCTGGGAACGGTTGCGGTCAAATCCCTGCTTTCTCGAGCACGGATGAAACTCAAGGAATCTCTGGAACGCTATCTGTAAACGATTCCTGTCGGAATTCTGAATCATGTCCGAAGAACAACTGAACGAAAGAGATCCCGACAGCGACGAGGCTGCTCCGGCTGATCCGCAGCTGGAGGAGCTCGTTGCATATCTGGACGGTGAACTCGCATCTGATGCAGCAGCTCTGCTCGAAAAGCAGCTGGCCAGCAATCAGAATCTGCGATCCGCCGCCGATAAGCTTGACCGCACCTGGAAGATGCTGGACGTAATGGAAGACGCTGCGGCAGGAGCAGACTTTACCACCAGAACTCTCGATTCGATCCAGATCCTTTCCAGTGCTTCTGCACAGACTCAGGAAATCACCAGCTCCAGTCGCGACCCCTTCCGTAATCTTGCCCCTGCCGGACTGCTGCTCTGGGGGCTTGCGGGCTTCCTGGGAACCACCGGTGGTATCCTTGCGTCTCGCCTTTCTGCAACCACTGGTATCTCCGATGCTGATGCCGCTCTGCTTGAAAATCTTGATCTGCTGCAGAATTACGGTGATATGCGGCCCCTGCCCGATCTTGAATTCCTGCAGCAGTTGCACCAGATCCCATTGAACCCTGCTCAGGAGCAGCCGGAATGAACAATCTCGCTGCCAACATCTCATTTGGACCGAAACTGATCGCAACGGGACTTGGTGTCCTCGTCGCTGTCAGCGTTCTTGGTCTCGAATCTCCTCGCACCAGATACCTGAATTCGCAACTCGACCGGTTTCAGCAATTAACGCCGCCGCAACAGGAACGAATGCGGGCCAGCAGCCACCTGCTCGCCTCACAATCCGAGTCCCGAAAACAGAAGTACCATGAGATTCAGCAGGCGATCTCGAAAGACCCGGCACTTGCTGCGACCCTGCAGCACTTCGGACAATTGTGGAGTTCCTTCAACAGCGACGACCTCGATGAGTGGGATCGAAATGCACAGGACCGAAACCGCAGGCTCGAACTTATCGCCGGGAGCTGGCAGCAGGACCAACGCTCCCAATCAACATCGCTCACAGTGACGTTCCTCCCTTCATATGACCCGTTCTTCACTCGCCTTGAAATCACCACTGACGAATACTGGCGGTTCCTGCAGCAGATCATCCCCATACAGCAGCTTCCGGATGATGTTCAGCAGACACTTGAGAACCTCAGCGTCGAAACGAAATCGCTCAGCCTTGCAATGTGGCTTGTCGAACACATTCCTGATACACCGGACGAGCAGGACCCTCAAAATCTGCTGGAACACCTGAACCGAGCTGAAGAGTTTCTGGTCAATGAAGTTGCTGACAGGGCATGGGCCGAAAAATTTGCAGCAGCACTGGAAAGAGTCAAGGGACGCCGCTGGAGACCCAGCTGGAGCATTCCGGTAATCTACGACATCACAGTGCAGTGCATGACGCAGATTGGCGACCGCGTCGCAACACAGTTCCCTGTCGCGGAAGAACAAATGCTGCAGCAGTTCGACCAGCTGAAAACCAGTGAACGCTCCAGAATGATGGCGCGAACCCCCTGGGAGTTCCGCAATCAGCTCGAACTCCTGTCACGCAGAAATCCACCCCAGGGTCCGGAACATCAGCTGCTGAGCAGGTACTTCGCCTATTCCAGTGACACAGACCAGATCGTTGCCCTGCGACAAAAGTGGATCGATCTCGCGGTGTTCATCGTTCGTAACGGCACGTCATCAGAATGATCGTTGCTGAAGTTCTGTGGCACGCGCTGAGACTCGCCCGGCGAACTCAATGATGAGTGTGTTCAGCCCCCGGAAAATCCCCTGAACGCACTTCAGCAACGTAGTCACGGACAGCCTTGTCCGCATGTACCCGCAAATCTCCAAACTGCTTCAGGAATCGTGGCCTGAAGTCCGGATTCAGTCCCAGCATGTCCGGTCCCACCAGTACCTGACCGGTACAATGCCTGCCAGCTCCAATGCCGATCGTCGGGATCCCAAGGCTCTCGGTAATCAGCTTTGCAGCCTCCTCCGGTACAAGTTCCAGGATGATCGCAAACGCACCGGCATCCTCAGCAGCGCGAGCATCATCAAGCAACTGCTGAACGTCACGCTGGATCCGGCCCATGCTTCCCAGCTGCCGAACCGCCTGTGGACGCATGCCAATATGAGCCATAACGGGGATGTCTGCTCGACCAATGCCACGGATCGTCTCCGACTGGATCGCCCCACCTTCAAGCTTCACGGCATCCGCACCCGTTTTCTTGATCAGACGGCCGGCATTCCGCACAGCCTGTCCGGGGCTCACCTGATAACTCATGAACGGCATGTCAACAATCACCAGCGCACGCCGCACCGCTCTGGCCACCATCTCTCCATGATAAATCATCTGCTTCATGGTCACCGGTAATGTTGTCGAGTGGCCCTGGACGACCATCGACAGACTGTCCCCGACCAGAATGCTGTCGACACCAGCCTCGTCAAACAGACCTGCCCAGAGATAGTCATATGCCGTGAGCATTGTCAGGCGACGGTCCGTTCCCGCCGCTGCACGAAACTCAGGCACTGAGATTTTTCTTGCCTGTTCACCCATGTTGCTTTCCAGTGCCCTCCGGTCAGTCAGATTTCATGCTTCAGACGCTGGCGATCAATCGCTCACCAGTAAGTCTGGTATTGCTGTTCAGGCTGCAGATGGCTGCATGTTGCTGAAACGCATTCCACTGCTCTGGTGGAAACTATGCTGACTTCACAACCGGGTTCGTGAGCGTACCAATGCCGGAAATGGTAATCGAAACTTCATCTCCGTCCTCCAGAGTAAAATCGTCGTCCGGCACAATCCCCGTTCCCGTCATCAGAAACGCTCCGTGCGGCAGTTCATTTTCCCGGTACAGCCAGTCTGCAAGTTCCGGAAGTTCACGCTTCATCTGATCGAGCCCTGCAAACCCCTCGAAGACCTGCCGACCCGCACGCTGAATCTGCAACTGAATCTGCACATCAGCTGGCACCAGCGGCTCTTCAGCCAGCAATACGCAGGGCCCCAGACCCGCACACTGGCGATAGAATTTCGCCTGCGGGAGATACAGCGGATTCTCGCCTTCAATATCGCGAGCGGACATGTCATTGCCGATAGTGTATCCCACGATCGAACCGGATGGGTTAATCACAAGTGTCAGTTCTGGTTCCGGCACACTCCAGTTGCTGTCCCGCCGAACACGAACAGCCTGTCCAGGACCAGAAACACGCGACGGCGTTGCCTTGAAGAATAATTCCGGCCGATCCGCCGAATACACGCGGTCGTACGCAGATGCCGATGCCTCAGACTCTTCCATGCGAGCCTGCTGGCTGCGTTTATATGTCACACCAGCCGCCCAGATTTCCTGAGCGTCCACCGGAGCAAGCAGAGTGACGGCCGCAAACGGAATCACCGGCGTGTCCGGTTTCAGCAGAAATCGAGACAGCCCGCCCGGATCGGCAGAATTCAGAATATCCATCAGTGAATGACAGTTTTCAACCTGAGTCATATCAAGAGGCATGACTCCTGCGTCCAGCATCGCAGCAACACGCATCGATCCATCACTGGTCCGGATTTTACAAAGTTTCACGGTCTTGTTCCGAAAAGAGAGTTGCAGCGACCACTTCTCACCCAATGGCACTGCTGACGATGATCCGCGACTGATGTGCCGAACACGACTACCCGCCCGACACCATACCCCGCACAGTCTAATCCTGAATCCGTTGCTTCGCCACCAGGCCACTCCACACTACTCACCGTGAGCAAAGGATCGCTGGCTGCAGCAATCCGGCACTGCACTCGGTGATCCGCACCACAGAATTCGAGAAAAAACTCTTCCTTCTGCGTCTGCGAACCTCCTGCTGGAGATGCAGCTTTGCTCACGCTAGAGTGATCGGGACTTGCGGTCAGAAAAAAAACAGCAACTCATTCTGCCCTTTCGAAGTGATCGACAGCATCGCCGTCAGGTGATTGTTGCCAGGATATCTGTGACCATGAAGCAACTTGACGGCCCTGATTTTTCGTCCCATGAACTGATCCCGGCAATCGCACAGGACTCCGAATCCGGTGATGTACTGATGATGGCCTGGATGAATCTGGAATCGTGGGAAGAAACACTAAGAACCGGAAAAGTCTGCTATTTCAGCCGCAGCCGGCAGAAACTCTGGCGGAAAGGCGAGGAAAGTGGCAACGTGCAGGAACTCCAGGCCGCATACTTCGACTGCGATGGCGATACCCTGCTGCTTAAGGTGAAACAAATCGGCGGAGCCGCCTGCCATGCAGGATATCGATCCTGCTTCTTTCGCCAGGTGAATCCCGCCAACGGCGAAGTCTCCGTTACCTCTCCCCGGGTCTTCGATCCGGCTGCCATCTATGGGAAGTGACGCCACCACTGCCTCGCACACTAATACCGGACCCGGGGCTGCAATCGCCTGCCCTTGTACCTCCACAGGATCTCGCGCTGATGTCAAACCGTACCCTGAAACTGGGCATTCCGGCTGGAAGCCTGCAGGACTCCACCGCTGAACTGTTTCGCAAAGCCGGTTACAATATCAGGTTCAGTTCCCGCTCCTATTTCCCATCCATCGACGATCCGGAAATTGAGTGCATGCTCATTCGAGCTCAGGAAATGGCCCGCTATGTCGAAAACGGAATCCTTGACGCAGGGATCACGGGACTTGACTGGGTTCTGGAAACAGAAGCAGACGTCCATGAAGTTTGCGAGCTGATTTTCTCCAAAGCCAGCAGACGCCCCGTTCGCTGGGTATTGTGCGTACCGGAAGATTCGCCCGTACAATCTGTCAGGGACCTGGAAGGGAAAACTATCGCTACCGAAGTTGTCGGTATGACCACGCGTTACCTCCAGGAACATGGTGTTTCTGCGAATGTTGAGTTCTCATGGGGGGCCACCGAGGTTAAGCCTCCGCGTCTGGCCGACGCAATCGTCGAAGTCACTGAAACCGGCAACTCATTGCGGGCAAACAACCTGCGGATCGTCGAAGAATTGCTGCAGAGCACCACACGACTGATCGCCAACCAGGCTGCCTGGCAGGACAACTGGGTCAGATCCAGAATCGAAAACATCGCCCTGATGCTGAAGTCCTGCCTTGAGGCAGAAGGAAAAGTAGGGCTGATGATGAACGTGCCTGAAGAGAAACTGCAGGAGATTCTGCAGATTCTGCCAGCTCTGCAGAAACCAACTGTATCCCACCTTTCGGACGCCTCCTGGGTCGCCCTCAATACCATTGTGGACGAAAACACAGTACGCGTCATCATCCCGCAACTGAAACAGGCTGGCGCCTTTGGGATCGTTGAATACCCGATCTCCAAGATCATTCTGTGATCCGCGTAATCAGAGCGACGCGTCAACACTGCAAATCAGGAAGTCTGGGCAACTCAGGAAAACAACTCCTGATTTACTGACTGTGATCTCCTGAAACCCCTGCATTTGTGACACTTGCCGCATCCTGTCCCAGCAAACTACGCCCCCACAGGATCGATGTCCGATACCCCGATTAAGCCCGTAACTGAGCATTTTCCACATTGTGTGGGCTCGGGGATTTCTTTCTGCTGACGGACCTGTTCGGCCTGAGCAGGCAGATGCAGCGGTGTCACGGATCATGCGGCAGAGTCCTGAGAACTGTCGGGAGGACAGTTGGCTCTGGCGGTCATGGACGATCAACAAGGGGGTTGAAATGGTACGGATGTCATGGAAGTCAATGTTGTCGAGCTTTGCCTGCTGCGGCTTTCTTGCCGCCAG
>JALQUR010000541.1 GCA_023260695.1 Planctomycetaceae bacterium
GTCGGCAAGCTGTTCGCCTCCTTCGCTTTTTCCCTTTCCTGTGGACCGCGTTCCGGCAGCTTCATTCGTTCAATCGAAAACAAATCACTCAGCAGGTCAAAATCTGCTCGCTGGTTCGGAGGCATGAGCACATCCAGAAGCGGATTGACCACCTTTGCACAGAACTGCACGCGACCTTTCCATGTCTTCCAGAATTTCTGAGGCCGCTCGGCGGAGGAATCCCAGCTTTCGTGCGCTGGTCCCTCTGAGTCACCCAGGAAACGTGCGAGGTGTCCGCGATCCACGTGCACAAATGCCTGAACTCCGCGAATGGCAGCCTTCGAGGTGAGCCTGGTGATCGTCATGCCCTCACGAACGAAGTAGGTATCCCCCGGCGTTTCCTTTGGTTCCTTCTGCAGATACACGCTCATCGTTCCCACCACCGGGTCGTCGCGTTTCTGCAGCAGATTGACCTGCACCTGCACGTGCACCAGCAATCCTTCCGCCAGACGACTCCGCAGGCTCTTCAGATCGGCAGCCGCAAACGCCTCTTCGCTCCACTTCGGAATAGCCTTTTCGCCGAGCAGCCTGGTGACCGTGGGCGGGACAGAATCCTGCAGGCAACGGGCGAAAAATGGCAGCGGTGGTGGAGCGTGTCGCTTGGCTCGTTTAGGCCCGTTCCACGCAATGCGCTCGATCCACGTGAGCAGCGATCCCTGATCCAGTCGCGCTTCTTCCATGGGCAGGTCAGTGGCCGCCAGATCAACCACCAGTCGTCCCTGCAGGATCGGCACGAAGAAATTGATGCAGACCGCCTGGAGCAGACGGATTCCCGTCAGTTCTTCCGCCGCATAAGGTACCACGACGGACAGACCCGGTTCGGTGGTGCGCGTCAGTTTCCAGTGCTGGCGAAACTGTTCCAGCGCTTCCGGCTGCTGAATGGGCACGGGAACTCGGTTGTGCGGACTGACGCCATCACACCAGAACCCGTCGGACACGAATTCGTCACCGTCGATGGTATGAATTCGCAGCACGGCCTGTCCCATGAGCATACTCTGGTGGTCGCTGCTGCGGACGGTCAGGCCCAGCATACAGCCGGTGCGACTGGCCGCGCGATAGACGGCCTTGCCCAGACCCCAGCGTCCCAGATCATCGCCCGTCTTGCCGCTGCGTCCGATGTTTCTCCAGAACCAGTAGAAATCCTCGCGGTCGCGATGCCCTTCTTCGGGGTCTTTGTTGCGCATCGGGTCGCCGCAAAGACCGCGGGTGCCGAAGTCTTCCACGACAAGAAACTGATTCGGCAGGTCCGGAAGTCCCGCTGCCGTGTATTCGATGTCACGGTAACGCAGCGGAATCTCCAGTCGCTGCATGTAATCGGACAGCACATCGTCCGGAGGGCTGTCTGCAGCCTGATGCAAAGCAAAGCGAACGCGGACCGGCTGGTCCTGCTGACCGGCGTCCAGAGCGTTCTGCAGAATCTCGCGAACCAGTGCGTCGGTACCGGCGTACTCGTTCTCCCCCGAGTTCTCTGACTTGAACAGTTCTGTTTCCTGCGGGTC
>JALQUR010000634.1 GCA_023260695.1 Planctomycetaceae bacterium
GCTGGCGAAGCAGCCGCTGCAGGTGGCCACGATGGTGCATGAAACGGTGCATCAGCTGGCATTCAACAGTGGGCTGCAGGTGCGTTTTGCTGATAACCCGGTGTGGTTTTCAGAAGGTCTGGCTTTGTTTTTTGAACAGACTTCGGTGCGTTCCGGACTGCTCTGGACTCGACCGGGACTGGTGAATGAGCGGCACCATCCGACATTTGCAATGCTCACGCAGTCTGGCCGACTGCCGATCGGTCTGCAGCAGCTTTCTGAGGATGACACAGTTTTCAGCGCCGGGGAGACTGCCGCTGCAGCATACGCTCAGAGCTGGGCGATCATGACGTGGCTGATCCGTCGGGAACAGCAGGCTTTTCGCGATTACGTGAGCAATCTGCAGCAGCTGCAACCGTTGCAGAAAGTGCCCGCTGCGGAACGCACACAGCGTCTGCTGGACTGTCTTCCGAATCAGGGTGAGGCAGCTGAGCAGGATCTGATTCGCATGATCACACGGCTGCGAGTTTCACGGTGAACCGAGCAGACGGCACTGCATTCCGGCGTGGTTCATGGTTCAGCTGCTTGCTCCGCGATAGTGTGATAATGCGAAGCGAAAAATCATGCGGGATGCTGCGATACACAGCAGCGTACAGGTGAGTGCTGCGACAGCAAATCTCCAGTCCACAGCCATGCCCGCCAGACTGCGTGCCGGAACAGTCACGACCAGCAGAATGGGAACGACCCATGAAAATGTGAACTGCAGAAACTCTGCTGCTTCGAAGCCGGAAGCGGACGCCGAGGAACTGTTGTAGATGCTGCGGGGGTACTGCGCGAAGATTGTCAGATAGAACCAGAAGTCATACAGCCCCTGGTTACGACCGAACCAGATACTGGTGCAGGCGGTGGCAATCATCAGTGAGTAGAAGAATGCTACTGCGATGAACACATAAAAAATGTAGATCAGGACAGACAGAATCGTCACCGGCTGGCTCAGATTCGAGACCGAGATTCCGAGGAGTGTCAGCGCCAGCAGAATCTGGCTGGCCATGGCCGGGTTCATTCGTTGCAGAGACACCAGAAACTGCACATCGATCGGACGTGTGAGGGACAGGTCAAGGCGTCCGGTGCGGATGCTTTCACAGAATGCAGCACAACTGGGCATGAAGATCATTTCAACAATGCCATTGATCAGCATGCCAGTGGCCATGAAGGTGAAGTACTGGTGCTGGTTCCATTCCTGGATGTGATCCACTTCGCGATAGATCAGCTGAAACAGAGCCACTCTGGCAGCGAACCAGAAGATGCGGGTGACCACCTGAATGCAGAAGTTGGCCGGAAACATCAGTTCCCGAATGAGAGCGGTCCGTGCGAACAGAATCAGCAACTGAAAATAAAACCGCATAAGGCAACTGCAGGAGTAGTGAGTGGTCGGTTCGATGGTGACCTGTGCTCGATGTCGAGGACAGGCGTGGAGTGGAGTGCCGTGGAGTGGTACTGCAGCAGTCTGCCGAGTTCGGCCACAGCTGTCCAGAGTTGCGGCGGGCGAACGGAACCGGTTGCGGGACCTGAAAAGCATTGCCCAGGGATATCTCAGACGTCGACTCCGACCGGATCACACGATAAGCTACCGTGCAGAAGGTGGCCGGCAATCCGGCTGAAGTGCATCTGGATTCGATTCTTGATTCGGTGGGGTGTCTGGTTCAGATTCCGGATCCACAGCCCGGGCGGTAATCATGGCGAGACGGTATCGCGGTTCCCGAGATGATTCCGGCAGTCTGCTGGCTGCCGTACTGATTACCATTCTGGGAACACTCTTCTGTGTCATCACGACGGCTGCATTGGCTCCTGAATCATTGTGGCTGGTTGGTTCAATCGCTGCGGGACCTGCGGTCTGTCTTGTTGTGCTGACAGTTCTGCAGCGGTTTTCCCGGGGACGCGGGGCGGGACTTTCCTTCTTTGGCAAAGCGTCGCGAAGTTTTCGGGACGACGGTGTGCGTGAGTACCAGCCGCGGAAAGTAACCGCTCGACCGACTGTCGTATCCGGCAGCAACCGTCCGATTACGGCAGAGGAAGCGCGGGATATTCGACTGACCAGTGCCAGCACCTGGATTCCGGCTCGAGGACGCAAGCGTCGCTCAGAGCGAAGTGACTGAAGCGAGGATAATCTGTGATTGAACGGAGATCTGATCAGACGCTGCGGAGTTGGTCTGCTGTGCCACTGCAGCTGCAGCCAGCGTCGCAACAGTCTGCCACCTTGCTGCTGCTGACCGTTTTTCTGGTTTTGCTCATCCCGACAGTTGGCTGCGACCAGGCGGCTTCCACCCCGGAAGAAGCTGCAGACAGTGTGATTCCGCGGGGGAGTGTTATCCGTCAGCCGGTATCGGATGGGAACGCCAATGGCATGGTACTGGTCGCCAGTCGCGTATCTCCCGCGGATGATCCCGTACGCATTGGTGACAAGGCGCCGCAGCTGTCAATTGCCGAGTGGGTTGGTGTTCCGACACAACCTGCTGCGGGAGGACGCGTTCACGCAGTCCTGTTCTGGGCCAGCTGGTGTGCACCAGCTTTACAGGAGTTTGCTCACCTGAATCAGCTTCAGGAGCAGTATCCGGATGAGCTCACGGTTGTTGGCGTGACTTCTGATGACAGTTCGCAGCTGGCTGATTTTCTGCGGCAGCGAGTTCCGGGCGGTTCGACAACATGGGGCGAAATGATCAGGGTGACGCTTGCCGTTGACCAGCAGAATCGGACCGCGCGAGCATGGCAGGACGGCGTGGAGGATCAGCGGTTGCCGCTGGTATTCATTTGTGATCAGGAAGGCCATCTGCAATGGGTTGGCGAGCCGGGGGTAATGGACCTGCCGCTGCAGGAGGTCATCGCTGGCACGTGGAACCGGAAGAATGCTGAGGAGGTGTTCCTTCTGGAACGCCGGATCATGGCGAAGTGTCGGAGTACAGGTCCACAGACAGCATTGCAGGAGGCGGGCCGCCTGTTTCAGCTGCGTGGGCATGACAGTCCTGTCGCAATGCTGTATCTGGAAGTCCTGTTGCGTGCTGGAAATTCTGCTGAAGCAGCTCAGACGGCGGGCCTGATTCTGGCTGAATGGCAGGATGATGCAAAGTTGCTGAATCAGCTGGCATGGCTGCTGGCGACTGCAGTGGACGATCCGGAGCGTGACTTCGAGACGGCTCTGCATGCTGCAGAACGGGCTGTGGAACTGACACAGGGACAGGACCCGGACCTGCTGGACACACTTGCTCGCGTGCATTTCTGCCGGGGCGAGCGGCAACGGGCGGTGGAGTTTCAGCAGCGTGCAATTGATCTGGTTCCTGAGCGTCTGCGGGGAAGAATGCAGGCTGTCTTGCAGGAATATCGTATTCCCGGCGATACTACTGACTGAGAACTGGCAATTCATGGCCCTGATGGCGTTCTTTGCATGCGATGGAAACGCAGAGACGCTCCAGTTCAGGGGCACAATCCCCAGACTTTGAAAAACCATAAGTTCAATCAGCTGTAAGACTTGCCAATCGATTGCAGGCGTACTGCAATTCGGTTTACTGCGGCTGACTGGAGTGCTGCGGTGGATGCCGGCCGGGACTGGCCGGAAATCAGGAACAGAATCGTCGGGAGATACTGCTCAATGGCCTCGGCTCCGCTCTATGACCTGAGCACGCTGGATTTTTCTTCACCGCTGTACGGCATTGACGACATTCGTCAGGTCAATCCGCAGCGGTTTGAGATGGAACAGCTTACCGCCATTGTCCATGTGAACCGTGATGAGCACGTGATTGTTGGCTATAAGCAGCTCGGCGATCAGGAGTTCTGGATCCGTGGTCACATGCCGGAATTTGCGCTGATGCCCGGAGTGGTTCAGTGTGAGGCGGCTGCGCAGCTGGGGGGCTTTTACGCTCGCAAATACGATCTCATCGGTGGCGATTACCTTGGTTTCGGCGGGATGGACAA
>JALQUR010000645.1 GCA_023260695.1 Planctomycetaceae bacterium
GGTCTGTCAGGGCGGTCGCATCAGTGTTGAAGTAAACGGCATGCGAGTAGGAGAAGTCACAGGAGTACGACCTGCTTCCGGGCACATTGCTCTGCAAAGCGAAGGATCGGAAGTGCATTTCCGGCAACTACGGGTTCGTCGCCTGCCAGCTTCGCCGACAGAGGCAGCCAGACCAGATCCTGCAACGGACAGCAATTTCGGCAGTTGACCGAAAGAATTCAGTGAGCAAAGATTGCTGTAGCCAGCTGCGGGGTTTCGCTGCCTGTATCGCTACGGAACTGCTCGTCCTGATCCCATCGCTTCCATCTCCAGAAAGCCCGAGCGCGGGTGAACGCTGTATGGTCCGGGATTCTTGAGTATTCCCTGCCGGTTGCCGGGGCCTCTGGCAGCAGCAGAACATTGGAATTCCAGGGAATCATGCCTGCGTTCAGATTTGTTGCATTTCGACTCTGCGTAGAATCCGGTCATGCGTATCTGGGGCTGGTGACATCGAAGTGTGTGCGATGGTGTGCAGGCTGCAGCAGTGCTGGCAATTAAGCGTCCTGCTGACGTTGCTGACTCGATTGCAATTCTGCCGGCAGCGGCGAACATCGGGCTCAAACGGCAGATCAGCAATGAATGATTGGGAAAGTCCATGACAGGACAGATCCGCCTTGGTGCAGGGATTCTGAATCAGACGCCGCTGGACTGGGAGGGAAACCTGCGGCGTGTGATCGCTGCGGTTGAACAGGCTCGAAGTCAGAATGTCTCAATTCTGTGTCTGCCGGAATTATGTCTCACGGGATATGGCTGTGAGGATATGTTTCTGGCGCAACATGTTCTGGACACCGCGTGGAAAATGCTGCTGCGGCTGCTTCCACAGACCATGGGGCTTGCGGTTACGGCGGGGCTGCCGGTGTTGCTGGACGGGCATGTCTACAACGCTGTGGCCATGCTCGTCGATACCCGGCTGCTCGGGCTCTCGCTGAAGCAGAATCTTGCCAGCGATGGATTGCATTACGAGCCTCGCTGGTTTCGTGCCTGGCCACGGGAAACACAGACGCTGTATTACTCCGCTGTCGGGAGTATTCCAGCGGGTGACCTGCGTTACGAAATCTGCGGGTTGCGAACTGGACTGGAGATCTGCGAAGACGCGTGGGTGCCTGATCGTCCGGGTCAAAGGCTGGCAGCGGCTGGTGTGGATGTCATTCTGAATCCGAGTGCCAGCCACTTTGCATTTGGGAAGCAGCAGCAGCGTGAGCGACTGGTGCTGGAGGGTTCCGAGGCGTTTGACTGCAGCTACGTGTACGCCAATCTGGTTGGCAACGAGTCCGGTCGTGCCATCTACGACGGTGGCGGCATGATCGCTGATTCCGGGCGGATGTTACAGAGCGGTCCGCGGTTACGTTTCGGTGAGGTGCAGGTGATCAGCAGTGATGCTTCTGTGCGACGCGGTGCTGGTACGTCTGCAGTTGCAGCTTCCACGCCTTCAGACTGTTCCATTCCGCTGATTCGAAGCGGCTGGAATCCGGTCGCTGCCTCCGGTACCGAATCGGTATCAGATCTGCGGAACCATCGGAAAGTTCTGCCAGAGGCCACGGCAGGCGAGGCGGACAAGGCGGAAGAGTTTACGCGAGCAGTGGCGCTCGGGCTGTTCGACTATCTGCGGAAGAGTCGTTCGCGGGGTTTTGTGATCAGCATGAGTGGCGGGGCGGATTCCACAGCGTGTGCAGTACTGGTGCGAGCCGCGGCTGAGCTTGTCTTTCTGGAACTGGATGCAGCTGAACGCCAGCATTTGCTGGGGTACCTGCAGGACGATGCCGTCTGCCGGGATGCAGATGCTCTGACAGCTCGATTGCTGACCGGCGTCTACCAGGGAACATGCAACAGCTCAGAGACGACTCGCCAGGCGGCTGAGCTGGTGACGCACGCGCTGGGGGGAGTTTTTCTGGAGCTGGACATCGACAGTCTGGTAACCGGTTATCGTGTAGCCATTGAGCAGGCGATTGGTCGAAATCTGAGCTGGCAGCATGATGACATTGCACTGCAGAATATTCAGGCAAGGACGCGTTCTCCCTCTGTGTGGATGCTGGCAAATCTGCAGGGAGCATTGCTGCTGGCGACCAGTAACCGCAGCGAAGCGTCGGTGGGATATACCACAATGGACGGCGATACCTCTGGCGGACTCAGCCCGATCGCGGGGATCGACAAAAACTATCTGCGTTCGTGGCTGCAGATCATGCAGACTGTGGGGGCGGCGGGAATCGGTCCATTTCCAGTGCTCAGGCTGGTGAACGAACAGCAACCGACAGCAGAACTTCGGCCCCGGGAGTGCGGGCAGACCGATGAGGGCGATCTGATGCCCTATGCTGTTCTGGAGCGTATTGAACAGCTGGCAATTCGGGAGCGACAGGCACCGGTTGAGGTGTTGCGGGCATTATCTGCAGAGCTGCCAGATCAGCCTGTTGAGCAACTGGTGATCTGGGTTCGTCGGTTTTTTCAGCTCTGGAGCATCAACCAGTGGAAGCGGGAGCGAATCGCGCCATCGTTTCATCTGGATGAGCACAACCTTGATCCACGTACGTGGTGTCGGTTTCCGATTCTGTCCGGGGGATTTCGCCACGAACTGGATGAGATGGATCGCGCGGCAGCAGAACTGCGACCGCAGTCCTGACTTCTGCCGATCTGGCGAAATTGACTTGCGCAACGGTGGCGAAATGCAACTGCTGGTCTGCGAGTCAGCCTGCGAAAAGCTGGAGTGGTGTGCGTCCGGTACTGTCAGAAAACGTCTCGGCCGGAACACCCATGGTCTGCAGGATGCCCAGATACAGATCCGACATCACGCCGTCTTCCGTCTGCTGGTAGGTGCCATGTCGCAGCCCAAGTCCACTTCCACCGGCAACCAGCGTGGGCAGGTTTGTGGGGTTATGCGTGGTGCTGCAGCCGCTGCCGAACAGTACGACGGTCTGATCGAGCAGTGACTGATTGCCGTTCTGAGATGACTGCAGTCTGTCAAGGAAACTGGCAATCTGTTCACTCAGAAACAGATCGTATCTGGCGAATTCGAGCTGCCCATCACGGTCGGTCGCATGTGACAGATTGTGATGCGTGCGAGTGAGGCCAAGTTTCAGCGGGAATGTATCGCTGATACCCATTCCGTCTTCACGATTCAGCATGAAGGCCACGGAGCGTGTGATGTCGGCATCGAAGGCCAGTGCGATCAGATCGAACATATTGCGGTAATAATCGGACGGCGCGCTTTCGTTCGTGACATCGAGATCAAGGTGGGAGTAGTCCTGTTGGCGGATTGGCACTTCGAGCCATTTCTCTGATGTGGTCAGACGTGACTCCACTTCGTCGAGTGAGGTGAGGTACTGATCCAGTTTCTGCCGGTCTGACTTGCCGAGGCTGCGGCTGAGGGAGCGTGTTCCTTCCAGAACCGCGTCGACCAGGCGGATCCGTCGCTGCAGCTGGCTGCGGCGTACTTCGAGGGAACCGGCGTCGCTGCGGAAGAGTCGATCAAATACCTGGCGAGGATTGTTTTCTGCCGGAACTGGTCGGCCCTGATAATTCACGGAGATTGTGCCAGTGCGTGAAAGAAACCCGACGCCTGCATCCACTGAGAGTACAAGTGATGGTTGGCGGCAGTACTGTCGCGTATGGCGGGCAATGACCTGGTCCAGTGACACGGTGTTGAACTGTCCCGGACTGGGATTGTGCAGAGGGGCCCCGGTGAGCCACATATCAGAACACATGTGGGGATCAGCCTTGAGGGCAGACGGGTGATGCAGTCCGCCGATAAAACTGAGCTGATTGCGGAATGGCTCGAGTGGTTTTGTGGAGCTTCCGAACTGAAATTCGGTCCCGGCCTGCTGCGGAAACCAGCTCCAGTCGTTGATCTGGTTGTCTGCTGCAGGCAGCGACATGCCGTTTGCGGTGTAAAGGGCACAGAAGCGGCGAGGAATTTCGGCAGCAGCTTCCTCACCCATTGCCTCAAGCAGTGGCAAAGCCAGTGAAACGCCGGACAAACCACGAATGACACTGCGGCGATGAAGCTTCTGCATGATGAAGTCCCGGAGCAGGAAGGAGGCGATCAGGCGGGCAGATTCAGTGGGCCCCCGCACAACACAGGCGGTGCTGCATTGCGGCTGATGAACAGCGGGACCACTTCAGAGGATATCGGGAATCTGCAATCACTCCAAGACTCTGTCTGCGGCTTTTGTCCGACTGGAGGAAGAGCCGTTCACGGCTGGCAGATTTCGCCCGGTGTGTGGATCAGGCGGAGCTGGAGGCCCGACCCGCAGTTTACTGCTGCTGAGCGATGAGCTCGTCCAGCTCCTGCTTCAGTCGTGGCAGAATCTGGTCGTACGGGAATGCGCCGAGCGTTTCCGAGCGGCGTTTCAGGTTCACGTGGCTGGGCCCGCACCAGAGTCCCAGATCTGCGTCATCCGTTTCTCCTGGCCCGTTGACGCGACAGCCCATGACCGCGATGGTGAGCTGATACTGCTCTGCGTATCGAGTCATTTCCCGAACCTGTTCGGCCAGTTCCACAAATGCCTCATTTTCCACCCGTGAACAGCTGGGGCAGCTGATGATATTCAGAGAAGCAAGTCCATAATCGACAACACTGCGAACCCGCCCGGCTGCGATATCGGCAAGAATCTGTCGCCCTACCTCAATCTCTTCGGGTTTACGGTTGTTGGGGACGGTGAGCGAAACGCGAATGGTGTCGCCGATGCCACGGCTGATCAGCTGCTCAAACGCAATTCGCGTCTTGATGATACCGTCAGGGGGCATGCCTGCCTCAGTCACCCCAAGGTGCAGCGGGACATCCGGTCGTCGTTCAGCAAATCGCTGATTGACTTCGATGACTTTCTGCGGGTCAGAATCCTTGAGAGAAACGCAGTACTGATGGAAGCCAATTTCGTCGAGCAGTTCGCAGTGCTGCCAGGCACTCTGCAGCATCGGAGAGATGGAATCATCTTCAGCAAACTGCGACCGCACCGCCGGATCGACGGATCCGCAATTGACACCCACCCGCATGGCACAGTCATGATCGGTGGCGATTGCTGCCAGGAAGCGGACCTTTTCCTGCCAGGGGCGTTCGGTTTCATGGTGATACAGATGCCCGGGGTTGTAGCGAATCTTGTCCACGTGCGGGGCAATGCATTCTGCGAGTCGGTAGTTCTCCTGCAGGTCGACCGAAAGCCGAGCGGATACCTGGCTGCGAATCTCCATCAGCGCTTCGGCATCCTTGCGGCTGTCAATGGCGACCCGCACAACGTCCGCCCCGGCGTCGTGGAGCGCATTGATCTGGGAAACAGTCGCATCGATGTCCTGCGTTCTGGTCGCAGTCATACTCTGAACCGCGATCGGATGTCCGCTGCCGACTGAGATGGATCCAATGCGAACGGAACGTGTCGGATTGCGCTGAACAGCCGGACGATCTGGCGTAGTCATGAAAACTGTTATCTCTAAAAACGGCAGCGGAATGCACAGGGCATGTCTTGCAGGCAGGGGATGGCTTGCAGAGCGCAGGCCGAAGTTCTGACTGCAGGAAATCGTAGACAGCTGTTGCCGGTCGGTCACGTTTCCTGAGGCAAATGTGATCAGATTCCCTGCGTTGCTGAATTCGCGGGCCGGAGTTTGCTGTTGTTCAGCTTTGTCGCATGAGTTCCCGGATGGGCCGGCCGCCGTTGACGATCGGTGTCGGGCGACCATTGAAGTCCTCAATCACGGTATTTGCCGAATCGATTCCGAGGTGATGATAGATCGTTGCCAGAAAGTCCTCGGCGCTGCAGATTCGCTCAATGGAGTCTTCTCCGCGACGGTCCGTTGCGCCGATGAAGCCACCGGTGCGAATGTTCCCGCCGGCCCAGATGTTACTGAAGGCGCGAGGCCAGTGATCGCGGCCGGGCTGCTGTGTGCCGGCTGGAGCACTGGCATTGCCGGCCCCTGTGCTGGCGGCGTGGCTGATCTTCGGAGTGCGGCCGAATTCTCCGGTGACGACGACGAGGACCCGCTGATGCAGGCCGCGTTCGTAGATGTCCTCAATCAGTGCCGAGACTGCCTGGTCGTACACGTGTGAGCGAAACTGCAATGCCTCAAACACATGATGATTGACGGCGTGATCGTCCCAGTTGTTCACACGTCCGCAGAGCGGACCGCTGAGGCTGGTGGTGACCACATCGACACCTGCTTCGACAAGGCGTCGAGCCATGAGCAGCTGCTGGCCCCAGGAGTTGCGGCCGTAACGATCGCGAGTGGCCTGGTCTTCCCGCTCCAGATCAAATGCCAGCTTTGTCTGCTCACTGGTGAGCAGTGTCATCGCCTGCTGTTCAAACTGGTCCAGTGCGTCCAGCTCTCCCAGTCGATCGAAGGTGCGATCGAGGTTGTCCAGACGTTGCCGCAGCGTGCTGCGACGATCGATGCGGCTGACTTCGCCTGCGCTGGAGAGTCCGATATTGGGAATGGTGAAGTTTGGCTGCGAAGGATCACCGGTGATTGTAAATGGTGACCATGCATCTCCGAGGTAGGCCGGACCGTTGTACTCCGTCGGGGGATTCACACCGATGTACGACGGCAGCGGATTGCTGCGTTGCTGTTGCTGGCCACGAAGGTAGCTGGTGATTGACATCCAGTCCGGATACCTCGGCCGTGGCTTGTCACGCGTGTCCGGATCTCCGGACAACATCTGCATCGACCCTGCGGGGTGTCCCGCCGCTGTCTGGCGCATGGACCGCAGCACGGTAAAGCGATCAGCAATCCTGGCCTGCATCGGGAGCAGTTCGGTGAACTGCATGCCCGGAATGGCTGTGTCGATCAGCCCGAATGGTCCACGATATTCGGACCCGGATTCCGGTTTGGGGTCGTAGGTGTCAATGTGCGAACAGCCGCCCGGTTTCCAGACCAGGATGACGGCGGTACGTTCGTGTTTGTCCGCTTCCGGAGTGGCTGCCTGTGCTTTCAGACGGAGCAGCTGTGGTAAAGTCAGACTGGCAAACCCGGCCAGTCCAAGACGCATAAAACCGCGACGGCCCGCGGGTCCTGAGAGTGCAGGACCCGGGCGTGATGATGCAGTGAAGGGATGATTCATGGTGTCTCCGCCGCTGTTACGCGGATCGTAACGGGTTCGGAAATCATAATGTCGACGGTATCCGTAGCGGCTGCCGTCTTCTCTGCCTGTTCCAGCTGCTTCCGCAGCTGTTCAATCTGCTGCTGCAGTTGTTGTGTCTGAGCCGCAGAGTCGTCGTTGGCCTGCTCTGCGTTCGGTGTTGCCGGCTCGGTCTCAGGATTCTGTTGTTCGGCAGGCGGCGGGACAGCCGCAGCCTGCAACTGCTGCAGTTCCTGTTCGGCATCGTGGAGCTGCTTCTGAATACTGTCGACTGCTGCAGCGTTGTAGCGATAGCGACTTACGGCACTGCCGTAGAATGCGATGCGATATTCCCCGGGGGCTGTCTTCAGAGTCTTCGTATTCAGCACGGCGGCTGCTGTTTCGCCGGCGAGGGAAATGTCAAAGACCGGATTGCCGGTAAACCCATTTCCAAAGGTCCGTGCCTGGAGCACGCTGCCGGAGAATTCTGTGCGTTTCGTCAGGACCAGTGGAATTGTGAGCGATTCTCCCTGGATGACCTCATATACAGACTGATCGGCAGAGCGAATAGACAGGGGGGCGAATTCTTCGCCGCAGACGGAAATGGGCAGATCCGCCAGCAGTCGCGGCGAAGGGATTTCCTGCCATGCATTGCGGACCGGCCACGACATTGATGCGGTGAAACAGTGGCGTTCAACGGTCTTCCCATCAATCTCCGAGATTCCGGTGATTGTTGCCAGCGACATTCCGCGGGGAGCATTCTGGTCAGCGGTGAGCAACAGAATGCCGCGATTCTGCCCCGCCGGGATATTGATTCCTGACGCTGTCACTCCTTCCGGAAGATTACCGGCCTGCAACTCAATAGCCCCATCAAAACCATCGCGGCGAACCACTGCCACTTCCAGCGCGATTGTGACTCCACCACGCAGTGCCAGCGGTTTGGAAATCGCATTTCGATCGCCGTTCCGAAGTTCCATGTGGAGGCCCCACGCACAAAGTGCGAAGTCCGGGGCCGCCCGGCGAATGACCAGTCGATAGATGTTGCGGGGATCACTGCGGGTCCCGCCGAACAGATCTGACAACTGCAGGCGATATCGACCAGTTGCCGGAATCTCCAGCTTGCCAATCAGATCTGCTGAACCGCCATTATACGGGGGCCCGTCGTAAGAATATCCATTGCTGCTGGGCTTGATCGGGCTGGCAATATCGCTGAATTCCGTCAGATCAGTGAGCCTGATGGTGCCGTTTTCTTCTGTCACCTGCTGCACGAGTACAGCTGGGTCAGTGGGACGTCCAAGACGTTCTGAGGCGACTTCGACCCACCAGATTTCACCTTTTTCTGCGGTGAATTCGAAGGTGTCCACATCCGCGGCAGTGGCAAAGGCACCAGCAATATCACAGGGCAGAGCAATCTGCTGTGGCTGGTCCGGAGCATTCGGCTCTGTTTCCGAAGCGGCTGCCTGTTCCGGAAGGTCGGCAGGCGGCCAGGAAAACCCACGCACGTCGGTAATTGATGGGAAGGCGGGAAGTGGTGTTTCCGCAGCGAGTGATCGGAGACTGAGTCGATAGAAGTAACCCGCTCCGCCCTGGTAGGTCAGGTCATGGACGCGAATGCGATATTCGCCATCCTGCGGAACCTGAAAGTCGACAGGACTGCCCTGGCGTTCGACGCGAAGATCTGCCCCTGCTGCATTTGCTATGGTCAGGACCGGCTGCAACTTTGATTCGATGCCGCGGGCGTCGCAGTGAATCAGCAGACGATCACCGGCGGTCGCCTGGAAGGTGTAGTAGTCAATGCTGCGGGCGGTGACTACGGAGTTGCAGATGGTGTCCGGCGTCAGAGGCATTGCCTTTGCGAGGCTGGTATTGCCGGCCGTCTGAGCAACTTCCGAGGTGCGATCGACCACAAAGATCCGGGATGACGAGATTCCCAGTCGTGTGAGGAGTCGCATCTCATGCAGTCCGGGTGGACAGTCTGCCGAAATGCTGAGCCGATAACGTAGTGGATCGGGCGTTCCATCCGCACGCAGGATTCGCTCCGCCTGAATGGCCGGGCTGGAGAAAATCAGCTGACCGCCGTCGTCCAGATTCTCACCGGTAATTGCAATCTCGACGGTGGTACCGACCTGACCTCCCATTGGCATGCAGGTCAGCAGTCGGGGCAACGGCAGACAAACAGTCTGTGCCGAAAGCTGCACAGCGGTGAGCAGCAGGGCCGACAGTGTCAGTACGGCTGAACGCAGGCCGCGCAGGGGCGAGTCCACCCGAGCGACAGTCGTTTCACGAGGACCAGCAATGGCCGGTTGCGAGCGTAGAAGTCGTGAACCCGCCATGGGAGCATTCCTTCCCGGATAACCGCGTACACAGGGATACAGAGACGGCTGCAGTGTTTCAGAGACAGCTGAATCCGGCAGTCCCGGTGAAGATGCGGACCCTGGAGCAACGTGGAGGTGAGATTTCTGAGGAAGGTCTGGCAGACGTGAACCGGCCAGGCTGCCGAATTCCTGTCTGTCAGTGCGAGTGATCATGCTGGCAATCAACTGCCAGCGGGTGATCTTTTCGGACAGCGCAGGGCTGTCATCTCGCTCCCGCATGGTAACTGATGCTGGCTGCTCAGAAAACTCAATTCCGCAGTGATGATCCGCGATTTGTCGCCGCCTGCCGTGCCAGCAGGGGCACATAGTCCGAACGGCGGCTCAGAAATCCCTGCGAAATTCATCCAGTCGGCTGCGGAGTTCATCGCGTTCATTGCGGGTGGCGAACAGATCGAAACTGAGGTGATGCTGTTCGTGCCGAGCCTCAGTCAGGGCATCCTGGAGCAGATTGAGCACCTGATTGCGTTTCTGCAGGGAAAGTTCGAGTCGGTGCTCCACGTCGCGCAGCTGATCCCGGGCTGGCAGATCGAGACGTTCGATCAGGCCTCTCAGCTCATGGATTTCCGCTGGCAGATCGGTCGCCGCAGGCTCTGCGTCGCAAAAACGAAATGACATAGTTGCAGTCCATCAGACAGGGGTTTGGGGTGCTCGATCCATGACGGGGAAGCGACTTTTGTAGTTGCTCCTCAAATGCACTCAACAGCCGCAACGAGGAAACTCCTGAATTCGGTTGTTGACCAATCACAACAGGCTGGCAGGACCGCAACCTGCCGTGGGGAAACCAGCAGCAGAATCCCGGGGAAAATTGGCTAAATCCCGCACTCAGACGGCATTCTGGTCTCGTGAGATTCCGGTCAGATCTTCTATAACTTATGCAGGTTTCTGGGGCGCTCCTGAGCTGGCAGATGTCAGGCTGGATCGAGCTGCGGGGATCTGCCGAGCATGGTGGCTCGGATTATTACCGTGGATCAGGACATGGATGTCGATCTATGGAGACGGCGGTCGCTTTCAAACACGGCAAATTCAGGAATAGCTCCTGGCAGAGACTCTGCCGGTGCCCTGGTTGCGTGCGCCCGGCACAAGGGTGCTGTTCCGGTGGGCCTGCATTATTTCGGCTGTGTTTTCGGGCGGGGCTGCTGGTGCTGCTCAGCTTGCTGTCGGGATCGCTGAAGCTGTTCGCACAGACGCCGGAAGATCCGTTGGCAGGCAATGCGCAGAACGTCATTGCAGCCCGCACCGACCTTGCGAGGGACCTGATTACCGAGTGGCAGTGTTCACTTCGCCCACCTCGAACGGAAGTGGAGCGGGAAAGCATCACGGTTGACGGTGAAGCACTGACGCGATTTCGCATGGTGTCAGAATCCTCTTCGGAACCAGTGCGACTGGTCGCGGGGATCGAACCGTCGCTGTTGCATAACGACTTTTTCGCCACGGTCCGGATTCATTCAACGCTGGTCGGCAGCCGCCTGGCCGTTGAGGTTCTGGTGCCCGGGCAGAAAGATCCTGTGACCGGTCTGCCACTGGTGATGTATCTTCCCGGTGATGCGATCGAGTCGGACAATCGCTTTCACGCGCTGACGGTTTCGGTGACAGAACGAAACATGCAGGCCGCCCTGCGAACAGCTCGTGCAGAACGGAATCGACCTGATATCAATGCTGAAGGGGCGGTGATCACGGGCCTTGCGATTCTGACCGAGACCAGTCCCGGTGAAAGCTGGACCGATATCGGGCTTGCCGAATATGGACCTGTAATTCGATTGCCGGACCGAATTTCTCAGCAGATGCGAGTCCTTGCTGCATCGTCTGCCATGTCAGAGAGTCAGGAACGAACCTATGTGCCAATGGATGTGGAACTGGGGGCACTGCTGCTGGAAGGACGACCAGGGATCATGCGGCTGATTCCGGATCATGGTGAATCGGCGGATCTGATTCGCGGTCTGGGAGTCAACACGGTGTGGTTGTCAGATTACCGTGATCAGCTGCGTGCGCGTGAGTGGGCTCTGGCGCAAATGGCGGTCGTGACATCTCCGCCACATCCGCAGTTCGAGTCGGAAGAGTATTCCACAGTGCAGAGTTCACTGCCTCCGCTGGATCAGCTGTGTCCGGATATCTCGGCGTGGTACCTCGGGACTCGAGTAAGTGCTGCGGATCTGCCATATCTGCTGGCACTGACGCGGGACCTGCGCAGCTCAGATCGTGTCTATCAGCGACCTCAGCTGGCAGATGTCACGGGGGTGGAAGGAGCCGTCAGTCGGGAGATTGACCTGATCGGCATGGGACGGCACGTGGTGGGCCGTGAAGAAGGTTTCGGATCCATGCGGAATCGGCTGATTCGTCGCTGGCGAAATTCCGGCCAGCAGGGGTTTCCGTGGACGTGGATCCAGATTGAACCATCATCTGCGCAGAAGTCGTGGCGAGTCGGGCTGGAAGATCCGCTGGTGGAGCCGGAGCAGGTGCTGCATCAGGTGCATGCTGCACTGTCTGCCGGTTATCGTGGTATCGGATTCTGGAAGACGCACGAGTTTGATCGTTCCGTACCCCATGACCGAGAGATCATGCTGGCAATTGAGCTGGCGTGTCTCGAAATTCGGCTGCTTGAGCCGTTTCTTGCGGAGGGTCGTCATGAGGGTGTACTGACGCTGCACAGCTCGGAAGAGCAGGCTGCTCCGCAGGCTGGCAGCAGTTCTGCAATTCGAGCGGGCCGTTCCATTGATGTCAGTCAGGATGACGAAGCTGTGGAGAGTGATGCCGCAGTGATCCGCAGCGATCGCACATCACTGATCCTTGCCGCTGTCTGGGATGATACCAGTCAGTTCGTACCGGCACCCATGTTTCGGAAGGAAATCAGCACCGTTGTCGCGGCCTCTGAAACGGCATCGGCGTGGGAAGTGTCGGTCACTGGTGTCCGCAGTATGCCTCGCGAAGTGGTTGCCGGCGGACTCCGCGTTCGACTGCGTAATTTTGACCGAAGTGCGGCAGTGATTGTGACATCGAGTCCCGGAGTGGTTCAGGAACTCGAACAGAATATTCTGCTCACTGCTCCCCGTGCCGCTCGCCTGTGGATCGAATTGTCGACACTGAAGGCGGAGCGAGTTGAAAAGACACTAGAGGCGATCGCAGCGGTTCAGCCGGTTCCGCCGGGTGTCGGCGATCTGCTGGACAGTTCTCGCACCGCACTGGATCTTGCTGAACAGGAAATTCGCACGGGCAACTACAACGAAGCGAGGATGCTCGCTCAGGATTCCCTCAGATATCAGCGTCAGATTCAGTCCATGTGCTGGGGTGAAGCGGTTCGCAGCCTGTGCTCGCCAACGGCGTCCCCGCACACCATTTCGTTTTCGACGCTGGCGAACCACTGGGAACAACTGCGTTATCTGGCCACAAATCGACATCGAGTGACGGAGAATCTGCTGCCGGGCGGAGACTTCGACAATTCGCGGAACATCCTCAGAGAAGGCTGGGCAAGGGAAGAACAGACTGGAGCGGTCTTCTCCACAACCTGTGATCTGATGCCCTCCGGTGCCAGAGGGAGATTCCTGCGAGTTGCTGCATGGTACAATGATCCTCAGCGGGGTAATGGGGGTCGGGATGACCTTGTACCGCTGGTACTACGGTCTCCGGAAGTTCAGGCACGGGCCGGAGACCTGATGATTGTGACCGGTCGCGTGCGTCGCGGCACTGCCGTCTCGGTACCCGCTGGCATACAGCGTCCACTGCTGATTTACGATTCTGAGCTGGGGCCCGAGCAGGGACTGCGACTGAAGCTCGACAGTGACTGGAGGGAATTTCAGCTGCTGCGGCCATTGAGCAGTGATGGTGGATTCCAGTTGTTACTCAGCCTGCACACTCAGTGTGAAGTTCATTTTGACGATCTGCAGATTCGCTGCCTGCCTGCCGCTGGTCAGTCGCTGCAGAATGGCACGCTCCCGAACGGAGCCATGCAGCAGTTGCTCCGAAATATGCAGGTGCAGTCCGACGACGTCAGCAACGAGCGCCTGCAGGTGAAACCGACAGGCAACGAATTGCGGCAGTAGACAGTTGTCCGGGACGGCAGCATCACCGTCGACTGCAGGTCCGAGTCGACTTTAACCGCCTGTCTGCCACGTCGGAACCGACTTATGACTCCAGCAGCAATGGATTGGGATCTGCTGAGGCGAGTCTGACCGGTCGTCCAATCGGCGTTGCGACCTCTGCTGCCGGATCAATTTCAAACTGCGAGAGGATTGTTGCGTACAGTTCCGGCACGGAGATGGGCTGTGCTGGTGGTGGCGGATCGTCACCGGGAATCCCCGGCTGAGTCTCTCCGATTACGCCGCCCCTGCGAAAGCCGCCCCCGGCGACAACACCCGAGAACCAATGCGGCCAGTGATCACGGCCACCGGTGGGATTGATGGGAGGAGTGCGGCCGAATTCCGTGATGCAGAGAACGATGGTTGACTGCAGCAGATCCCGTTCTGCCAGGTCCTGCAGCAGTGCGGACATGGCGGGGTCAAGGATTCTGCACTGGGTGACATGCCCTTCATGGTTCCCGATGTGCGTATCGAATCCGGGTAGTGTCACTTCGACCGTGCGGACACCGGTCTCTACCAGTCGCCGCGCCAGCAGACAGCCCGTTCCAAATTCGGAAGCACCGTAACGCTGCCGCACGGATTCCGGTTCCTGATCCAGTTCAAAAGCCTGCAGCTGTTCCGACTGCATCATCGTCAGTGCCTGGTCTGTCATCCTGTCATGCAGGGTGCGCCGTTCCGCCAGCGGACGGGAACGATGAAATCTGTCCGACAGAAATCGAAGACTCTGCAGGCGACGATCCAGACGTTCCTCCGGCACGACAGCGTTCAGGTTGTTGAGCTGTCCACCTGGTTTGTAGACCCGCCAGGCGTTGGCGCTACTGCCAAGGTAGCCACCTTCAGGGACATTCAATGCCGGCGCCAGAGAGATATACGGTGGCAGGTCGAGTTGCCGCACCGGCAGCTGCCGGGAAATAACAGCGGCAATTGCCGGGTAGACAAGTCCCGCTTCAGGTCGAAATCCGGAACGAACAAATGCGGCCCCACGCTCGTGATCCCCTTCCTCGGAAATGAGCGACCGGATGGTCAGGCAGTGGTGCATCTGTTCGGCCATCTGCGGGAGCAGACTGGAGATGTTCAGACCGGAAACGGTTGTCGGAATCGCTGTGACTTCGCCACCGCCCGGAGTTCCCGGGTGCGGATCCCACGTTTCCAGCTGACTCATGCCACCGTTCATCCAGAGCACAATCAGGGATCGCGGACGTTCTGCGCCACGTCGCTGAGCAGCCTGCAGTCGCATTGGCGGGAGAGCAAAACTGAGGCCGGTGCCGGCCAGCAGCTGCAGAGTACTGCGTCGGTGCATTTCAGTGATTCCAGATAAACTCAGGACTGTTCATCAGCGTCCAGAACAGGTCTTCGGTTGCTTCCTGCCGGTGCGTCTGACGCTGATTGTCATCGTCGACCGACTCTGCAGGATCACTCTGAAGCTGCCTGCGAAAGAATTCCAGTTCCTGCGGATCAGGATAGCGAGTGAGACACATCAGGTAGGCGTTTTCGATCAGCGAATCGTCGGTGGAACAGAAGCTGAGCAGCTGCGAAGGCCCAGTGAGCAGCCCTGCCTGCGTGGATTCTCGGGAAAGCTTCCCATTCATCCGTAACAGGGTCTGGGACACCGTCACACCCTGTTCCGTCAGCTCGTCTTCGCCGATATCTCCGAATTCGCGAATGAATTCTGTTTCAGCAATGAGACGTCGGAAACGCACAATGGGAGGGGAGTCCTGGTCAATGGTGGCCACCAGCGAGGACTGGAAGATGCTGCCCACGACCTGCTCCGGACGCAGGCGAGTGAGCGGAAACAGGGCATTCTGCTTGTCCAGCCGCCGTGTCAGAGTGTCGTCTGCGGATGTTTCTGATGACTGCTGCATGGCCTGGCTTCCGGCAATGATCCGGATCAGACTGATCAGACTGGAATCGTTTTCGCGGAACTGTTGCCCGAGGACGACCAGCGGCAGCGGGACAGGCTGATCCGGATGCGGCAGATCGTCCACCGGTTCGATCAGTGCCCGACCTGTCATCAGACCCCAGATGCGATTTGCGATCGCACGCTCGAACCGCACATTGTCCGGATGGACAAGCCATTCGGCCAGGCGTTGGCGTCGAGTACCATGATCCGGAAGCCACTCCGATGAAAACGGCACGCAGGGGGAATCTTCCAGCTGCGTGTCGTTATCCGTGACCCCGCTGAGTGCCAGTCCGGCGCCGCTGTACCATGCCGTCAGTCCCGTGAAATCCTGCTGTTTCCAGCGCTGATCAAAGGGATGGTCATGACACTGAGCACAGTCAATTCTTTGCCCCAGAAATACGCGGACAGTGCGAGCGGTGAGCCGATTCGTATCGATTACTTCGTCGTCACCGCGGGCGACGGTGATGTAGTTCACTGCCGGATTGTCGGTCCACAGACCGTCCGCCGCAACGAGGCTGCGAACCATGTCAGGCCACGGAACATCGTCCAGCAACTGCCGCGCCAGCCAGTCTCGTAAGCGATCCCTGCGAAAGATGATCAACTGCCCCTGTTCAACACCCGTCAGGCAGCGGGCCAGGCGATCTGCGAAGTAGTGTGCGAACCGTGGTGACCTGAGTGCAGCGTCGGTCCAGCGAGCAAGCCGGTCTTCCGCCGGATCATCAAGAAAGCGGCGAACTTCCTCCAGCGACGGTGATGTTCCGCAGAGTGCCAGCGAAAGTCGACGCAGCACCTGCAGCTGCTGGGCAGGTTCAGCCGGAGTGCAGTCGTGCTGGTGCCAGTGATCTGCGAATGCCTGGTCGACCGTGATGATGGACTGCTGAATTGCCGGTGTCGGCGAGTTTCCCCGGGGCGGCAACTCGGTGAGCAGCGGAACGTTCCCGGCATGCTGCAGAATGACAGCGAGCAGTAGCGGGAGCGTCAGAAACAGCAGGTACTGAGATTTCCGCACAGCAGAACCGTCCAGCCTTCAGTTGCGTACAGGGGGGCAGCAGGTCGTTGCCTCCACTGCCATGATTGTTGGCGCATAACGCGCGGAATTCCGAAAGGAATCGCAAAAAGGGCGGCAATTGCCAGTTTTCTTTCCAATGTGTCGGGGTGAGGACGCAGTGTGCGTCAGAGTTCCGAGAGCACCTGCTCCACCGTTGACTCAAATAACGGCTGCCATTCGGGAGCGACCAGCGTATCGCAGTCTTCCTGAGCAAATCCGGTATTCAGCCGTTGCTGCGTCGTCGGGGTGTAATAGATGTAGCCGTTGGTGTAGCCAGCGACGAAGGTAAACCGATGCGGCGATTTCTGTTTGATATTCAGGCCGATCTGAACTGTAAGCTCTCCGGGAAATGTCACCAGCCGAAAATCGCCAATGCGAATCCCGCCAACTTCCACGGTCAGCGGCTGATCGCCCGCCTCCTGCGTCTGTTTCTGGTGCATCTGCAGCAGCCGCCGATTGACCTGCAATCGTGACAGTTGTTCCATCGTGCGAATGTTCTGCAGGTATGCGTCCACACTGCGGCGGTTGACTTCATCAAGCTGCTGCAGTCCGTTGCTGCCAATTCTCTCCTCAAGCAGGTAGCGATGAGAATAGAACGTGGGGTAGTCCGGGTTCAGTTTGTGCTGCAGATACAGTGGCAGAAAGTTGCGGAAATTCAGATCTGTTCCACCCAGCTGCGACAGAAGTTGTTCCTGTTTCTG
>JALQUR010000006.1 GCA_023260695.1 Planctomycetaceae bacterium
GTATTTCCCGAAACCCATGACGGTTACAACGTCCCGATTGATTTCTCTTCAGAGTTGCTGTTCGAGAATGGCGTTCGCATGACCATCAGCGACACCGGTCGCAATGGAATCATGTTCAATGGAACTGAGGGTCGGATTTTCGTCAATCGCGGGACAATCTCAGGAAAACCGGTGGAAGATCTTGCTCAGCATCCGCTGGATCGGGAAGCATTCAGCGTCTATGACTTTGACAATCTCACCAGACCTGAACGAGCCGGCAAGCTGGATTCGATCATCAATCACATGGGGAATTTCTTCGACTGCATTGAAGCCCGCCGTAAACCGGTCTCGGATGTGGAAAGCCAGCATCGAAGTGTCAGCCTGTGCCATCTTTCCAACATTGCAGTCCGTCTGAATCGCAGTCTGAAATGGGACCCGCAGCAGGAGACATTCCCCGCCGACGAACAGGCATCAGCCCTGCTCAGTCGCCCTCAGCGGGAAGGTTTTGAAGTGGTCTGAATCAGCGGACAGCGTGACGAAGGACCGGTCGGTATCAGCGGAGCATCAGGAAGCATCAATGGCGTCAGCAGGGAAAAGCACGGGCGAATACACCGGGCAGGATATTGAGGTACTCGAAGGACTGGAGCCGGTTCGACGTCGGCCATCGATGTATATCGGCGGAGTGGATTCACGGGGGCTGCACCACCTGCTCTGGGAAATCGTCGACAACTCCGTGGATGAATTCCTCGCCGGGCACTGCGACCGGATCACGATCACTCTGCATAAGGATGGAAAATCCTGTTCTGTTTCGGACAACGGCCGCGGCATACCGGTCGACCCGCATCCCCGCAACAAGCGTTCCACACTCGAAGTCATCCTCACCACACTGCACGCCGGCGGAAAGTTCAGTGACAAGAATTACGCTCGCAGTGGTGGACTGCACGGTGTCGGTTCTTCCGTCGTGAACGCTCTGTCCACTGAAATGGTCGCCACCGTTCATCGGGACGGCTTCGAATGGACGCAGAGCTATTCCCGCGGCGTTCCCGATGGAAAGGTCAGAAAAGTCCGGCCATTTCGCGGCCGCGGCACCCGGATTTTTTTCCGGCCCGATGACTCCATCTTTCGCCGCACCCAGTTCAACAGCGACACCATCCGCCAGCATCTGGAAGACATTTCCTACATCCACGGCGGACTGACAATTGTCTACACGGATGAGCAGAAGAAAGAAACCTTCGAACTGCACCATCCCGATGGCATTCTGGCCTACATTCGCAAGGTAGTCGCTGACTCCGGACGCAAGTCTGCTCACGAACAGCTGTTCTCCCTGATTCGTGATGATGACGACGCGCGAGTTGAAGTTGCGCTGATGTGGACCGACTCCACTGACGAAACCATTCGCAGCTATGTCAATGGGATTCGCACCCACGCCGGGGGCACCCACGAAAACGGTCTGAAGGCCGGAGTTGTCAAGGCTGTTCGAAATTACATGGATGTCCATGACTTCAAACCACGCGGAGTGACCATCACCTCGGAGGACATTCGAGAGGGACTGCTGTGTGTACTGAGCGTCTTTATCGGCGACCCGATGTTTCAGGGGCAGACCAAGGATCGTCTGAACAACCCGGAACTTACATCCACTGTCGATGGTGTCGTCAGACAGGCACTTGAAAACTGGCTCAACAGCAACCCCTCACTCGCCGATGCGATTCTTGGCCGCATGGTGCTGGCCGCCCGCGCACGTCAGGCAAGCCGAGAGGCTGTCACCGAAGTCAAGCGTCGCACCGCTGGCAGTCGACGCACAAATCTTCCCGGAAAGCTTGTTGACTGCCAGTCCCGAACACCGGACCAGACAGAGTTGTTCATCGTGGAAGGTGACTCCGCCGGCGGTACTGCCGTGATGGGAAGAAACTCAGCCACGCAGGCCGTCCTGCCTCTCCGAGGCAAGATTCTCAACACAGAAGCGCTGTCTTCCGGCAAGACACTCGGCAGCAATGAAATTCGCGACATTGTGGAAACACTCGGAGCCGGGATCGGGTCAGGCTTTGATGTCCGTCAACTGCGGTATGGACGCATTATTCTGCTCATGGATGCCGACAGTGACGGCTATCACATTTCCACTCTGCTGCTCACCTTTTTCTTTCGGCACATGCCGGAATTGATTCGCCAGGGGCGTCTGTATATCGCTCAGCCGCCCCTCTACCGCATCGAGGTCGGACGCGAAGTTCTGTATGCGCGTGATGACGCTGAAAAAGAAGAAATCCTTGCCAGCCTGCCGGCAAATCGAAATCCCACGGTGCTGCGATTCAAGGGACTTGGAGAAATGAACTCCGCTCAGCTGCGTGATACCACGCTCAATCCGGCGGTACGCACCCTGCTCAAGGTGAACATCGAAAGTCAGCTCGAAGCTGACAAGACGTTTCATCAGCTGCTCGGCAAGGATGCCAGTGAGCGCTACCGCATCATCATGAGTGACGCCAGCTTTGCAGATGATATCGATCTCTGAGCGATCCTTCCGCGGTCTGCATTCAGCTGCAGAACTCGACGGAACAGTTCCGAATATGACAGACAATCGCGCCGGCCTGTCCGGCTGCTTTCCACATTTCGACTGCACCAGTAGAATGCAACGCTCGCCGGGGCAAACAGCAGTCCCCGCCCTGTTCTGTCAGCTACGGAGTCTGAATGATGAGGAAGACTGGAATTCTGGTCTGTTTGCTGCCTGCTCTGGTCACGCTCCAGGCTGGTGACTGGCCGGCATGGCGTGGCCCTGCCCGCGACGATATTTCCACCGAGACCGGATTGCTTTCAGAATGGCCGGAAGGTGGCCCCAAGAAACTCTGGGACACTCGTGATGCCGGGCTGGGCTATTCCGGAGTCGCAATCGTCGGCGAACGCCTCTTCACAATGGGTTCAGATGGCAAGGATGAGAACTCGTCCGATCTGCTCATGGCATTCAGCGTCGCTGATGGAACACAGCTCTGGAAGACCCGCATTGGCAGCTACCTTGAAAATGGCTGGGGCGGCGGGCCTCGAGGCACCCCGAGTGTTTCTG
>JALQUR010000064.1 GCA_023260695.1 Planctomycetaceae bacterium
CCCCGACCACGACCTCGACCCCGACCACGACCTCGACCCCGACCACGACCTCGACCTCGACCCCGACCACGACCTCGACCTCGACCACGACCTCGACCGTTGCCTTTTACCACAAATCATAAAGCCCTCCCGAACGACTCAACCGTCGACGCAGCAATGCGCCCGTCGTACATCACGAAGTCAACGTGCTCAGACTCGAGACTGGAAGCCAGCAGATCAGGTCGCTCGACAAGGAATTGAATCAATCCCATCCGGTTTTCGTCCTCGACTGGTTCTTCACAAAGTGCCTCGGATTGCTGTCAACGCAAGTGAGAACAGGTTTCCCTGCAACCAGACAATGGCAGACAGCGCAGCGGCACCCTTTACTGCTTCATAACACCCTGTGTCAGCAACAATTGTTCACGGCAGTCTGAGCTGATTGCAACACACCTGGCAGCCAGCCCCGCAGATCATTCTCAGCCGGTTCAGTCAATCTCGGTGACACGCCCTGTGCTGTCGCCAAGAGTTTCGAGCGGTGCTCCCATGCGGTCGGACATGGACAGGAACAGGTTGTTCAACGGGGTTTCACCCGGCAGTTTCAGATATCGGCCACCGGTAATCGTTCCGCCACCGCCCCCAGCCAGAACAATCGGCAGATCATCATGCGAATGTCGATTGCCATCAGAAATGGCACTACCGTACAGCACCATGCTGTTGGCGAGCAGATTTGAGTCCCCTTCAGGGGTTTCCTTCAGCCGCGTGAGGAAATGTGCGAGGCGTTCCACAAGATAGCGATCGATGCGAGAGATCTGTTCCTTCTTGTCTTCGTCATCCCGGTGATGTGACAGATGATGATGACCGTCCCGGACATCAACTTCCGGATACGTGCGATTGCTTCCGGCATCGGCCAGCATGAGCGATGCGACACGAGTGGAATCCGTCTGGAAGGCCAGCAGAAGAATGTCGAACATCAGATTGATGTGTTCTCGCAGATCGCCGGGCACACCTTCCGGCAGCGCAAGCTCCGGGATTTCGAGCGGTTCCTGAGCAGCTCGAGCCAGTCGTTCTTCCACGTCACGCAGACTGGTGAAGTATTCGTCGAGCTTCTGGCGATCAGCACCGCTGAGCGATGGCTGCAGACGACGTGTGTCATCGGCAACAAAATCCAGAATGCTGCGTCTGTTCCGGCGACGACGTTCCGTATCGGCGGCCTGTTCCGGAGTCCCGAAGATTCGTTCAAAGGCGGATCGGGGATTCACTTCCTTGGCACAGGGCGTGGTGGCCGATTTCCAGGAGATATTGGAGGAATAAGCACAGCTGTACCCGGAATCGCAGCTGCCGGCGTTGCGGCCGCGGTCAATCCCCAGCTCGATCGATGGAAGTCGCGTGTGAGCGCCAATCCGCGCTGCGACAGCCTGGTCAATGGACTGCCCCACACTGATATCAGCCCCGGATGTCTTGCGAGGCTGTGCGCCTGTCAGAAAGGCACTGGCATTTCGAGCATGATCGCCGGGGCCATCACCGTTTGCTCGAGCGTGATGCTGAGTCAGCCCTTCAATGACCAGCAGATCCTGTTTCAGGTCGGCCAGTGGCTGCAGAGTCGGAGAGAACTCAAACTCTGTCCCCTCACCCTGAGGACGCCAGCGGTCCATGATGGCCCCGTTGGCGAAAAACAGACAGGCCATGCGAACAGGAGCCGCCTCAGCCGTGATGGACCGCGCTGACGCCGGTGTCATCGACTCCAGCAACGGCAATGCCAGTCCCATCCCGGAGCCGCGCAGCAGTGTTCTGCGATGCAGAATTCTTCGCCTCATTTCAGTGATACTCCTGTTGTCTGTCGCCAGGCCGCCGCAAGCGGTCTCTCTCTGGTCCGGCAGTTCCCGAAGAATCGGCAAACTCAACCGGGTATTCTGCGGTGTTTTCCAGGCAGATTCAACGTGTCGCTGAACGAATCTGCATCACCGTTGCGCCAGTGGTGTGGAAACTTCTCGGGTGGAACTTCTCTTCAGAAAAGGATCGGAAAGAACAATGGCCTTTACCAGAGCCGAAAATCGATGCTCTGACGTTGAGGTGGATTCCACAATTCGATCCACAGCACATCTGTCATAATACTCAAGGCCACGCCCCAGAGCATAGGTTATCAGCTTTTCGGTGAAGGCCCTGATAAACTTGTCCTGCTGCTGTTCGAGAATCCCGATCAGCTCAATTGCCCCGGAAAAATGGCCGCCATCCGGAAGATCTCCTGAGGCATCAACTGGTTTCCCCGCTTCTTCATCCCGCCAGCGTCCAATCGCATCAAAATTCTCAAAGCCCATGCCGAGTGCGTCCATGGTGATGTGACAGACCGCACAACCAGGGTCCGCACGATGAATTTCGAGCTGTTCCCGCAGGCTCAGATTCGCTGATGCATCGGCACTTTCCTCCAGATCCGGAACACCTGGCGGTGCCGGAGGAGGTGCCTGGGCAAGGATGTTCTCGAGAATCCATTTGCCACGCTTGACCGGGCTGGTTCGGCCGGGATTCGAAGTGAGCGTCAGGATACTGGCATGGGTGAGCACGCCGGACCGCTTTGTGCCAGCAAGCGAAACACGCTGAAATCCCTCACCGTCCACGGATGGCAGGCCATAGTATTCGGCAAGACGCTGATTCACATAGGTGTAATCTGCATTCAGAAACTCCGCCACGGGGCGATCGTCGGACACCAGTGAGTTGAAAAAATGCAGCGTTTCCTGCGCCATGTCAGCTCGCAGCTCTTCATTGAAGTCCGGGAACAATTCCGGATTGGGATCCACTTCTGCAAGATTCCGCAGATTGAGCCACTGCGCGGCAAAATTGTCTCCCAGAGTTGTCGCTCGGGGATCCTGGAGCATGCGATCAACCTGCTCACGAAGAACCTGCGGCTGATGCAGTTCACCCGTCTGAGCAAGCCGAAACAGTTCGTCATCCGGCATTGTACTCCAGAGAAAATATGAAAGGCGTGAGGCAATCTCATAGTCATTCAGAGCACGATCCTCCGCCGACTCTGCGTCGGCAGGAGCAGTTTCCAGTCGAAACAGAAACTCGGGCGAAACCAGGATCGCCTGCACCGCCACAAACATCCCGTAGTCATAGGATTCGTCATGTTCCGTCACCACGCTGTCAACAAGCGCGGCATAGCGGTCCACCTCAGCATCCGTAGCCGGACGACGAAATGCTCGCGTCAGCAGCGGCTGCAGCACCTGTGTGGCCGCCTGTCTGACACCAACATTTTCTGAAGGCCGCACCGTCACGATGCGACGGTGCAGTTCATGATGCAGATCCACGTCACCGCCCAGCGGACCGGAGACCGTCAGCCTGCGGACACCCATGTTTCTGTCACGACGCTTTGGATCCTCAGCCTCAGGTTCATAGAAGTCGTTGAGAAAAGCGGCGGCAACAAGATGCTCACCTTCCGTCAGTGTGACCACCTGCTCCACAGTCTTCAGCTCCCGATGTCCGGGGATCTCCGTTTCCAGCTGTGACTCGCCATCGATCAGGAGAGCCATACGGGCCAGTTCGTTGCCAGCCTGCGTCGCATTCGCCTCAATCAGAATGAGATATTCGCCGGCGACGGGGACCGAAACCCGAGTTCCGATGCGACCGGTTGTGGACAAGGTCCCAAAGCCCTGGCTGTCAATCGCCGGACGACCTCGATCAGCCATGCGGAGTTTGTCGGCCGGAAAATCCAGTCGGAGCCCTTTGGAGAAGTCGCGAGTATCAATCACTTCCGCCGCAACCGACTCTGCAGCGTCCAGATACTTTTCCAGCAGCAGTGGCGGGACACTGAGCACGTCGCCGATGTTGTCAAACCCCTCACCAACATCGTCCTGCGGAAAATCATCTGCGGGAGTGATACTGACTCCGAACAGATCCCGGATCGTGTTGTTGTATTCGGCTCGGTTGAGCCGCTGCACAGCCGGGCGACCGGCGTGCTGAACAAGCTCACAATCAAAGTTGTAGATCTCATCATAAATCGCATCCAGCACTTCCTGATGCTCGTCCTTTGATGGCACAGGCTCATGCCCCGCAGGAGGCATTGCGCCAGCGTTGAGCATCCGATAAACTCGTTCCCACTTGCGATGGTCAGTGAGGAATTCACGCGGATCGGTGATCGTGTCCACACGAATTCCACCCTCCTGTTCGTCCGGCCCGTGGCAGTCCAGACAATAGGTTCGCAGGTAAGGCAGGATCTTCTTGTCGAGCACTTCCTGACGCTGCTGCAGGCGGATGTCCTGCTCTGACAGAGAAACCGGCAGTGCGTCTCCGGCTGCGGCAAGGATGTCATCAGCCGACTGCGAGGATTCTGTCTGAGCAACGACGCCGGTGAGACTTTCCGGCAGCAGTCCGAATGAATTCAGGACACCCGCAGCAATGCCAGTACATCCCAGCAGAATACCCACAGCAACAAACATGCTGCGGAACGAGAATTTCTGATCTGCGGTGCGACTTACGGAACCAAACTTCTGCAGCATGCGACGTGAACGCTGCTCCGCCCGGGATGGTGGCACTTGAACGGATGCTGCAGGACGACGTTCAGCAGTGTGAATGGCCGGAGGACGCTGCGCAGATGCTGCAGGTGCCGGATCAGCCCCACTTTGCCGCAACTGAAATTCGGCACCGCATTCCGCGCGCGGACAGCGGATGCGACGACCGACATTGCGTGCATCCGTGCGAAAGCGGAAGTTGCACCTGGGGCATTGGAAGGCTGGTTTCATGGAAGGAGTTCCGGCAGGCCAGAATCATCGGGATCCTGAGGCAGGCTGACTGAGGGTTCCACAGTGATCGTTTCTGGCAGGACGACTCGGACTTACTCCATGGTATTCCGGAGCATCCGGTCTCGCCATGCTGCATCTGCAACAGGAATCAATTCCCAAACTTTAATGTCGTCAATTCTGCGACACCGAAGACAACATTTCGTGAAAACAACAGCAGACAAGGCCTGTACGGACGTTCTGTCAGCCAGGTGCCCCGCTCACGCAGCCGATCAGGCGATCGAGAATCTCATGATCTGTCGGCAGCGGGCTGTCCAGAATCTTTCGGAGCGGAACGGGAACCTCATCCATGCGGTAAGCAGTTGCTCGGCAGTGAATTCCATAAATCGCTGTGTGGAATCGCACTTGCGGCTGGACGTCCCAGTTGAGCCCGGCCGGATCCAGCAGAATTACCGGGACTCGCTGCAGATGCTTCTGCGCGGCTTCAGACAGACGCGAAATCCGCTCTCCGCCCACCAGCACAACGGAGTCCGCTTCGCCTCGTTCCAGCAGGTTTTCGGCAGAATACTCTCCAGGTCCGTAACGCGGATAACCGCGGCTCAGACTGATACTGAAGGGGTATCCGGTCTGCCAGCAAAGTACGCTGTCCGCACCTGTCACATCCCCCGGTACGCGCATCCGGCGGACGACAAATCTTGTGTAATCATTCAGCTCCGTTCCGAGGCGCAGCAGAGCTTCCACCGATGCATGCCCATTTCCCGCAGCAGCCAGACGGATCCCGAAGAAAATGGCACCGAACTGACAGAGCCGCATGCGTTCCGCCAATCCTCGAATCCCTTCCGCGGGCAGTCCGTCGAATTGTTCCGGAGCAATCGGAATGCCCCTGATCAGGCATCGGAGCAGCGAAAGCACTTCAAAGTCGCTCCCGCGGGGAATCTGCAGAAACGTGTCGGCTGCCGCAGAGGTTTTTGTGGGGCGGTTGTCCACCACAACAACATGACGTCCATGACGCCCATTTGGAAAGTGCTGCCCGGGAGACTCCACGAATCGTTCCAGATGACGCGGGTGCGAGTACAGCGGGTCACTGTTCCAGTAAATCACGAGGTCAGCGCGGTGGCGAACTTCGCCGAGAGTCGACGTGGATTCTCCAGCTGCCTGAAACGCCAGAATACTTGGGCCATGCCCGCGCGAAGCAGTGGAATCGATCACCGCCCCGAGCTTGTCAGCAAGCTCACACGCCTTTCGTTGTCCGTCGGTGCTGCTGCGTGAGAGGCCAAAGATGAGCGGAAGGCTGGACTTGTCGAGGATCTCTGCAGCGTGCTGGATTGCGGCATCCATTTCGGCAGGCCGACCATCGATCAATGCTGCCGGCACCTCTGGTTGATCCCGCAGCCAGTTGAACCATTCACTTGCCAGCGAACAGTCCGGGGTGAAGTCCACAATCCGATTCTCTGCCACGGTCACTGTGAGGTCATCACAGACACAACCGCAGCGCGTGCAGGCAACGTTGGAAATCACCCTTGTCACAGCCGGGATACTCCCTGAACAGCAAGTCGCCGGATCACCGGTGTTGATACGCCCGGTGAGACTCAGCCTTCTTCAGCTTCCGGAAGTGGTTCAGGCAGCAGCGGGGTGAGCACCGCGCCAAGAATGGCGTAACCCCCTCCCACAATTGCAGCGGCCATGGCAATTGATGGCTCTTTGCTGAGCCCCAGGTGCGGTGCCAGCGTCAGGGTCAGAAAAGCACCGGCGGTTCCCAGAACTCGTCCACCAATATTGGCCGCGAAGCTTTCTCCAGTACCACGCAGATGAACAGGGAAGACCAGCGCGATGTAGTTACCCCAGAAACTCATCTGACCGACCACCAGAACCCCTGCAAGGAACATGGCAAACTGAAATATCTGCAATGTCCCCGGAGTCTGCAGGTTATTGGCAATCCACCAGTAAAGCAGCGGAATCAGCAACAGACTGGGGATCTGAAAAATACGGAACAGGTTGCGGCGGCTGACCACACGAACAGCAAGCACAGCGAGCAGAATACGGCCGATCAGACCGCCAATTTCCTGCCATTTCTGCACACCGGATGTGACCCGGTCCTTGACATTCGCGGCGATTGGCTTGAATTCCTGAGCCGTGAATTCCTTCCCGGTTTCTGCCTCGCGAGCAGCTTTTTCTGCCTGCACCTGCTGCAGCGTATCAACGTGACCACCAAGGAACTGCGGGTTCTGCTGAATTGCCCCGAAGGCCAGACCAAACGTGGTTGCAAACACAAGCGTAGTCACGATGGTTGTCTTCTTCAGTTGCGGACTGAACAGTTCTGCAACGCTGGGTCGTTTCAGTGAACCCTCATCGCGGCGCTTCTGCCAGACTGGTGACTCGGGCAGGAACGGACGAATGATCATCAAAGGGATTGCCGGAATCAGCCCGGAAATCAGTGTATAGCGCCATGCGGCATGGCCGCCCTGAATCTCCGGAAACGACTCCGCATGGGTGCTGGCGAATTCACTCATGAAGGCGACCAGAACCCCACCGGCGGAAGAAAACGCCTGAGTGTAGCCCAGCACCTTTTCACGCTGGTGCGGATCCGGGAAAAGCTCTGCCAGCCAGGCAACTGCGGCCACAAACTCCACACAGACGCCGATGAACACACAGCAGCGGAAGAACAGCAGCATGGGAAGACTGGTGGACAGCGACCCGGCCGCAAAGGCTCCGAATGCGTACAGCAGAATACTCCACGTCAGAACGCTGCGTCGCCCGAGGCGGTCCGTCAGATAACCGCCGAGCAGTCCAAACACCCCACCAGCAAGCGCCGGAACGAAAAACAGTGTTCGCGCCCATTGCAGATACATG
>JALQUR010000084.1 GCA_023260695.1 Planctomycetaceae bacterium
GCTCCCGCTGGCAAGTGTCGCCTGCAGAGAGCATCCTCACTCAGCTTCGACAGACTCAGCAGAGCCAATTCTGCTGCACGCGTCTGCTGGCTGTCTGGCGCGTATTGTCAGGCTTGTTGAAGTTGATGACCGTCCTGCAGATGGTGACCACCGCGTGGAGGCATGGCTCCAGCCTCAACTTGCATCCGGTGACATTCCCGAGGTAATCCGTCTGCAAATCAGTCCTGGGTATGTCGCTGATCCCGAAGCAGAGCAACGCCGTATTGACGGGCTGAAACTTGGACACGATTCCCTGCAGCAGGGCGAATTGCACTGGTTCATCTTCTCTGCAGATTTCGATTCGTCATCGTTTCCGTACCAGATCGCAGCGTGGTATCCGTGGAAGGATGGAACAGTGCCACTGGGTGTGATCGACGCTATTCGGCAGGACCGTTTTGCTGACCATCCGCTCTGGGACAAAGAATCCAACACAGTCCTCAACTACCGCCAGCACTCAGATCGATATGAGATTTCCATTCGCAGGGGTGACGATCTGAGTCCCGAGGGCATTTTGTTCCATAAAGAGCGATCTGGAAAACTGCAGCACGCGAGCATCTCCCACTGGCCGATTGCCTATGAGATGGACTGGCCTGCTGAAAACGACGCCACCTTCGTGTATGTGCAGAGCAGGGCGGCGTTGGACAATCAGAATAAGTTTTCTCTGCCGGCAGATTTCTATCGGATCAACCTGTGTTACGAGATGGAATCCGGGAGTCTGGTGGCAATCTGGATCGCCGCTGACCGGGAAGCATGGATCCTGCATGCGTTTCGACAGTATTCCCCGGTCGATGGCTCCGTTGCGGTTGATATGCGCTTTGAATTCATGCAGCAGGGGGGCATTGCCGCTGGGGGCGAAACCGAGCAGTGGTATCGCAGGACAGTCAGACGTTTTAGAGACTCAGACGATGTCTCCCCATCTCCGGAGATATACCGACACGGCGTCATCACGACAGGTGAGGAACACGTTTTCAGCGGCTCCGGATGGATTCGGGTGGACAAGGACGCCAATCAAGACAATGAGTGATTCCTCACCGAACTTCCAGTCATGGCCTGTCGCCACCCGGCAAGCGTACTGAGTAGTTTCGCGGAGAAAACGGCTTGACATTTGCTGCCTGTCGGTTTGCTTGTCGGCACGCATCGTGGTATTCCTGCACACACCCTTCAACTGTTCAGCGAGGTGCGCAATGCCACTCAATCGTCGAAGATTCCTGACAACATCCGGCACCTCCGCGTTTCTCTCCGGTGCCGTCCCGCTACTTCCCGGTCTGCGGACCATCTCAGCATTGGACGCGGCAGTCCCCGAAGGCGTTGTGCAACTGCGTCCGGAGATCGAACCACTGGTCAAGCTGATTGAGGACACTGACCGGAATCGTCTGATTGAAGTGATTGCTCGACGTATTCGGGACGGGCTCAGCTATCGTGAAGTGCTTGCAGCATTGTTTCTGGCAGGCGTACGTAACGTACAGCCACGTCCGTCGGTCGGCTTCAAGTTCCATGCGGTGCTCGTTGTGCACTCAGCCCACCTGGCCAGCCTTGCTTCACCGGACGAAGATCGCTGGCTGCCGCTGCTCTGGGCACTGGACGAATTCAAGAGTTCGCAGGCCCGCGACGTCCAGGAGGGAAACTGGACCATGGCACCTGTTCGCGAATCCGCCGTGCCAGATCAGGAGCATGTGCGTGACAGCTTTCATCAGGCGATGCGTGACTGGCACGAAGAACAGGCTGACGTGTCCGCTGCAGCGGTGGCACGTCACCTGGATGCCAACGAAACCCTGGAACTTTTTGCCACGTACGCGGCAAGAGACTTCCGCAGCATCGGCCACAAGCCAATCTTTCTTGCGAATGCATGGCGAACGCTGCAGACAATTGGCTGGGAGCATTCCGAGCCGGTACTCAGATCACTGGCGTACGCGATGCTCAATCACAACGGGGAGCCGAATCCAGCTCGCAGCGACCTGGCGGCTGATCGATCATGGCGGCATAATCAGGATCTGATGCAGAAGGTCCGTGCAGACTGGGTCTCGGGTCGCCAGGATGACGGAGCAGTTCAGAATCTGATTTCTGTGCTGCACTCCGGCTCTGCTGACGACGCTGCCGAATCGGTAGTCGACCAGTTGAACGCGGGGATTTCTCCACAGTGCATCTATGATGCTCTGCATCTTGCATCCGGCGAACTGCTGATGCGGCAGTCAGGCATCGTGTCACTGCATGCAGCAACATCCACAAATGCACTTCGATTTCTCTTTGATCATGTCACCACGCCGAGTACTCGACTTTCTCTGTTGTTGCAGAATGCAGCGTTCCTGCCACAATTCCGCGAGGCGATGCGGGGCAGGGGAGCCGTCAATTCCTCGAGACTAATGCAGTTGTCAGCATCCAGAGCCGGGGCGGCATCCATCGATTCAATCTTCAGAGATGTGGGTCAATCGCGTGAGCAGGCAGGTGCACAGGTGCTCAGTTACCTGGACTCCGGAAACACCGCTGAATCGTTGATCGACGCTGCACGTCGCCTCGTGTTTCTCAAGGGAAATGACTCGCACGACTACAAGTTCAGTTCTGCAGTGCTTGAAGACTGCATGAAGGTTTCCGAACCGTACCGTCACAGGTTTCTGGCGGCATCATCATGGATGCTGCAGGGCAGTACATTTCCGACCAACTCCCTTGTGAATCGAATTCAGGCAGCACTTGGCTGACGATGTCTGCCCGTGTCCACGAAGAACTGTTGCAGGAACGTTAACTCATGAACAATCTTCTGCTCCGCACCCTGCCACTGCTGATGCTTGCGATCTCAGTCTGCACTGCTCCAGCATCGGCCACCGAGCCGGATTCCCGTCCCAATATCATGGTGTTTCTGGTCGACGACATGGGAGTCATGGATACATCAGTGCCGTTTCTGACTGATGCAGACGGCGGACCAAAGCGTTATCCATTGAATGACTACTACCGCACACCCGGGATGGAGCGTCTGGCGGCTCAGGGGATCCGTTTCAATCAGTTCTACGCGATGAGCGTCTGCTCACCGACACGGGTTTCCATCATGACCGGGCAAAATGCTGCTCGGCACCACGTTACCAACTGGATTAATCCGGACCAGAACAACCGTGGCCCGCTGGGCCCTGAGGAATGGAACTGGCAGGGTCTTTCCCCGACTGATGTGACTCTGCCCGGCCTGCTGGCAGAAGCAGGGTATCGCACCATTCACGTGGGCAAGGGGCACTTTGGAAATCGCCAGTCACCAGGTGCGGACCCCGCAAACCTTGGATTTACTGACAATATCGGCGGTGCGTCATTTGGTGCCCCGGGCAGCTACTACGCGGAGGAAAACTTTGGCTGGGGCACCAAAAGAGAGGGTCATGCAGTGCCCCACCTCCAGAAGTACCACGGGAGCGATACCTTCCTGACGGAAGCGCTCACCATTGAGGCGAAGGCACGAGTTTCCGAAGCCGTCACAAAGCAGCAGCCGTTCTACCTGTATTTTGCTCACTACGCAGTACACGCACCGTTTCAGTCAGATCCCCGCTTTGCTGATCACTATGCCGACTCTGGCAGGAGCAAGCCGGCACAGGCGTTTGCAACCCTGATCGAAGGCATGGACAAATCTCTCAATGACATGCTGGATCATCTGCAGGAGCTCGGAATTGCCGACAACACCCTCGTGTTCTTCCTTGGCGACAATGGGTCGGACGCTCCGCTCGGTCATCAGCATGAGGTCGCCTGTGCGGCACCACTGCGGGGAAAGAAGGGTGCTCACTACGAAGGCGGAATGCGTGTGCCATTCATCGCTGCGTGGGCTGAACGGAATGACAAGGCAACAGCACAGCAGCAGGTCAGGATCCCTGCTGGCAGGATCCATCCTCAGGTCGCTGCGGTGTACGACCTGTTCCCCACGATTCTTGACATCACATCCGTGAACGCTCCTGAATCCCATCCCGTCGATGGCTCATCCATGCGGAAGATGCTTGCCGGTCAGGAAGACAAGTCACGCGAGCAGCGGTTCCTGATGAATTACCCGCACGCACCTCATCGCAGCGACTATTTCACGGTTTATCGCAATGGCGACTGGAAAGTTATCTACCATTACCACCCGTCTGAGGGTTCCGAGAACTCCCGTTACCAGCTCTACAATCTTGCCAGTGACCCTTTTGAATCCAGTAACCTGGCGGAGCAGGAACCCAGGGTGCTGCACGAGATGATGCAGGGCCTCATCGCATCCATGGAATCCCACGGTGGGCAGTATCCACTCAATGAACAAGGTGGAATGTCGACCCCGCCAGTACTGCCGTAGGATCACCTGGTACTTCCGTTCGTCGTCCATCACGGCAAGTTGGGAGCATCCCGAGGAAAGATCCTTCGATCATGGGAGCATTTGCTGCGAGATACTGGACGTCTGTGCTAACGTACCGATTTCCTTCCGCAAAGCAGATGCGGAACACCGCTATTCGGATCAGTCAGAACCAGGTGCCAGTAACAGATGACAAATAAACGCCGCAGAAAATGCCTTCTTTTCTGCTATCAGACGCCACGCAGTGCCGGAGGCGGCGGCGAGGTGCGCAGCTATCACATGGTGAAAACGGCTCTTGATCTGTTTGATGTGACGCTGATCTCGATGGGCGGGCTGTCCGGCACTGAGCAGATTCCGGATGAGATCGCACAACGTTGCGTGCGAGTGATTC
>JALQUR010000099.1 GCA_023260695.1 Planctomycetaceae bacterium
GACCTGCTGCGAACCATCAGCAAACTGGTGAGTACACTCGAACATCATGTGATCAACAATCGAGTACTCACCGCTGCACAGACTGTCCAGGCTTGCCTCAAATTCCTGCGGACTGAGATCTGCAAGGAAGCCCAGCCGACCAAGATTCACACCCAGGATCGGCAACTGGCGATCGCCCAGCTGGCGACAACCGCGAAGCATGCTGCCGTCGCCGCCCAGTACCAGGGCAAGATCCGCAGTAATGTCCTGCGGAATCTGAGCATCACCGCCGAGCACTGCGACGACTTCTACCCCGGCATGATCCGCAAGAATCTGCTCCAGTGACTGCCACGCAGAACGGATTCGTTCATCGTTACTGCCGGTGAGTACAAGCAAACGCAGTAAAGAAGCAGACATGAACGTTGTTTCCCGGAATCCTGCTGCTCAATCCGTAACTGCACGGCGAGCAATCAATCTGATACAACCTGCTGCATTCTGATCAGCTCGAACTGCTGAGTCAGGAAAGGGGACTCGAAAACAGCAAAAAAAATCGCAGTCTCAGGTTCTGTCGGTGCCGCCCCCCTCACTCTGTTCCTCTGCTGAGAGTTCCATGTCGCGTCCGATTTCTGATTCTGTCATTCTGGTCACCGGAGCATCTGCGGGAATTGGCCGTACAATCTGCCGTCGCCTTGCCCCGTCAGGCTGCCGGCTGATTCTGGCAGCACGCTCCACTGACAAACTGCGGCAGCTGGCCGAAGAACTACGTGCAGCCGGCGGCGACGCAATTGTGATTCCGACAGATGTGGGCGATCCTGATTCCGTGCGGAAACTGGCTGAGTCCGCCAGAGAACAGGCGGGACGCGTGGATGTCCTCATCAACAATGCCGGAATCGAGTGCTTCGCAGACCTCGACTCACTTTCTGAAAATTCCATTCAGCAGACGATTGCCACGAACCTGACCGGGGCCATTCTGCTCACCAGACATGTCCTGCCCATCATGCGGGAGCAACGATCCGGGCACATCATCAACATGGCCTCCACCGCCGGCAAGCATGGTCCCGCGTTCGGTGCCGTTTATGGTGCAACAAAAGCCGGACTGATTGCCTTCACCCAGGCGCTCCGCGGGGAGCTGAAAGGAACCGGCATCGAAGCCTCCGCAGTCTGCCCCGGGTTTGCCACAGACGGTGGAATCTACGATGAAATCGTTCGTGCAACAGGACGCAGAACACCGCTGCACCTTGGTGGTACCACAGCAGCGGCCGTGGCCCGTGCCGTCGAGTCACTGATTCTGCGCCCGCGACCGGAAGTGATTCTGAACTTTCCGTGGCTGCGGCCGGTTTTTGTGCTGCGCGAGGCATTCCCGTGGCTGGGTGAAAAACTGATCCTCAGTGCCACCCGCCGGTTTCTTCGCCAGGCAGCCCGCAGTCGCAGCGATGACTGAACAACCGCACAGATCGCATTAGCGGACAGGTTAAGCAATCCCTGAGAATCATGCTCCCAATGCAGGGAGATTTCCATTTTTCAAGGGGCGCCGTTAGCATCATTCCGAAGGAATTCAGAAGTTTGCCCTTGCTGTACCGCGACAGCTTCAGGCTCGGGCTGACCGCTGATTTGCAGTGCAGCTGCGGTAACCCATCAGAGCAACGATAAGTTGTGCCTCCGCAAAGAGCTTTGCAGCTGCGGGCCGGATCTGCGTCATGCGAAGAACCACGGCAATTCCACTCCTGTCACCACACTTTTCCAAACTCAGCGATTCACTATGAAAAAATCTCTTTTTGTAATGCTGCTG
>JALQUR010000177.1 GCA_023260695.1 Planctomycetaceae bacterium
GAGCAGCATCAACGGTCGCTCTTTTTGACCAGGTCAAAAAGTGCGACGGTTGGCTGTGCGAAGTGACAAACACTAGAAATGTGTCTTTATTTGATTCTGTCGCTCGATGTGTCGCAGAGTCGCACCTTTTGACCTGGTCAAAAAGTGCGACGGTCGATTGTGCTTATATTGGCCCTGATGAAGTTTTGGCCTGATAAAGACGAGCTCTCGACCGCCTGATGGAGTTTTCTGACTGGCTGCCGCAGCTGGGAAGTGTTGCTGATGAACTGCTCATGGTCCGCAGCCTGTACAGTGAGGAATTCAACCATCATCCTGGCCAGCTGATGATGCAGTGTGGCGTCTCGCGGTTTGGCATGCCGACGATGGGTGCGTGGATCAACTACGGTCTCGGCAGCAGCTCTGCCAGTCTTCCCGGCTACGTGGTCCTGACGGCCGGTCGCGGCAGCAGCGGAGGAGCCACCCTGTATCAAAGCGGCTTTCTGCCCTCCAGCTACGGAGGTGTTCTGTTCCGCAATCAGGGCGAACCAGTACTGAATCTGTCCAGCCCGAAGGGCATTCCTCCGGAACTTCAGCGTGCAGGGCTGGATGCATTGAAATCAGCAAATCAGCGGCGGTACCAGGAAGTTCACGACCCGGAAATCGCCAGTCGAATTGCCAGCTATGAACTGGCCAATCGGATGCAGACTGCCGCTCCTGAGCTGATTGATCTGTCTCAGGAATCACAACAGACACTGGAAATGTACGGCGTCGGTCGGCCAGAACCGAAGAAGGTCTGGCGCGGCACGCTGGGACATCTCCAGACCTACGATACATTCGCACGCAACTGCCTGCTGGCCCGCAGACTTGTGGAACGCGGAGTTCGATTTGTGAACATCATCCATGCATCATGGGATCAGCACAGCGAACTGGACTTCAATCTGTTTCACAACGCGGAATGTGTAGACCAGCCGATCGCCGCATTGATCAAAGACCTCAGGCAACGCGGTATGCTGGATTCAACGATGGTCACCTGGGCCAGTGAATTCGGCCGAACTCCGCTGGGTGAAAATCGTTCCGGGCGGGCCGCGAACACAGGCCGCGATCACCACCCCTCTGCCTATACCATGCTGCTGGCAGGCGGAGGTCTCAAAGGCGGACTGACGTGGGGGTCCACTGATGAAATTGGCTGGTATCCGGAAGAGAATCCGGTGCATATCAATGATCTGCACGCAACGATGCTGCATCAGTTCGGACTGGATCACCTGAAGCTCACCTATCGCTTCCAGGGACGTGATTTCCGACTGACGGATGTTGGTGGTGAAGTGATTTCGGAGTGGATTGCCTGACCGTGTTCACCGGCATTTCAGCCACGGCCAACCACGCATCGCAGTACAGCAATCAGCGCTGCTCAGGCCTGAATACATCCGGCACTGACGTGCAGTATGGAATCACGGTTCCAGCGATTTCAGGATTTGCGACAACACATCGACTTCTGATTCCTCACGGACCAGATTCCAGTACTGCAGTCCGCGGTCAAATGGCAGCTGCAGAGTCACGAGGCGTTCTCCCTGAGCAATCAGCAGCTCGACAGACTTTGTCTCGGAAGACTTTTGGACCGCCTCAAGAAATCGCTTCTCGCTCCAGCGATACTCCCCGACTCCGATAATCTCAGTCCCCCGCCGCAGCCCGACCGAGTCCGCAAGCCCCCCCAGTCTGACGCGCTGAACTCGACCGTCTCCCGACAGCACCATACCCAGCGAATCCAGCACATCAATCCCACCGGATTGCCGAAACGTGTTACCTGGTATGGACTGCGGCTTTTCTCCCGGTTGCAGGCGGTAACCCAGCAGATCCACAAATCGCGGATCAAACTCCTGCTGCAAGGACTCTACACGGCGAGTAATCAGGCTGTCCCACTGATACTCGGCAATCTCATTCAGATGCGTGATCACATCATTGCGACCATACGCTGACGGCACCGTGACATCAGCTGTCCCCCGAAAAAAGCTGTGACAGAAGTCATCCAGTGTTTTTGCTCCACCACTGAGCTGGCGAATTCTTGCGTCTGCTTCCAGCCAGAACAGCATTCCCTCCATGTAGTAGTCCTGACTTCGTCGCAGCTCAGACCAGAATGGACTGGAAGCCCGCAGAATGTGGGAAGCGGCGGCAGTGTCAGCCAGCGTTCGCCACTGCCGACCTTCCTGGTTCATCGCCGCGCGAAGCTCCACAAACAGTCGTTGACGAAACTCATCTTCGCTCATCAGACCGCTGCGTGCTTCGACCAGTTCTCCCAGGTACTGCGTCAGACCCTCGTACACCCAGAGCAGTTCGGTGTCCTTGGCGGTATGAAAGTCACTCGTCAGCATGCCAGCCGGTCGACGGTATTTGCCGCACCAGGCGTGCAGGTATTCATGCGGAACCAGCAGCCTGTCCCAGCCCTTCAGGGATGCCGTGGAACGCAGTGAACCGGGCGGCAGAACATTGAATGTTGATCGAGCGTGCTCGAGACCGTTCTTTGGAAGCGATCCCGTCACCCCCAGAATGATGTCAAAACGATCGAACGGATGTGATCCGATCAGCAGGGCAGTCTGAGTCACCATCTGGCGATACTTCTGGACCACGTCCTTGTTCAGATCAGTCTCGGCTTCACTGTCAGCGAATACGTGCAACGTATGCGGCGGACAGATCTGAGGATGTTCGACAAGATCGAATGACTGATAGTAACGCCCGATCATGATCGGGCTGTCAACGAATCTGCGCAAGGTCGCAGGCAGAAAGCCCGCTGCAGAATCGTCGCTGCGGGGCAGGGCAGTAGAAATCGTCCATGCATCCGGCACATTCATCTGCAGCGTGATCTGCTGCTGGTCGATATCAGCTCCCTCCGGATACAGGAGCAGACAGCCCGGGCTGATCACGCCGATATGCTCACTTCCGAAGCAGTCATGCCCGAACGACGTGGTGGTTGGCTGATCCGAGACGTAACGCAGATCGACGCGAATCTCGGTACAGCCAGCGGGCACATCCACGGTCAGCCGATACACTTCACCGCCGGTTCGTTTCCAGTTCAGACGCTGCCCGGCAGCATCATGAAACTGCAGACCCGCGATATTGGCAACCGGCCCCCCGGGGCCGTGCGAACCAGGTACCCATTTCGGGTACCACAATGCAATCTGCCGGCCCTCAGCCGCCTGCTGCAATGGCAGCCGCAATTCTGCCTCAACAAGATGTCGGTCGAGGCTCCGAGCGTCGATGGAAATCTGAATCGGGCCTGTGAGCGGTGTTTCGGCCATGGCCTTCAGAGGCAACAGAAACAGCATGCCGAGTAACAGACTGCAACGTGCAGCGGCGAATTCTCTTTGCAGATTCATTGTTTACTTTCTGAGATCCATCAGGACGCTGTCAGGCTGGGATTGTTCCGGCAGGATCTCCGGTCGCATCAGATCTCAGCCACTTCGGATAATACGAAGTAAACAGCCGTTGTGAATGCTCCGTGCGTATTCCACGGCGGAGTGTACTGCCAGAAGCCATGTCTGATACGATGCCAGGTCATTGCTCCGATCCCTCTGAACAGCGACGGGAGCCCGCCTGCGGGTTCAGTTCGCTCAATGGATTCGCTTGTTGGAATTGCGTCTGATGCTGTCTCTGCCGCGATTGCAGTTGTTCACACTGATGCTGGCATTTCTGCCTCGCTGCGCATGCATCGTCGCAGCCGACAATCGCCCATTCAATATCCTGTTTATCGCGATCGACGATCTCCGTCCGGCACTGGGTTGTTACGGGGATGCCATC
>JALQUR010000200.1 GCA_023260695.1 Planctomycetaceae bacterium
ATGCAGGTCGACTGACATCGGACTGGGATGATGAAAAGATCATTTCCACGTATCGCACCGGCGTTGCTCGCGGCATGCTCAAGGTGATGGCGAAGATGGGCATCTCCACCCTCGCAAGTTACAAGGGGGCGCAGATCTTTGAAGCTCTTGGACTTTCACCGGAAGTGATTGATCTGTGCTTTGCAGGAACTCCCAGCCGCATTCGCGGCGTCGGATTCAACCTGCTGGCTCGGGAAGGCCTGATGCGTCATCAGCTGGGTTTCCCGGACAACCCGGAAGCCGCATCCTCTGAACTTCCCAACGCCGGGCTTTATGCCTGGCGCCGTCGTGGTGAACAGCATGCCTGGAATCCACACACCATCGGTCGAATTCAGCAGGCAGCCCGCCAGGGAGACAAGAACGCTTATCGTGATTTTTCAGAACTCGTCAACCGCGAAACAACACGAGCATGTCATCTTCGCGGACTCCTCAAATTCCGCACCGGAAACCCGATCCCTCTGGACGAAGTCGAACCGGCCGCGGAAATCGTGAAACGATTCTGCTCCGGCGCAATGAGCTACGGCTCCATTTCTGCTGAATCGCACGAAGCGCTGGCGATTGCCATGAACCGGCTCGGTGCGAAAAGCAACACCGGTGAAGGCGGTGAACAGTACGATCGATTTGTCCCCATGGACAACGGAGATTCTCGTCGCTCTGCAATCAAACAGGTCGCATCCGGTCGCTTCGGTGTCACCTCATGGTATCTGACAAATGCTGACGAGATTCAGATCAAGATTGCTCAGGGCGCAAAGCCAGGTGAAGGTGGTGAACTGCCGGGTCACAAGGTTGACAAGGTGATTGCATCGACGCGGCTTTCCACTCCGGGGGTCGGCCTGATCAGTCCGCCACCGCACCACGACATTTATTCCATCGAAGACCTCGCGCAGCTGATTTACGACCTGAAGAACGCCAATCGTCGCGCTCGCATCAGCGTCAAGCTGGTGTCTGAAGTCGGTGTTGGCACGATTGCATCTGGTGTTGCCAAGGGACACTCGGACAACATTCTGATTTCCGGGTTTGATGGCGGCACCGGCGCTTCACCACTCACCAGCATCAAGCATGCCGGGTTGCCATGGGAACTCGGGCTGGCAGAAACTCATCAGACGCTGGTGATGAATGATCTTCGCAGTCGTGTGCGTCTGCAGACTGACGGCCAGCTGAAAACCGGTCGAGATGTGGTTGTGGCCACGATGCTGGGGGCTGAGGAGTACGGATTCGCCACAGCACCGCTGATCACGCTGGGCTGCATCATGATGCGAAAATGTCATCTGAACACATGCCCGGTCGGGATTGCGACCCAGGATCCCGAACTCCGCAGGAAGTTTCAGGGCAAGCCGGAACACGTGGTCAATTACCTGTTCATGGTCGCCGAGGAAACTCGTGAGATCATGGCTGAACTTGGCTTCCGCACCATCAATGAGATGGTCGGTCGAGTAGACATGCTGGAACTGGATGAATCGGTGTCGCACTGGAAGGCAAAGACACTCGATCTTTCTCCGATTCTGACTCCGGCCGTGAAGCCTCATGCCGACGTTCAGACATACTGCACCATCGATCAGGATCACGCACTGGACGGCGTCCGTGACATGCAGCTGCTGCTGCAGTGCGAGTCTGCTCTGAAGAACGGCGAATCAGTCAATATCGAAGTGGACGTGGTCAACACCGATCGTTCTTTAGGCACCATTCTGAGTAACGAGGTCAGTCGAGCTGCAGGCCTTGAAGGGCTCCCCGACGATACCATTCACATCAAGGCGAAAGGTTCTGTCGGACAGAGCGTCGGTGCCTGGCTGGCTCACGGAGTCACAATCGAAGTCGAAGGGGATGCCAACGACTACGCCGGCAAGGGCCTTTCCGGCGGGCGTCTGATTGTTTATCCACCAAAGAGCAGTCGCTTCAAAGCCGAGGAAAATGTGATCATCGGAAATGTTGCGCTGTATGGTGCAACATCCGGCGAAGCGTATTTCCGCGGCATTGCTGCGGAACGATTCTGCGTTCGCAATTCCGGGGCGACTGCTGTCATCGAGGGAGTGGGAGACCACGGCCTTGAATACATGACCGGTGGTCGGGCTGTCGTTCTTGGTCGGACAGGTCGCAACTTTGCCGCCGGAATGTCAGGTGGAGTGGCGTACGTCTTCGATCCGGCACAGGAGTTTCTGATCAACTGCAATCTTGAAATGGTTGAACTCGAACGCGTGGAAGCGGAAGCGGACATCGCGGAACTCCGGAAGATCATCAGCGACCATGTTCGCTATACCGGTTCCACGGTGGGCGAGGATATCCTGGCCCGCTGGGACGAGACACTTCCGCAGTTCCACAAGGTAATGCCCGTAGACTACAAACGAGCACTGCAGGAACTTGCAGAAGAGCAGGCTGCTGAAAAGGCAACCAGCTGATCAGAATCTGTCACTCACAGGCACAAAAAAAGCCCGGTCATTCAGCAGAATGCCGGGCTTTTCTGATTTGTTTGTGCTGCACTGCAGGACCGCGTCGATCTGCGTCGATCCACGCAGCAGTGCAGGTATCCCCATGCGGGTCAGTCGGATGCCATGCCCGTCGGGAAACAGCTTGTTCCCGCGACGATCTCCGGCTGCTGCGCTGGAAATGCAGGCCGGCAGAATGCGAGACTACGCCTGCCATTTCCAGTCGGAGCGACCTCGCATGTTCTGAATGCATTCCGCCGGCCATTGCCCGGCCAGCAGTTTCAGGATTACAGCTGCACCCATCTCCCAGGTTGCGTCGTGCGACTCATTGTCCAGACCGGCAACATGGCCGCTGACGAGCACATTCGGCATCTGCAGCAATGGACTGGAAACAGGCAGAGGTTCCGTTTCGAACACATCCAGTCCGGCCGCACGCACCCGGCCGGACTGCAGTGCGGTAATCAGAGCAGGTTCATCAATCAGCGGACCGCGAGCCGTATTGATGATGACCACCCCCTCTTTCATGGTCTGAATACTGTTTTCATTGATCAGATGATGCGTCTCTGTCGACATCGGCAGATGCAGTGAAATGAAATCTGACTGCTGAAACAGCTCTTCCAGCGAAAGCATCGGAATATTGTGTTCAGCAAGGAACTGCTGTGGCGGGAATGGATCGTACGCCACAACATTCATTCCCAGACCGATTCCACGAATCGCCGTAGCCTGCCCGATACGTCCCAGACCTACAAGCCCCAGAGTCCTTCCCCAGACGCGGGGCAGGGGATTCCGGTTCCATTCGCCACGTCGCGCTTCCTGATCCAGCGCCGGAAATCCGCGGCCCAGCGCCATCAGCATGGCAATCGCATGCTCAGCCACCGAGTGATGATTACAGCCTGGTGTCGTCGCCACGACAATATCGTGCCGATCACAGGCAGGCACATCAATTGCGTCAAATCCAACCCCTGCCCTGGCGAGAACTCGCAGCCGTGGACTGTTGCGAATCACTGTTTCCGGATAGGGTTCGGAACCGGCAATGATGGCATCATAGTCGGCAATGGCCTGAGTCAGCACATCGGCGTTCCACAGATCGAGGGAACGATCGACAACAACACAGTCATGCCCGGCCGATTGCAGCAGATCAAAATGTGGTCCACTTTCGGCATTCAGCGCTGTGCACAAAACTCTTACCATCGTTGTCCTCTCCGGGTGTGGTGCCGACGACATCTGCATCGTCAGCCAGCGGGATCGGGATCATTCAGGGGCGACTCTGCACACTCAATCCAGAACATTCAACGTCCCCTGTCGGCGAAACAGATCCGTGAACGCTTCGCCATCTGCTTCCATGGGAAACAGCTATGCGGAAACTAACAATCGGCATCAACAGCGGCAAACAGATCGTACTCCGGATTGGTGACGAATCCCGCTGTGGGGAATGCGCCTGGATTGGCATGGGTGCGAACTCCGGCGACCAGCATTCTCCTGCTGCCGGGATCATCCGTCTTTTTCGAGGCTGGCAGGATCGACTCCGGCAACTTGCAGATGGAAGCGAACTGTGGCTGCCGTTTGATTTTGCTGATGAACAGACCGGCTGGCTGTGCATTCGTCGCGACGGCAGAACCGCTGCCATCGTCGTGGGAACTGCCGCAGTGGAGGGCTGGGAGATCTCCCTTGACGAGTTCGGGAGTCAGATGCCTGAGGGTTTTCGCCCGGATGAGCCGCTCCACATTCAGGAGTTTTACCTGCCTCGACTGCTGGCAGACCTGCGTATCGCGCTGCAGGAACTGCAGCTGCCAGACCGGGATTTCGGAGCAGACGGTTTCTGACAGTCCGTCGCGCAGATAGGATACGGCCCCCGTCAGAAGGATCACTCAGACGGGCATGTCTTCGGCCTCAGTTTTTTTCAGATCGGATTACCACATGCGGCCATGGATACTTGCCGAGACAAACTTCCACTTTGTGAAGTCCTGCGACTATCGTGTTGCTGTGCTCCCCATGGGAGCAACTGAACCTCACAACCTGCACCTGCCTTACGCTACGGATACTCTTGAGGCGGAAGCAATCGCCGGGCGAGCCTGTGAAGCTGCATGGAATCAGGGTGCCAAAGTCGTGATGCTGCCGGCGATTCCCTACGGCACCGAAACCAATCAGAATCAGTGTCGACTTTCGATGAACCTCAATCCATCGACCCTGGGGCTCGTCATCCAGGACCTGATGGAATCTCTGGAAGGGCATGGTATTCAGAAACTTCTGATCCTGAACAGCCACGGCGGCAACGAATTCAAGCCACTCCTGCGGGAACTCCACGACACCTCCACGGTCAGGTTGTTTCTCTGTGACTGGTTTCGTGGGCTCGTCGGCGACGTCAAGAGTGACATCTTCGAATACCCGGATGACCATGCCGGAGAAATGGAAACTTCGCTGGGTCTGGCGTTCTTCCCCGAACTGATTCGACGCAATCCGGACGGAAGCCTGGCAGCGGATGATGGAGCGACCACAGATACTCGTTTTCAGGCAGTCAATCAGGGCTGGATCTCAATCACGCGGCCATGGCATCTGCTCACCACCAATACGGGCTCCGGATACCCGCATCGTGCATCTGCAGAAAAGGGTGAACAGCTGATGCAGATCATGGTGGAGCGGTTGTCCGGCTTCCTGGTTGCTCTGGCAGAAAGCGAACTGGACGAGCAGTTTCCGTTCTGACTGAGATTTCAGTCTGCAAAAGTTCATGCGGCAGTCCACTGGTATCTGCTCCGGCAATCACCGCAGTCAACAGGGCAGGGCAGGGCTGGGCTGGGCTGAATGACAGTAAGAATTAACAGTCCTGCAAAGAGAATCTTCTGACAGATTGACGTATGCTGGAATGTCAGTCGCACACCGTTGTCGTGAAGAAACAGTTCGCGTTTTCAGCGGACGTCAGTTCTGGAGCTGAATGATGTCTGAGATTGATGTCTACAAGGAATGGCTGGGAATCCCGGAGGGCGACCGTCCGCCGGATCACTACACGCTGCTGCGACTGGTGACATTTGAAGACGACGTCGATCGGATTCGAGCGAACTATCGCAAACTGAATACGCACGTGCGAAAGTACGCCACAGGTCAGTATCTGCTGCAGTCGCAGGAACTGCTGAATGAACTGGCCAAGGCAATGCTCTGCCTGACCGACCCGATCGCCAAGGAAGAGTACGATGTCAGTCTGGGTCGCGAGACGGGTGGCGGAGGCAGCGGAGAGCCAGCAACCGTGCTGGAATTCCTTGCTGCCCGGCAGCTGATTTCTCGTGCTCAGATTCGCGAAGTGGAACAATTTGCCGACGCCCGCGGATTGTCTCACCGTGACGCAGTGGTTCAGATGAAGCTGGTCGAGCCGCTTGCAGCCTGCCAGGCTCTTGCATCAGAACTGCGACGATCATGGGTGGAACTGGAAGACATGCTCCCGGACGACAGCGTTCTGGACATGATCCCCCGTCGCGTGGTCAAGAAACATTCCTGTCTGCCATTGTTTGAGGATCGCGGTTACCTGCTGGTTGCCTGCTCCGATGAACCATCGCTTGAGCTGGAAGAAGAGATCCGACTTCGGTGTTCTCTGCCCATGCGGGCGGTGCTGGCGTTGCCACGATCGATCAACCAGGCAATTGCAAAGTACTACGCGCCTGGCCAGCGAGATGAATCGGCAGCAGCAGCACAGGAAACCGCAGCTGCAGAATCACGATCTGCAAAGCAACCTGCAGCAAAGGCAAAGCCAAAGGCCAAACCTGCGACATCTGCACTTTCGGATGATCAGAAGCGCGAACGTTTTCAGCTGACCCTGATCATCAGCTGCTGGTCGATGATTGGAACAGTCGGGGGAAGCTACTTTGTGACGGGCCAGATGTCGATCACCTGGGCGCTGGTCGGCGTACTCATCGGTGGAGCAATGTTCGGACTGCTCAGAGCCGTCTGGTCACGCTGAGAGGCCATCGAAACATTGCCTGACAGCGAATGCCACTTGTTCGACCGGCAGTCTGAACCCGGTCAGAATCCGGAGATACTGGAGAATCCTGAAGATGCTATGGTTCCGGTGCCGGTCTGCTGCGAGAGTGGGGAGTAACCTGATCCGTAGAGATCGATCGCATTCGGATCGTTGCTGTAGTAGGCCGGATAGGCCCCGTACGGATCGTTGGGGTCGATGGCTCCGCCAACAGCATAGCTCTGCGACATCTGCTCGTACGCATTCGCCATATCATTCATCTCATTGTTGAGCGCGCTGCAGACGGACGCCAGTCCGGTAATACAGCCGATCACAAGGACGGTAACGATAATCACGAGTTCGGCGGAGAGAATAAACCCATCATCCTCGCTCAGAAAGCGGCGGAATAAAGCAGTCATGGAACACCCTGTCGGAGCTCACAGCGGCATCCTGCCTGGAATTATTTGCACGCGCAGACGAAACGCCCGCGGTGAGGTGAACAACACCTTGTCTGAATCTCGGACGATTCGGCGTGGAAATGGAGTCCGGCAGGCAGGAACGCCGGCTTCGGCTGCAGACGTCTGCTGAATCAGCCGGTTGTAGAGGGACTGAGCAGAATGCCTGACCTGCAGGATGCTCTGGATGAATGTATTGCAGCGACTGCTTCAGGCTGCCTCCTGCTCTTCTTCCACGGCAGCAGGTCCGATGGAACGTGCTCCGTCCTTATGTCGAGCTTTCAGGTCAAACAAGCCAAAGATCTCTGATGCGTTCAGGCTGAGCGAACGGCTGGGTTCGCCGGACCCATCGCCAAGTACCGCTTCAAAGAGTTCTCGCTTTTCCCGCAGCACTCGGTCGATTCGTTCCTCAATCGTGTTGCTGGAAATGAACCGTGTGACGATGACGGGATTACGGACCCCGATTCTGTGAGCGCGATTGATCGCCTGATCCTCAATCGCCGGATTCCACCAGCGATCAAACAGAAAGACATAGCCTGCAAACTGCAGATTCAGACCGACAGCACCGGTGCCGTAACTCATCAGCAGAATATGAGCATCGGGGTCTTCCTTGAACTTCGCCAGGATGGGTTCGCGCCGTTTCACAGGCACACCGCCATGATAGATGAGCGGATTGAACTGCCGCAGTCGCGGTTCCAGCCAGTCTATCGTCTTCGTCCATTGACTGAACAGGATTGCCTTGCCTCCACTGGCAGCAATTTCTTCCATATCCGCAACCAGCCGCTCCAGCTTGGCACTTTCACCGGTCAGGGGGTCATAGTTCGTGATCTGCTTGAGTCGCAGCACAAGTTCAAACACGTGCTGTACACTGATTGAATCCCCAAGCTCATTCAGCTGAATAACACCTTCCTTTTCAGCAATACGATAGGCCGCCTCCTGAGCACTGGTGAGTGGAAGTTCAGCATCACGATCAATTCGCGGGGGCATATCCTGCATCACCAGATCCTTGGTACGACGCAGAATGTATTTTCCGGCAAGTCGGGACAGCTGTCGCATATCCGGACATCCATGCGGCGGGACCACCTGCATGAATTCAAACAACGCCCCCAGTTCCTCCGGGCGATTCTCAATCGGTGTTCCGGTGAGTGCCCAGCTGCGTCGTCGCGGAATTGCACGCGCGACTTTGGCAGTGTTGGAATCGCGGTTCTTGATCCGCTGTGCTTCATCCAGCACAACCAGATCAAACCGTGGCTGCTGATCTTCGTGCATTTCAGTGAAATCACGAGTCACCAGTTCATAGTTAGCGATCAGTATCGGTACTCCGGGCATCTGCCAGAGCATCTGTCGCCGAGCACCGTTGCCTTCCACTGTGACGACCGGCAGCTCTTCAGCCCACGTCCGAAACTCACGCTGCCAGTTGGGAATCAGCGGCTTCGGACAGCACAACAGAATCCTTCTCACCTGCCCGCTGCGCAGGAGCAATCGCAGCGCCGTGATTGTCTGCATTGTCTTGCCGAGGCCCATCTCGTCAGCCAGCAGTGCCGACTGACTCGAAAACAACCACGCAATTCCCTCGTACTGATACGAGAAGGGCTCGAACGGCATGATCAGCTCCTGGCCCGCCAGCCACGATTCAAGCGGGGGCTGGAGCAGATAGAACAGCCGATCCTGCAGCGAAAGCGCATCTGCCGGAGGACGAATTCTGGTGCAGCGTTCCGGACGCTGCTTCTCTGCATCCTCCGGCTGTGCTCGCGGCGGTCGAATGGGACGCAGCTCAACACCATCTGCAGACTTCAGCTGAGGCTGTTTCTCCGGCACAAATTCAAGTCCATCGGGTAATGTCAGCCCGATACACTTCAGTGGTATGCGACGCGGTTTCCAGGCAGGCACGTAATCGACACGAAGTTCCAGCGGAATGTCAACGGTACCGGGAACCGGTGCGCGGTTCAGAGCCGGATTGAACCCGGTCTGTCCAATTGACACAGTCGGTGTCTGCGAAAACAGACTCAGTGTCTCCACACTGACCGTCTGAACGTCTGCTGCAGTGGCGTCTGCTGCGGTGGCGTCTGCTTCAGGGGACGACGTCATGACTCCTGACCTTCCATGGTCGAGCAGGGCAGTTGTTCTGATTGATGATGGCAGGTGTCAGCGAGAAAACACCGTACGAACTGTCTCGGCAAGTGCTTCGCGGACGCGTTCCAGTGGCTCCTGCAGATTAGCGGACTCCGGTACCAGATGCTGCTGTCGTTCCAGCGACTCTGCATTCCGATTGTGCCCCTGATGAAATCGCAGCAGACTGTTGCCGACGCGCACACAGCGGGTTGCCGGCACCGCAGCAGAGGCGGCCTCATCACCCGCCAGTGAGTGTGCTGCTGCGTCGTTCTGTGCTTCAGCGAGTGCCACCGGAATTGTTGTGTGATTCTGCAGCTCAAGCAGCGACGGATCGCTGGTAATTACCAGACCGGGTTTGATCGAGACCCGCTCCAGCAACGTACTCCCAATCAGTTCTCCAAGCAGCCACGGTCGGAGTGTTTCACCGAAGAGGATCTCCTGAGTGCGATTCGGGCGAACCGGGGTCGTGCACTGAAACTCCAGCGGGCGACCACTGTGATTGGTCACCAGCAGTCCCCCGATGTGGCCGCGACCGTCAATTTCAATTGTCTCGAGGAATCCCAGCCGAAGCTGCTTTTCCTGTCCGGATTCTGACATTCCGGCCCCGTCCCTTTCCGGGATGATTCCCGGGTATCCTGCCGTGCTTGTTTCAACGGGAAGCGGAGCGGCCTGCAGACCGGCAGAAACTGCCGGTGACGGCGATTCCACGGCGATCCCGCTGAATCAACTCCGATTCTCACCAGACACAGATCGTCGCAACAGCGGCTCTGGCTTTAGCACTTGTGGCCAGCCGTGTGTCGAGGGGACATTTGAGCTGTTCCTGAACTCCTCCAGACGGATAATCAGACTGGAATTTCTCAGTTCAGCGGGCAACTGGTGCACAGGAGCACTGGCATGACCATTATTTACACCAGCGATCAGTTTCTTCTGCACGAGACCGGTGCACACCCCGAATCTGCTCAGCGGCTGCAGCAGGTTCTGCAGCATCTGGCAGCAACTCAACTGCTGCCGCAGCTTCGGCCGGGACAATGTCGCATCGCAGAGCTGAGCGAAATTGAGGAAGTGCATACTGCAGAATATGTAAAGCAGCTGCAGGACTATGCTGCTGCTGGTGGAGGCAGAATTGAAGCCGACACGGTACTCTGCGAGGCTTCCTGGCAGATTGCCGCTCTGGCGGCCGGAACAGCGATTGACGCCGTGCATCGCGTTGTACGTGGCGATGACAGCACAGCCTTCTGCCTGATGCGTCCACCCGGTCACCATGCACTCCGCGACAGTGCAATGGGATTCTGTCTGCTCAACAACGCAGCCATTGCTGCCCGAGCAGCTCAGCGACAGCATGAACTTCAGCGGATCCTGATTGTGGACTGGGATGTACATCACGGGAACGGGACACAGGCTGCATTCTACGAAGACCCGCATGTCGGGTTCTTCTCTTCGCATCGCTTTCCGTTCTATCCGGGAAGCGGAGCCGAATCAGAGACGGGAAGCGGGGTCGGTCTGGGGACGACATTCAATCTGCCGATCGCCAATGGAACTTCGCGCAGCGAGATTATCAAAGGCATCGTATCGCGACTGTCAGATGCAGCCGATCGAATACGGCCGGAGCTTGTCATTCTGAGCGCCGGGTTTGATGCCCATGTGGAGGATCCGGTGGGGTCACTGGGACTCGAAACAGAGGATTTTGCAGCACTGACTGACATTGTCACCGAGATTGCTCAGGTTCATTGCAGCGGGAAAGTCGTCAGCCTGCTGGAAGGCGGCTACAATCCGCAGCGTCTTGCGGAATGTACTGAACTGCATCTGGCCCGTCTGCTGGCTGCAGAACCAGCGGTGTAGTCAGAGTCTGGTCAGCGTCTGGTCAGCGAGTAATCAGAACGGTGAAGATCAGCATTCTCCTGCACTGCTCTTCGCCCGTTACGGATTCTCCGAACGACCACCGCAGTACCCGCAGGACATCTGTGCAATCAGTGCCTGTCACGATCTGCTGACAAGGCAGAATTATGCGGTCAGTACAGGCCGGGGAAAACATCATGCAGCATTACTCAACCCGAAGATTCGTCCTCCTTACGTCCGCGCTGGTATTCGTGGCAGCCGCGGTGCAGTCTCCGCTGCACGCTCAGAATGACTCCGTTATTGATGCTGTCGTAGCCTCCATCCAGCGCAGAAGAGACGACAGCTGGCAGCTGGCTCAGAAAATCTGGCAGGTGGCCGAACCCGGCTATCAGGAGGAAGTCTCAGCTCGACTGCTTGCCGACGCTGCAGAAGCTGCGGGCATGAAGGTGAGCTTTGGAGTTGCGGAGATTCCGACGGCGTTCACAGCCGAATTCGGAAGTGGCGAGCCTGTGATCGGGATACTTGGTGAATACGATGCACTGCCGGGGCTGTCGCAGCAGGCGTTACCTGAACCACTGATGCGTGAGGACAGCCACAACTGGGGGCATGGCTGCGGACACCATCTGTTTGGCACGGCCTCTCTTTCGGCAGCCATTGCAGTTGCCGAGCAGATTCGCGAGGGTCATCTTTCCGGGACTGTGCGGTTCTATGGCTGCCCGGCGGAGGAGGGGGGATCTGCCAAGGTGTTCATGGTCAGAGCCGGGCTGTTTGCAGACTGTTCAGCAGTTCTGCACTGGCATCCGTCGGCGGTCACATCAGCGGGAGATCGTTCCAGTCTGGCCCGCATTGCGGTCAAGTTTCAGTTTCGCGGAAAGACATCGCATGCCGCCGGAGCTCCGGATCTCGGCCGCTCGGCACTCGATGCCGTCGAACTCACCGCTCACGCGTCCGAGTTGCTCCGCGAACATACTCCGGAAGGAAGTCGAATTCATCATGTTGTGACATCCGGGGGACTTGCCCCCAACGTTGTACCTGCATTTGCCGAGATCTATTTCTACGTGCGACATCCGGACGGTGAGGTCGTCCGCAGTCTGTATCAGCGACTGGAGAAGTGTGCTCAGGCCGGCGCACTCGCGACGGAAACCGAACTGACCATTCGTTATGAGGGAGGCATTCGTGAGATTCTGCCAAACCGCACACTCAGCGAAGTGCTGCGACGTCGCCTGATTCAGCTGAATGATCTGTCCTACACTGCGGAACAGATGGAATTTGCTGAACGCCTTCGACAGCATCTTGATTATCAGGTTCCGAACGATCAGTTGTCTCGCGTGGAGAATGTCGAGGGTGTGACCGGCATGGGCTCAACCGATGTTGGTGACGTATCCTGGATTGTCCCGGTCAGCGGCTTCACCACTGCCTGCTGGGTCCCGGGGACGCCGGCACATTCCTGGCAGGCTGTGGCTGCTGGCGGTACGTCAATCGGTGAGCAGGGCATGCATCTGGCCGCGCGGACGCTGGCTGCCGGGATGGTCGACCTGCTCACCTCCCCGCAGACTCTGCAGCAGGCGGCAGCGGAAATGCACCAGAGACTTGGTGGCTCCGAATGGAATTCTCTGATGCAGGACGGACAGAAGCCTCCGCTGGATTACCGCAGGGCTTCCACTCCGGAGAGCAGGTAAACCTCTGCAGAGAATTCGCACACGATTCATTCAGTCGGGAGATTTCCGTCGAATCCGGTGCCGGACATTCGGGAATTCTGCGAATCTCGGTTAGACTGCGAATCTCTGTTGCGGAACACCCGTTGCGGTGGTCATCACGGCCCGGTTCAAGCGTTTCCCGGCTCATGACAGCTCTGTCAGCAACGCCTCTCAGCCCCGTTCAGAATAGTGCAAATGACGAAGTTGAAGATAGTGCCCCATCCCCATCCTGCACTTCGCTGGAAATCGCGGGAAATCACTCGCATCGATGCCGAGCTGAAAGCGATGGTGGACCAGATGTTCGAGCTGATGTACGAGGCCCGCGGTGTAGGCCTGGCCGCCAATCAGGTGGCGCTGCCCTATCGGCTCTTCGTGATCAATCCCACAGGAGATCCGCAGGAAAAGGACGAAGAGATGGTGTTCCTCAATCCTCGCATCAGTCGTCGCCGCGGCAGCGAAGACGGCGAAGAGGGATGCCTCAGCCTGCCCGAAATCTGTGCTCCCGTCACTCGAGCCACACACATTACCGTGGACGCCTTCGATCTTGCCGGACACCAGTTTGAAATCGAACTGGAAGATTTTGCGGCCCGTGTGGTGCAGCATGAGTACGACCATCTGGAAGGTGTGCTGTTCCCGGACCGGATTGCCGAGGAGCACACGCGCGAGATGCAGCCGCTGCTGGACGACCTTGTGCACCAGTTTCGTGCTCGACAGGAAGCTGGCGAAGAGCAGAGCGACGAGGAACTCAGGGCCGAGCTCCGCCGGCTCGAGAAACTACGAACATGATTCTGTACTGTCAGCCCGCGGAACCAGCTGGCAGTATCCATCTGAGGAATTTGCTCACGCATCAGTCGTGACAGAAACAGGGCCCCGAATGAGCACGTCCATTTTTGATCTGACCGGTGAGACAGCTGTGGTACTCGGAGGCACGGGAGTCCTCGGTGGAGGTATGGCTGCCGCACTTGCCGCCGCTGGCGCAGCAGTCGCCGTCACGGGACGCAGTGAAGAACGCGGCCTTCAGCGAGTTGCACAGATTGAAGCTGCCGGTGGCAGAGCAATCTTTCAGTCGGCAGACGCGCTCGATCCGGAATCCCTGCGAGCAGCAAGAGATTCCATCAACCAGCAGCTCGGTCCGGTTTCGATTCTGGTTGCTGCAGCCGGTGGCAATCGACCTGACGCAACACTGCCTCCCGGAAGCAACTTCTGTGAGCTTTCCCGGGAGGGCTGGAATGGGGTTTTCGACCTGAACCTGGTGGGCGGCGCGCTGCTGCCGGCACAGGTGTTTGGTGAAACGATGCTGCAGCAGGGGCGTGGCAGCATCATCAACATTGCTTCCATGTCCGGAATGATTCCATTATCCAGAGTGGTTGCATATTCGGCAGCAAAAGCTGCAGTCATCAATCTCACACAGTTCCTGGCGCGAGAATGGGCGGAGCGTGGAGTTCGCGTCAACGCCATCAGCCCCGGTTTCTTCCCGGCCGAACAGAATCGCAAGCTGCTGTTCCAGGACGACGGCAGCTACACCGAACGCGGCCAGCAGATCATTGGACACACACCGATGGCACGTTTTGGCAGCGCTGAAGAACTTGCCGGAGCAGTAATCTGGCTGGCGGCAGGGAAAGCGTCGTCCTTTGTGACCGGCCAGAACATCGTTGTTGATGGTGGCTTTTCCTCGACAACAATCTGAGCCTGTCATGGGTTCAGACGAAGCGGTTCGGGCAGGGTGGCCTGAATACCGCTGGTCACTGCAGCCAGATCTTCATTTGAGTCACGGAGGATTAACTTTGCGGAGCAGGCAGAGATGTCCTCAACATCAATTGGTACAGAGTTTACCCCGGGTCGTCGGGCGTCGAAGAAAGTACGTCGGGCGATCGCTGACGGCAGGATTGATTCCCTGTTTGAGATCTGGCAGGACTATCTGAGCGATGTCCGCAGCCGGATCGGGAAACATCTCGATTCCACCGGACTGCTCTGCCTGTGGTCGGTTGACTGGAGTCCACTGTCGGATCGGGAGCGTCAGCTGGCAGACGGACTGGAGCAGCTGAAGCTGCGTCAGATTCAGTCACTGCAGGCCGATCGCGGTCGCAACGCTGCCAGGCTGCTCACCGCCATTCTCACGGAGTGGCTGGAGACGGAAGGTTCTGCAATCTGCGGCTGGGAAACCATCGCTGTCGCCGAGGTCCTTGTACGGCTGGGTCATCGTCTTGACTCCGATGTGTTCCTCAAGTGTCTGCAGCTTGTCGCCGCAGCTGTACAGAACGACGGAATCATTGAAGACCCGCTGTCGCTGTCCGGCAGTGGTGCCCCGGCGGATGTGCGCGAGCGAGTGCTGGTGCTGACTGCCCGCGGAGAGGCCCCATGGTTATGCTCACTGTTGCTTGAACCGCTTGGCAATGCTCTGCAGCTGCGAAAGAAAGCCGCAGAGTATATTCGTGCCCTCACCCTCGAAGCGACAGACTCCGATGGAGTTCCTTGTGCGGAATTGCTCCGTAGCCTCCCGGATCTGCTGACCCCGCTGGCCCGCATTGCATTCTGGTCTGACGTCTTCAAAACAGAGTTGTGGAATCGTGCGGAGCAGATTCGCCTTGAGAATCTGACAGCGCGAGTGGGACTGCTCTGTCGCCCCGTGCAGACAATTCTGGATCCGGATGTGCCGGAAACAGCGGGACATGCGTTTCCGAGTCAGCCGCTACGACTGCTGCTCAGTGTTCAGAATCCGAGTTACCGAGCAAAACTGGAAAAGCTGCTGCGGAAGAGTGAGCAGGTTGTGACCCGGGTGCGCAAACCGGGCCGACACCGCTTGCCTGGCGAGCAGGATGCATCCTCCTCTGCGTTCCTGCGGATGGCCTGTCAGTCCGACGAATCTCAGGTTGCCGTGCTGCGTTCGTCACTCCGCCATGACGCCGATCTGATCGTCGTGCATTGGCAGGGCAGTGTTGTGCACCTGCAGATGACCGCCGCAGGACGAACAATCTTTTCAGGAGAGTGGGACTGGGCGGCACGAGTTGACGATCAGACTGTCGCAGCCCCGCGCTCATGGAGGTGCAGCTGCTGGTTTGAAGATCATGAGTGCATCTTTATGGAGCTCGAAGGCGAGTCTGCCTCCGGAATGCAGTGCAATCGCCAGATCATGCTCTCGACTCGCCAGCGGTTCGCGATTCTTACCGATTCTGTCACGACGGGATCTGACACCAGCCGAGTGCAACTGACAACTGCTTTGCCGGTCTGCGCCGGAAGCGCAATCCTGCCAGACACGATTACCCGTGAAATCCTGCTCAACAACGGAGTGGTTGCTGCACGAGCATTCCCGCTGTGGCTGCAGGATGACCGGATTCAGCATGCCACCGGGCAATTCTCAGAACACGACGGTCAGTTTGAGCTGAACGCAACAGGGCAGGGCGGAACCACAGCGCCGCTGGCCCTTGACTGGAATCCCGAACGGCGACATGCACCGGCAGACTGGAGCACCCTTACCGTCACAGAAGGCGGACGATATTGCGGGGCATTTGAGGCATCTGGCCATCGAATTCGCGTTGATCGTTTTCAGGTCATGCTTTATCGCAGTCTGGTAACATCCGAAACAGCTCGAGCGGTCCTGGGCGTCCATACCACGGACGAGTCACTCTACACGAGGGTTCGCGGTGTTCAGCGGGAGTTCAGTGCCCTTGTGCAGGTCGAAGCAACTGCCTCTGAACCCTGAAATCCGCACAGATTCAGGTTTGAATTCATCCGTAACGGAGTTCGAAACAATGATGCGAGATTTGGGTCATCATGCAATCGTGGCGATACTGGTACTGGCGGGTGTCTGTACCACAACTCATGCTGCAGACAAACTGTTTCCCGCTCCTGCGGGAATGAAACTCGTCTACAGTCATGACTTTCAGGACCGGCAGTCGGATCTCTATCAGCCGACGGACCCGACGGCATGGAAACTGAGCCAGCAGGATGAGCAGATCTCGATTGCTCTGGTAAAACGAAACAGCGACTTCAAACCACCACATCGCTCGCCACTGAATCGTAATCTGATTCAGGATCTGAAACTGAAGAGCTTTGTGATGGACATCCGGATGCAGTCGACGATCCCGGACTATCCACATCGAGATCTGTGTCTGTTCTTTGGCTATCAGGATGATGCTCACCTGTACTACGTGCACTTCGGCAAGAGAATGGACGACCACGCGAATCAGATTTTTATTGTCAATGACGCCCCTCGAACAAAGATTTCCACCAGCACCACGGAAGGAATCCCATGGACCGACGAATGGCATCAGGCACGAATCGAGCGACTTGCTGAGAGCGGTGAAATCCGGGTGTATTTTGATGATCTGACGAAGCCCGTAATGACAGCCAAAGACACAACTTTTGCCGAAGGGCTGGTCGGCTTCGGATCGTTCGACGACACCGGCAATTTTGATGACATCCGCATCTACGTGCCGCAGCCCTGATCAGCAGCTCGATGCGGAGCGGCTGACATTTCGCTTAATCCGGAGGACTGATCCGTGAAGTGGATTTCTGCGCATGAACGAGAGCTGATCCCGGCCTCACATGAGGACGCTGCCTCTCCAGGGGTACTGAAACGGGTACTGGCTCAACGCTCCGAGTTTCAGGAGGGCCATGTGCAGATGCTGAACTGGGCTGTACTGCCAGGACTCTCTTCGTTCCAGCCACACTACCACGAAGACATGCAGGAAGTGTTCCTTGTTGTTCATGGTCTGGTCGAAATGCGGGTGGCAGGGGAAGTACGGCAGATGCAGCCGGGTGACGCTGTGCTGGTGGATCCGCACGAAGTGCACGTCATGCGAAATCTCCAGGAATCGCAGGCCGAGTACATTGTCTTTGGAATTTCTTCCGGCCGCGGAGGTCGCACGATCAACGTCCGTGGCGATGAACCCTGTTGATTGACGGAATCTGGACATTGCGCAGCTGATCTGATGAGCATAAGCACGCTGCAACGTTCAGAATTCCTGCTGCAAATGGGCTGCTCAACAGACTGGAATGAGAAAGAATAACGGATGAAGGTCAGGCTGGGATCCGGAGATATCGAGATTGTACAGGGTGATATTACCCGGCAGACAACCGATGCTGTTGTCAATGCAGCGAACAATGCACTGGCAGGAGGCGGTGGTGTCGACGGC
>JALQUR010000210.1 GCA_023260695.1 Planctomycetaceae bacterium
GTTCGAGCGGGCAGCCGTTCTACCTGGTCGTATGCTTCAACGCTCCACATTCTCCGCTGCAGTCCACGAACGTCGCGCTTGCTCAGGCTGGCTTTGATGCACAGCAACCGCTGGCTCCAAACACTGATCAGCGTCTGGCGAACCGCGAAGGCACACCGACGTATGGAACGCTGGGAAGGGGAAACACGATTCGCCAGACATTTTCGGCAATGGTCAGCTCGCTCGATCATGCGATCGGTCGCATCCTGTCAGCACTTCACAGACAACAGCTTACGGACAACACACTGCTTGTCCTGCACAGTGATAACGGCGGAATCCCCGAACATGGCGGCAGTAATCTGCCGCTCCGCGGAAACAAGTTCACCTTCTGGGAGGGCGGGGTTCGCGTCGTCGCCATGATTCGCTGGCCGCGTGTGCTCAGTCCGGGCACATCGGAGACTGTGACCGGTTATGTGGACCTGCTGCCAACTTTCGTCTCAGCCGCCGGTGGCGATCCTCCTCGGCAGACTGACGGACGCAGTCTGCTTCCAGTCTCAAAGCCACCAGCAGATCAGCCGCAGCGCGTGCTGCTGCTTGGTGAACACACCGCAGTCAGTCAGCGCTGGAAGCTGCACGAGAACGAGTACTACGATCTTCAGGCGGACCCGAACGAGACTCATCCTGCCAGACGCGAAGATGTTCCTGCGGACATTGCGCGGTTACTTGAAGCTGCGGTTGACAGCTTTCCGAGCATGGTTGGTTTGGAAAGCTCCACAGCGCTGCCGTCTCCCGAGACCTGGCCTCCCCCGGCATGGAAGCTTCCCGCTGAGAGGACAGTGTCCGGTCGCTGATTCGGATGCCGCTTACACTCCGTTTCCCGTTGGCGAGCTGAGGCATTTGCGGGTAAACTGCGGTTCCTGCAGAACGTGTTCTGATCCCGCCGGCCTCCCTTCAGCACGCCACTCCCATGAGAATTCTCTCCCTGATCTGTGCCATCTGTCTCTGCACAACACTCCTGCAGGCAGATGATTCCATGGAGCAATTTCTGCAGCAGTACTGCAATCGCTGTCATAATGCAGAGAAGGCTGAACGTGACCTGAAGATTGATCAGCTGTCGCGTGATTTCAATTCCGCGAAGGACAGCCATCTCTGGGCAGAAATTCTCGAGCGGATCAATTCCGGCGAAATGCCGCCTCAGGACGAGCCGCAGCCAACTGAGGATGAGATTGCGACAGCGTCCCGCCTTCTCAATGAAAAACTCCGCGAAGGGCGGGCGGTGCGGATGTCCAGTCGCCCGAATATCGCCCACTATCGGCTGAGCAGACAGGAGTATCAGAATACCGTGTACGACCTGCTCGGGGTGCGTTACGACCCCGCCCAGCCGGGGGAGCTCAACGCCGACACGCTCTGGCAGGGGTATGAGCGGATCGGTTCTCAGTTATCGTTGTCCCCGTCCCATGTTGAACGCTACTACCGTGCTGCGGAGACTGTGCTGTCCCGAGCACTCCCCGATGCCCCAGTGACGGCAGGAAAGGTGCGCAGGACGGCTGCAGATCTGCGCTACAACGGCGGGGAGCGCCAGCAGAAATATCTGGACCGGTTCGGCATCAGTCGCCCGTTGAGAGCTCTGATTTTCCCGGGCCGACTGATGCAGGCGTTTCGGTCACACTGGATGGGCGCAGCGGGGCCGGAGAAGAGCGGGCTGTATCGCGCCCGAATGCAGCTCAGTGGCATTCGACCGGCATATGGTCAGACACCCCACCTGCGAATTGGAAAACCGCAGGCAGAGGCTGCCAACGAAGGGCTGATCGAGATTGATGTGCTGGGCACAGAAGACGAGCCACAGATCATTGAGTTTGAAGTCTTTCTGGAAATGCCGGCGGAACTCGATTTCAATGTTGTGGTGACAGACATCATCAACCGCGACAAGGGTGGTCATCACCGCAACATCCTCGGCAGCGACAGCTATATCTTCACACACACGAGTGAGACGCGACTGCTCAACCCAACCGGACCGAAACTGTTTGATGAACAGGGGAACGGAATTTTTTCGTTTGTGCTGCTGGACTGGATCGAATGGGAAGGACCGCTGGAGACAGATGCTGAACGATCCCGGCGTGCCCCGCTTCAGCTTCCTGAGACTGCATCGGCGACGCAGGTGATGCAGCAGCTGCTCGAATTCGCAACGCTGGCATGGCGACGCCCGGCGAACTCTCAGGAGCTCGCCTCTTACATGACTGCCTTTGAAGCCGAACTTGCGGCCGGCGAATCTGTGCAGTCTGCGTGGCAGGTCGCGCTGCTTGGTGTGCTCACTTCACGGAACTTTCTGTACCTCGTCGAGGGAAGTGAAGAACCTCGGGAAGAGCTGAACGACTGGGAGCTGGCTTCGCGTCTGAGCTACCTGCTATGGAGTTCAATGCCAGACGCACGGCTGTTTGAGCTGGCGGGGCAGGGTTCTCTGAGTGGAGACAGACTTGCAGCAGAAGTTGATCGCATGCTCTCAGACGACCGGGCCGATCGCTTTGTCCAGGATTTCTCCCGGCAGTGGCTTCAGCTGCATCGACTCGGGATGTTTCCACCTGACTCAAAGCTGTACCCGGAATATGATCTCTGGCTGGAGAGCAGTATGCAGCAGGAGGTTGTTGAGTACTTCCGCGAGGTATTCCGAGCGAATTTGTCGATTGTCGAGTTTCTCGATTCGGACTGGACGATGGCGAATCCTCGACTGTGTCAGTTTTACGGTCTGGAATCGCCGGATTCGGCCGAGTTTCGACGTGTCAGTCTGGCTGCTGCGCCCCAGCGTGGGGGACTGCTCACCACAGGGGCAGTCCTGGGATTAACGTCCGATGGCACAAGGCATCGTCCTGTGCATCGCGGGGTCTGGCTGAGTGAGGTCATCTTCGGAAAAACACCGCCCCCGCCTCCGGCGAATGTCGATCCGATCGAGCCAAATGCTGCCGAAGCAGTAAAGGTCACGATTCGCGACAGAATCAAGGCTCACGCTTCCACTCCCAGTTGTGCTGCCTGTCATCGCTCAATCGATCCGCTCGGACTGGCCTTTGATGAATTTGATGCCATAGGTCAGTATCGCACACATGAGCGAGTTGAATCGGGACGGGGTGAAGATCCACCGGTGAATGCATCCGGCGAACTTCCTGATGGCCGAGGGTTCAGCAATGCCGCTGAATTTCGCAGGCTGCTGGTCAGTGATCGAGATCGATTCCTGAAGGCGTTTGTGGAGCACCTGAGCACATATGCGTTACGAAGAGTGCTGACGGTTGACGATCAGGAAGACATTGAACGAATTGTTCAGAACGCGAGAAAGCAGGAGTATCGCCTGCAGGATATCGTCAGAAGTGTTGCCATATCAGACCTGCTGCGAAAACGATGAGGTGAATGATGGCTGGAATTCTCAGATCAGTGCCACGACTTGCGCGTCGCTATGTGTTGCGGGGAGCGGGCAGTTTTATTGCGTTGCCGATGCTGTCCTGCATGAAGACCGTTCGGTCCGATGATACTGGGCCGGCACCGCGACGGAGTGCGTTTGTCTACATACCAAACGGCGTCAATACCCTCGACTACCAGATCACTGAATCCGGGACAGACTACGCATTCTCACGCACACTGCAGCCGCTCGAAAAGCACAGAGATTCAATTACTCCGATCAGCGGTCTGCACCATCCGCACGCGCTGGGGCATCACCATAATTGCCAGAAAGTCTGGCTTACCGGCGGCAGCCTTGAACCATCTGCCCGCAATTCAATTTCTGTGGACCAGCGGATTGCGGAGGTGACATCTCCCTTCACGCGGTTCCACTCACTTGAGATCGCAAACAAGGGTGAGTCGCTTGCATGGACAGCAGACGGAATTCGGCTTCCGGGGATGAGTCGTTGCAGCGAGATATTTGCTCATCTGTTTGAGGAGCCGAGCAACGGAATTGCAGCGCAGCGTCGTGCATTGCGGCGACGTGGCAGTGTGCTCGATGCCAATCTGGAAGAAGTTCGATCGCTTGGGCGGACACTGGGAACGGGCGATCAGGATCGACTTGATCAGTACCTCACGTCAGTCCGGGAGACGGAGATCCGCACTCGCCGGGCTGACGCGTGGCTGGATATTCCGCGTCCTGGCATCGAGCCGAAAGACCGCCAGCGGACAAATCGTGATGTTTCACAACTGCAGGCTGGTGATTACTTTCGTACCGTCTACGACCTGATGGTGCTGGCATTTCAGACGGACGCAACGCGAGTCGTGACGTTCAGCAGCGGCCTCGAAGGGCAGGGCTTGCCAATCCCGGAACTCGGCATCTCACAGTCTCGTCACGAACTGAGCCACCACAACGGTGACCCGGGACACATGGAGAAACTGACTCAGAGTGACACGTTCAGCGTCACCCAGTTCAGCTATTTCATTGGACGCCTTGCCGAAACACCGGACGGCAACGGCACAAGTCTGCTCGACAACA
>JALQUR010000315.1 GCA_023260695.1 Planctomycetaceae bacterium
GCTGTGCGGCAGAACCACGGGCCACACACAATGCCACCGACATGAACAGAATCCCCCTCCCTGATGCGGCGGCCCGCCGGCCAGCGTTGCGCCGCGCGAGTCTGTCGGCTGCACTGGCGCTGAGCCTGTCGGCCTGCGCCCACCTGTCGTCCCCGCCCGATCCAGCGGACCGCCGCGGCGCGCTGCCGGTGGCACCGACCCAGTGGACCGCGGCGCCCGCCACCGAAGGCGTGGCCGCCACCGCGCTGGCCCAGTGGTGGCAGCGCTTCAACGACCCCACGCTCCCGCCGCAGGCAGGACAGATTACAGTTTCTCCATCCAGGAAATTGTGCAGTGGGCTGTTTGCATTAGAGTCAGTCATCGCAATTCCTCCTCGTCTCCGTTTCAGAGACAAAATCTTCTGGTCAGTCTTCGTTCAGCACTGATGGCTGGCCACAGTTTCAGTTGCGGTCGGTGGTGGGAACGATTTCCAACGCCACCCGAAATCCCGTCAGATGGTCCTCACCGTTGCACACGTCAGCCGGCCAGCAGCCACGATCGTGCTTGTCCTGAGGCACACTCCGACGAACACGTTTTCTTCCATTCGCTGGCCCCACCGGGTCCTGGCGCGTGGAGTGAAAGTAGTAGTGCGGGTCGTAACAGTCGGACACCCACTCGCGAATGTCCCGATCAAAACGCAGTCCAAAACTGTTGTCAGCCGATTCCGTCGCATGGTCGGTGGAAACTGCGGCGTCCTCGTAACTTCTGCCCGCTCGAAAACACCACTCCCATTCCGCTTCTGTCAGCATCCGCGCACGCAGTGGGTTCACAATTCCGGCTGCAGTCTGAAAACCCAGCAGATCCTTGTGTGCCGCCAGCGTCCTGCACAGGTCCCGACAATCCTCCCACGGCAGATACACCGCCCAGTCAGCCTGATCCTCCGCCACCGGATGCGGGCGGTTTCGCCAGGGAATCTGATCGTTCTGCACAATTCCGGGCTGAGTCCGCAAGTTGGTCCATTCCTCCTGGTTGATCGGATCCACCTGGACATAAATGGGCCTGGTGAGCATCACATAATGCTGCAGGTCATCCTGAGTATTATCCAGAGCCGCACGCGGTGGCCCCATCAGATATTCCCCCGGTGGGATCAACTGAAAGTCCAGTCCTGCAACCGTAATTGCCGGTGGAACCTGCAGGTATTCAGACCACGCCTGCCGATACTCTTTGGCTTCATCCTTGAGAAAGCACTGTGTACGAATCTTCGGCCGCGTCTGCAGAATGCGCAAGCCCTGATAGCGCGATTGCAAATGCTTCAGAACCTCGTCAATGCAAGCCCCGGTCACAAATTGCTGTTGCCATGCCAGTTCCGTCAGAATCACGACCGGATCATCATTTGTCTCCAGCATCTTCAACAGTTTCTGGCAGGAACGAATTGCGGTCTGCGAATTCAGATAACACTCATGCCATCGCTGCGATCGCAACTCCTGCGGGATCTGCATCAATACATCCATCGCCTGGTCCGGCTTGCCTGCCTCCAGATTCTCCACGGCTTCGTCAACCTGGTTTTCAAGATCACGCAGTCGTTCAAGGCCCTGCAGAATCTTCTGTTCCACCTGCCGCGCACTCGGGAACTCTTCCCGCAGGGTATTCAGCGGCTCAGCGTCCGAAGGCACTCCCTGTTCATTGTTCAGCAGGCCCGACTGAATCAGCCCGGAAAGCCGATCAGCAAACTCATCCATCTTCTGAATCCGCCCCTGTACGGATTCACTTGTTGCCTCGCTGATGAACTTCGACAATTCCGGAGGAAACAGCGACGATGCGGTTAACGCTGCCCCATCGACATTGCGGCAAATCAGGAACTGCAGAGTCTTCCCCAACGAATACACGTCGGCCGCGTAGCTCACGTTGCTGGGGTTCCGAATCTGTTCCGGCGCCTGATACCCAACCGTTCCCAGATTTCCGCAACCCTGCGAAGTCAGATCACCCGTATCTGATGTCCTGCCGGGACGCGTCGACTTTGACAAGCCAATTCCAAAATCAATCAGAAACACGGCTCCGTCCGACTCCCTGTACAGCAGATTGCCGGGTTTCAGATCTCGATGGATCGTCTCGTGTTGATGAACTTTTTTGACGATCATTGCCGCCTGCAGAATCAGCCGACACCAGAATGCGACAGCATCCCCGGGCCTCTCCACAGCTAGTTCCTGCAGATTCTTCCCCTCGATCCATTGCTGAACCAGATAGTCCCCACCCGCATCCTTGACGAGATCGAGGTAGTCGGGGATCCCTCGCAAGCCAGAAAAACGATGCAGAGCAGCGCCCTCGCGTCCCAGTCGCTCTTCTGCCACTCGCTGTTGTCCCGGCGAAATTCCCTCCTCCGCCAGCAAACGTTTGATGGCCACGTGCTTGCCGGTATGACCATCGATCGCTGCAAAGACAATTGCCTGCCCCCCCTTGCGCGGGCGACCGTTACTCGCACCAGCCGCCACGGGCTGATAACGCTCACTTCGTGGAAAAAAACTCAGCAACTCCTCCGCGACTCCTGCAGTTTCGAAAGAAGAACGTGGGAAAACTCGCTGACCCGTGGCTGAAGAATTACTCATCTGCTGCCCATCTCTGTTCAGTGAAGGATTGCGCTGCGGAACTGATCCAGTCATACACTCAGTCTGTCCTTGTCC
>JALQUR010000337.1 GCA_023260695.1 Planctomycetaceae bacterium
CACTCAGTGCTGCTTTTAGTCTTTCGCGATAGCTGTCGGTTCTGCGGATCGCTTCATCAATGACTTCAGCGAAGGCGGATAACGCGTTTGCGATCGCAGCAGAGACTTCTGCTTCCGAGTTGTCCTGATGCAAATCGGGCACTGACAATCGATGTATCCAATCTGGAATCGCTTTCACGAGATCCCCCATTGATGTCCACGGAACATCTGTCCCATCCTGATCCCGAGATTCATCTCGCGTAGCAGACAGTCCCTGCATCGCACTCTCTGTGGGTTCATCGACCTGAGTTGCGACTGCGGCAGCGAATTCCGGCGCATCATAAGATTGATCTGCCACGTCAATGTCTGGAATTGTTCTGAGGATTCGCCAGCAACGGACGAAGACCTGCTGCAACCTGTCAGACCAGCGGTCCAGAATCTCTACGGACTTGCAATGCTCCTTCGCTAATTCCACGCGTGCATTTGCAAGATCCGAAAACAGGTCATCAATCGCCTTGGACAGCGTCGTCAAATGGGTCTTGGCGACAACGCACTGTGCAGAAGTCTTCGCGTCTTCCATCTTCTTTCCCGGCAGATCATTGGGGTTATCAAAATCAGCTTAATGCAGAGTGTATCCCGATGACGTTTGCTGTCAACAAAATGGAGTGTCTGCAGGGATCCAGCTTTGCGTGACTGCGCATGAGTCAAGCCATGGTGCTGGTGATGTCGGTGACGGTGAGATGGCAGGTTGCGGAATGATCTCTTGAGTCAGGATTTCTGACGTCCCCTTACGCCACCGCCTGCCGCTGGTGGTTTCCAGTTGGCGATGTCGGCCGTGGTTTTGCCAAGGCTGCGTGCTTCCTCCTGCAGGAATCCTTCGTAGTAGTCTCCCATCTGCAGTCCGTCAAAGTCGGCGTTGGGCTGGTTGTGCCATTGTTTGATCCAGGGCAGCAGTTCCAGCAGTGCTGCCAGTAATGGAATCAGGCGGGGATCGTCGTCGCCGCCGAATTCTTCTTTCACGCGGACATAGAATTCAGCGATGGCGGTGGCCTGCTGCAGGTGGTCATAACCGGCCCAGGCAATCATGCCGGTGCCGTCCTGAGCATCGCAGTGTGGAAAGCTGATCCAGCGTTCCTTGGGAACGTCGAGCTTTCCTCGCAGTGCCCAGTAACGCACCTTGCCGGTCGACAGAAAATCAGCACTGGTGTATTTGGGTGGGACGGGAATTGTGCCGACGGTGCTCTGCTTTTCCAGTTCAGCCTGATCGGTGGTCAGGAAGCGCGGGTCAGCGGGGGCCAGGCTGGTTCGTGCATCGATGGCGTCTTCCTGGCGTTGAAGTTGCCATGTCTGTTCCCACTGGGAACGTTTTCGCAGTCCGGATGGTTTGTAACGCAGCACGGGCAGCAGTGGCACCTGTTCCGCGTGGACCAGTTCGGTGACCAGCTTCTGAACATCAAAAGCGGGGTCATCACGATAGACTTCGGCGACGGCCAGGAACTGTGGGTCCTGTCGAGCGACGTCTGCCAGTTTGCCGAGTGAGACGAGTTGAATCGCAGCCAGCGGCGGCGGATCTGACGCAGAGACTGTGTTGCCGGAGTTCGTCTGATTGTCTTCTCTGTGTTCTGTTTCTTCGTTGCGGTCAGGGGTGTTATTTTTTACCACGGAGTGCACGGAGGTCACGGAGGGGGTTGCGCTGGCGACGGTTGCTTGTTGATTCTCTGGATTGCCGGGTGAATCGTCGTTGCGCATGCGGCCGTCGAAATCGAAGTAAGATTCCAGTCGATCCAGCAGCCAGTTGCGGAGGGCAC
>JALQUR010000376.1 GCA_023260695.1 Planctomycetaceae bacterium
AAAACTGCTGCCATATCTGCCGAGCAGGCAATGGCCGGAGTGCATTCATGGTTTCTATGAGCTTGATGAAATCGGCAGACGATTCCGTTGTACTCATCCGGAACACAGTTCGCGGTGATCACAGCAGTTCACTGTCGGTGACGGGAAGCAGCCGGCGGCAGTGGCCGGTGATCTGGCTGTGACCACAGGAAGCATCGTGAGAATTCCGTTGAACGTCTGCCATCGGAGAGTCAGTGACAGACTTGTTGATTCAGGTCGGCAGGAAGGATGCAGGTCATGCTGCTGCAACAGAAATCGGTACTGTGGGTGACTGCGACTGCGTTCCTGTTTGTGCTTGCCACAGGCTGGGGGTTGCTGGCTGTGTCATGGGATGCGGTTCAGCGGAAACCGCTGCGGGAGATGAACAATGAAGAGACGCGGGAGCTTTTCCAGCAGCCCGGAGCTGCCGACGAATCTGATCCAATGGCAGAGTTTGTGTCAGTGGCGATGAAGCACCTGCCTCAGCTGCCGCAGGTCATCGCCTGGCATCTGCAGCATCGTCGCTGGCTGCTGATCATGATCGGGCTGGTTCTGGCAGCTGTCATTGCGGGGGGAGTGTCACTGCGGCGTCTGGAGCAACGGTTGCAGCAACCACCGCAGCGGGTCACGCGAGCGCGTCGCAGGCGGACTGCCGCGGAGCAGGAATCGGGGCCGTCTCTCCCCGGCGATCGCTCCTGAGTGCCGTGGCGGAATGGCAGCACAGAAGTCTGCAGCGTAGAATTGAATTTGCGAGGCATGCCCATGCGACTGGCGGGCCGGTCAGGTGTGCAGGCAATCGGCGTGTCATGCTGCGGAGTGCAGCAAGGATCAGACAGCGACAGGGGTAATTCACTGCTGGCGGGAGAATGCAATGAACATTGGCAGGCAGATCGTGAAGAGTATGGCCGTCGTTCTTTCAGTCGTGGTGGCGCTGACCGTGGGACTGGCTGCCGGGGTTGCTGACGAACAGTCAGCTGATGCTGGCAAGCTGCGGATCATCTGCTTCGGGGCGCATCCGGATGATGCGGAATACAAGAGTGGCGGTACGGCAGCGTTATGGGCGGATCAGGGACATCATGTGAAGATGGTGTCGGTCACGAATGGTGATATCGGGCACTGGCAGATGGCGGGTGGTCCGCTGGCGAAGCGTCGTGCAGCGGAGTCTGCTGAAGTGGCGCGTCGGCTTGGTTTCACCTACCAGGTTCTGGATATCCATGACGGTGAACTGGAGCCGACACTGGAGAATCGCCGCACGATTACTCGACTGATTCGCGAATGGAACGCAGACATTGTGATTGCTCATCGGCCGTGGGATTACCACCCGGATCATCGCTATGTGGGGGTACTTGTCCAGGACTCAGCGTTCATGGTGGCAGTGCCGTTCTTCTGTCCGGATACGCCGCCATTGAAGAAGAATCCTGTGTTCCTCTACAGCAGCGATCGCTTTCAGAAGCCCTATCCTTTCAAGGCTGATATCGCGGTTTCGCTCGACAGTGTGTTTGAACGCAAGGTGGACGCACTGCTGGCACTGGAATCGCAGACGTTTGAGGGTGGTGCTCTGGGAACAGCGGAATCTGCTGCAGCGGCGCCACCGGCATCTCAGCCGGAACTGCGGCGGGCGTGGTTGCGGGAACGCTGGGATCGTCGCCAGTCGGCGGAGGCGGATAATTACCGCGAAGCGCTCATTCGCTGGTACGGAGAAGGTGCCGGTAAGGCGGTGAAGTATGCGGAGGCCTTTGAGATCTGTGAGTATGGGCGTCAGCCGACGGCGGATGAGATTCGCAGACTGTTTCCGCTGCCTGCGGCAGAAGGCGAGCGTTAAGTTGTGAGCGAATCAACCGGCTCTGCGGGGAAAACCTGCAGCAGTGTTCTGCCGGCAGTCGGCTGGCACACGAAACTGAAGGAAAGCGGTGGGGATGTCATCAGCAGCTGATGATCGTCGGGCGTGGACGGACTGTCGGTCAGTCGTAGTTGCTCTGCACGATGAGATATTGCGCCTGCAGAATCAGATCGGATTGCTGCCTGTATCCCTGGCGTCGGCTCAGGAGTGGTTCGCGCTGCTCACTCAGAAGCTGATTCCGCAGCTTGGTGGATCTGCATTTCTGGTTGTGGCTGTCGCAGGTGGCACGAATACGGGCAAGAGTTCGGTATTCAATCAGCTTGTCGGTTCCCGAGCCAGTGCTGCTTCGCCGCTGGCCGCAGGGACTCGCCAGCCGGTCTGCCTGGTTCCCGGCAGCATGGCTGATCCGCAGCTGCTCCAGGGAATTTTTCCAGAGCTGGAGCTGCGGCCATGGGATGCTGCGGAGGATGCGTTGTCGGAGGCGGCTGCTGACCAGTTGTACTGGCGAAAATGTGAGCAGCTGCCGGACGGACTGTTGCTGCTGGACACTCCGGATATTGACAGTGATGCACGCATGAACTGGGCGCGAGCTGATGTGATTCGGCGGGCGGCTGACGTACTCATCGCCGTGCTCACACAGCAGAAGTACAACGACGCGGTGGTGCTGGAGTTCTTTCAGCGTGCTGCTGCGGAGGGCCGGTTTATTCTGCCCGTGTTCAATCAGGTGCTGCTGCCGGAAGACGAGCCGTACTGGCCGGTGTGGCTGCAGACATTCTGTGACCGAACCGGCGGCAGTCCGCAGGTTGCATTTCTGGCTCCGGCAGATCGGCGTGCGGCCGAATCGCTGCAGTTGCCGTTTCATCGACGGGAGATCACTGCTGGTACCGATGGTGGGGTGGAGAATTCAGGAACCGTTGCGGGCGAGACACTGGACGATGTGTCGGCGGCCGACAGTGACGCGACGGCGACAGAGCTGTCGACGAGGGCGCATGCCGGAGCGAAATCGTTGCGCGATTACTTGTGTCAGCTGCCGGCAGGTGAGTTGCGATTTCGCTCGCTGCAGGGATCTGTGGTGGCCCTGGTGAATCAGGAAACTGGTATTCCGGCATGGTTGCGGCAGGTGGAAGCGGCCGCGGGCCAGCTGCAGCGGATCACCGGCGGGGAGTCGGAGAGCGGGCTGATTCGGCTGGACCGCTGGCCGTCTGTGCCTGTTGCCAGTGTGATCGATGTGCTGCGGGAGTGGTGGCGGGAGCGGCAGCCGGCCTGGGCACAGGCAATCAATCGCTTCTATGGAGTCGCCGGTGATGTGCTGCTGCAGCCATTCCGAAAACGGAACCGTGTGGGACACGCCGAAGCACTCGATGATGCATTGACGCGGTATCGAGATCAGGAATGGCTGCTGATTCTGCAGACGGTGGAACTGACGCAGGACAAGCTGCAGCAGCTGGCGCTGGCGGGCAGCGGGAAACTGCAGGACCGGATTTCGTCGCTGCTGGCTGGCGATGCGGTTGAGCAGTTGATTCGCAGGCTGCAGCTGGATCACCGGGAGTGTGATCTGCAACGGGAGCTGCAGGCGGTGGTGAACAGTACGATGCAGAAAATGGAGCGGGACCGTCCACAGGTGTTTGCAGTTCTGGGGCGTGTCAATCAGGTGTCGGCGGCAGTTCGCCCGGTAACCAGTGCGGTCATGTTTTCACTGGGCTTCGGTCCGGCCGGTGACCTGCTGGCACCATTGGCAGGGCAGGCGGTCATGCATACTGCTGTCGACGTGCTGGGTGGAACGGCAGCCGCGATTGCCGGGGAGGCAGCAGTCACGACCGCTGCGGAATCCGGAGCGGGTGTGCTGCAGAACTGGTTTTGTCAGCTGCAGGCGGAATTCTCACTGCGACGGGCGGCCTGGCTGGTGGAGCGACTGCAGCAGAGTTTTCTGGGAGATCTTCCGGAGCAGACGAGGGTTGCCGCGGGTGTTGTGCAGTCGGTGGAGTTCAGGGCTGTGGCAGAGCAGCTGGATCAGCTGCGAACGCTGCTCCCGAGATTCGCGGTAACTCCGATTGATGGGCAGGAACGCAGTGACTCCGAGGAGGATCGCAGATGACGATTGGCCACGAACGAACTCAGCTGGCGCTGCTCCGCGAACTGGATGAGCTGCTGTTGCAGATTCAGCAGTGGCAGCAGGTGGACATGACATGGCAACCGGCGGCATTGCTGCGTCGGAATGTGGCTGCAGTGACTGAGCGGGTGCGGACACTGCGAGTGCGACTGGATGCACCGCTGGTTGTGGCCACGTTTGGCGGAACGGGAACGGGAAAAAGCAGTCTGGTGAACGCACTGCTGGGGGAGGAAGTCAGTCACAGTGGTCGGGAGCGTCCGACCACGCGTCAGCCGGTGCTGCTGGTGCATCAGGATCTGGATCTGCAGGGGACGGGGCTTGATCTGGCGGATGTACAGGTGAGCCGGCTGGATGCTCCGTTGCTGCGGGACATTCTGCTTGTGGACTGCCCGGACCCGGACACCAGTGGTCAGGCTGATCCGGGCAGCAACCTTGCCATGCTGCGCAGGATTCTGCCGCACTGCGACGTGCTGTTGTATGTATCCACGCAGCAGAAATACCGCAGCGATCGAATTTCGGAAGAACTGCTTCAGGCTGCGGGTGGCTGTCGTCTGATTTTTGTGCAGACACATGCTGATCTGGATACGGATATTCGGGAAGACTGGCAGCGACATCTGTCGGAGCGGTTTGAGGCCCCGCGGATTTTTCTGGTGGATTCCCGACAGGCATTGCTCGATCAGCGGGAAGGTCGGCCGGTGGTGGCAGGATTTGCGGAGCTGCAGGAGTTTCTGCGGCAGCAGCTGGGCAGTACCCGCAGGCTGGCAATTCGTCGGGCAAGTCTGACGGATCTGCTCGACCAGGTTTTTGCAGAGGGACAGCGTTCGTATGACGAGGGATTGCCGCGAGTGCAGCGGTTGCGGCAGGCCATGCAGGAATTGCAGGAACAGCTGCGAGCGGAGATGAGCAGTACGCTCACTCGGGAGTTGCTGCAGAACCGCGGTCTATGGGAACGTCGCCTGGCAGCGGCGGTGGTGGACCGCTGGGGGTTGAGTCCTTTCTCAGCGTTGTTGCGGCTGAGCAGTGGACTGGGAGGGTTGCTGACATCGTTGTCGCTGCTGCGTGCGCGATCGTCAGTGCAGATGGCATTGATCGGGGCTGCTCAGGGGGCACGCTGGCTGAAGGGCCTGCGGGAAGAGCAGGCGGAGGGAGAATCGATCAGCAGGCTGTCATCTCTGGGGATACCGGATCACCTGCTGCAGGAAGCGAGTCTGAAGATTTCGCGGTATCGCGCGGAGGCTGGTTTACCGGTTGAGCAGGAGCAGCAGCCGGCTCTGATGCGATTACGGGAGCAGCTGGTGCGGATGGAGGATTCATTTCTGGGTGACGTTGGTCAGGAGGTCGAACGTCAGATCTCCCGGCTGGCGGAACGGATGACTTCGCCTGCCAGAAGGTGGCTGGCTGATCTGGTGTTTCTGCTGTATCCGCTGTTTGTGATTGTGCGTATGGGGCACAATTTTTTCTGGGAGACATGTCTGGCACCTTTGCTGGGAAGGAGCAGCGTTGCAGCCCCCCTGCTCACTGTGGAATTCTATATTCCGGCGGTGTTTTTCCTGCTGGTCTGGTGTGGGCTGGGGTTGTTTATTTTTGCTGCCGGCCTGCGTCGGCGGCTGCAGTCGGCGATTCAGGATCTGGCCGACAGGCTGGCGGAAGGGCAACTGGCTGAAGGGTTATTTCCTCAGCTGGAGCAGCAGTGTGAGCAGGTACAGCGAGACGCTCAGCGACTGCAGTCGTTGCAGGCGAGTGTTGCCGGATTTCGGCGTCATCTGAGTGATTCGGAGCTGCCACTGGGTGCGTTGCGGACGGACCAGTGACCGGGTGTACGAGAGCGGTGCGGCTGCAGGCATGCTGAGCGGTCTGATCAGGCCGGATGCTGCTGGCGAAAGTGTCTGCTGAGCGTCTGAGCGGCGAAAACCGCATGATGCCGGCCAGGCATTGATCAGCCCTTGTACTTTTTTCCCGGAACAATCTTGGCATCCCCACAAATCCGTGGTAAGCTGGTGTTGGGCAGGAACCCAACACTCATTTCTGATGTGTGTATTGGCAGACATCTGCCAGTGTTTTCACGGCTTTTCCGGGGTGCCAGCTTTTTTACCGAAGGGAGGCAGTGGGCGAGGAGACAGTCGTGTGGTCAGTGGGCGTGTTTTTGCCGAGCGTCTCTGGCTGCGGGGCAATTTTTCTGTGCGGAATGGATAAGGTTTCCAGTTGGCATGACCTGTCGCCGGCTGTCGTCTTATTTGTTCGGAGGGCCAGGAAAGCTCGCCATCTATCAGGAAGATCGTGCCTTGATAACGTGGTTCAGTTTTTGGTTCAGTTAATCGATCAGTTCAGGATGAATTGAGGTGCATGATGTTGGTATTGAAGCGTCGGCAGGGACAGGAAATTGTGATCGAAGATCAGACTGGCGGTCAGGTTCGCGGTCAGATTCGCATTGTGGTGGTGCAGACAGGCGAAGGCAGTTGCAGTCTGGCATTTGAGGCGCCTCGTGAGTGTCGAATTCGTCGTGCGGAGTTGCCGGTGTTTGGTGATACTGGAAATACGGTAACCGGTTCAGTTGGAAGTTCAGTAAGCGGTTCAGTGAGCGGTTCAGTGGGATTCGATTCTGCGACGAATCTGCAGGAGAAGTTTCCAGCGGTGGATTCTGCGAATGCGCGTTCAGCGGCTGTTCCCACAGCGGCTGTTCCCACAGCGGCTGTTCCCACAGCGGCTGTTCCCACAGCGGCTGTTCCCACAGCGGCTGTTCCCACAGCGGCAGTT
>JALQUR010000399.1 GCA_023260695.1 Planctomycetaceae bacterium
AGCATTAGTAAGGCTGAATACGACTACACACCAGCAGTCGGCCAAGAGCTTGGCTTACGCAGGTTAGATATATGCACCGGTTGTGGGCCGGGCGCCATGAAAGGACCGATGCGAGGAGCGCTCTACGCGCATAAGCGCCAAAAGTATGTTGAAGGCCGGTTCATCGGGATCAGTGAGCCAGGCATCATTGCAGCCGAACCACCAAACGGTGTGGTATCTGAACTTGTCATCATGCCCGATATCGAAAAGCGCCTTGAAGCTTTTGTGCGTATTGCACATGGGATTGTCATTTTTCCGGGCGGCGCCGGGACATTTGAAGAAATTCTCTACTTACTTGCGATACTCAGTGACGTGCAAAATGCCGACGATCCCCTGCCTGTGATTTTAACTGGTCCGGAGCTGGTTGTGGGAACGCTGCCGGAAAGCCGGCGGCAACTTCGTCGCCTCGATCAAGATAGTTGCCGCGGTACTGGAAGAAGGTCTTCCGGCTGTTGTCGGCAGCAAGCTCTGTCATGATCGGAACACTTGTGCCAGGCTTCAGTCCATTCAGTTCCTGCTGTGCTGCCTGCAACTGTTGCTGTTCCTGCTTCAGTTCCGGTGCGGCAGAGCGGCGATAAAAGTCTGCCAGCTGATCCTGCTGGTCAGTCGTACGCTGATCGTCAGGTGTCTGAATAATCTGCTGCATGGCGGCTGGAACGCGAGCGCGGCCGATGGCCGATGCGGAATCCGTTCCACTGATGCGGAACTGGCCCAGCAGGTGGTTGTCGTAGGGAGCCTGGTGCTCAATCACCAGCCGCAGTGTGGAGTCTGCCGGGACATCGGTCAGTTTCTGCGGGATCAGAATCAGCTGGTGGGACTGATCGATCTGGCCACCGACGGCCCAGCCGTTGTCCGCTTCGGTCTTCCCGTCAAGAATCTCAGCGGCTGGGAATCCATCCTGTTCCCAGTCCGCAGCAACGTCCGCGAATGTGACGGTGCGAATGCTGGATGGTGAGTATTCCGCTGAAGGCGACGGTGCTTCAGTGACCATCTGCTGCCAGACTTCTGTGCGTTGTTCGTCCAGCAGCTGCAGGCGGAAATCCACCAGTCTGGTATGCAGATTATTATCGGTTCGATTGTGGATCACGATGCTGTCCACTGTGTTCACTGATCCGAGGTCAACTTCCCACCACGGGTCCGTTGAAATTGCCGTGTGTGTGACTGAGCCGGCCTGGAAGTTACCGTCGGTTTTTCCGTCGATTGCCAGCTGTGACGGGCCGTTGAAGTCCGTTGAACTTTGCGTTGCCGTGCCATTGAGTGCGATGTTGCTGCCGGACGAGAGGACCTGCACCTCAGCCAGTGACAGGATGCGATTGTTTCCAGGGATTTCAATGCGAACGAATCGTGCCCTGGGAGCGGCATTTCCCGGCGGAACCAGCATCGCTCGCAGTTCAGAAATCACAAAATTTCCGCCGCCGTGCCCGGCTCCCCCGCCGGGAAGTTCTGAGGACGGCAGTGTCTCAATCCGGAGGGCGGCCGGCAGAACGCTCTGATCCGGGCCACGTGGAAAATCTGACAGCGGAATATCAAGCGTCAACGTGTCTCTTGCAGCCGGCTCCGACGTGCGCAGGATTCCATCTTCCCCGACCCGAATTGGTTTCTGAGAAGCTCTGATGGCGGTGGCCGGTGTGACGGACGTCCATTTCAGGGGTTGCCGCAGCTGCCTTTCCCATGCCTGCTGTGATGCAGCGAGTTCTGTGGTGGGAGTGCTGAGCAGCTGGTCCAGCTGTTCGATCTGCTGCTGGAGTTCGAGTTTGCGTTGTTCCTGTTCCGGGGTGAACAGCGACAGAATCGGTTCTTCGTTCCGTCGGTCCGCATCAGCAGTGTTGTTCAGCAGAGCAAACAGCTGAAAGTACTCCTGCTGAGTAATCGCGTCGTACTTGTGGCTGTGGCATTGTGCACAGGCGATTGTAGTTCCCATCCAGACGGCCATGGTGGTGTTGACTCGATCCACGATCGCAGCGTTACGGAACTCCTCGTCCTGTGTTCCGCCTTCATTGTTGGTCATTGTGTTGCGATGGAATGCGGTGGCGATGAGCTGATCATTGGTGGGATCCGGCAGCAGATCTCCGGCAAGCTGTTCCACAGTGAATTGCGCAAAGCTCATATCGCTGTTCAGAGCTCGGATCACCCAGTCGCGGTAGGCCCAGATGGTTCTTGCCGGATCGTCTGCGTAGCCAGCGGAGTCAGCATAGCGAGCAAGGTCCAGCCAGCGGCGTCCCCAGTGTTCACCGTATTCCGGCCTCTGCAGCAGATGATCGACAAGCTCAGGCCAGCTGGCTGTGTGATCCCGCTGCAGCAGAGTCAGCCAGTGTTCCAGTTCGGCAGGCGTCGGAGGCAGTCCGATCAGATCGAGGAAGACTCTGCGGATGAGCGTTTCCGGGGCAGCCTGAGCGGACGGCTGCAATCCATGCTGCAGCATACTCTGCAGCAGAAAGCGATCCACGGTGTTTGAGGGCCAGCTGGCGTGAGGTCCGGAGATCTGCGGAGGTTCGGGGCGTTGAGGTGCGACCCAGGACCAGTGTGTGGCGTAGTCGGCACCCTGCTGAATCCAGCGTTGAAACAGATCGATTTCTTCCGCAGTCAGTGGAGCACTGAATTCCGGGGGCGGCATGCGGATGTCGGGATCTGTCGACGTGAGGCGGGCCATCAGCTCACTCGCTGCAGGATTGCCGGGGACCACAGCGATGTCACCGGAATCGCGAGCGGTGGTTGCAGATTCACGCAGATCCAGCTGCAGTCCAGCCTGACGCTGGCCTGCGTCAGGCCCATGGCAGGCCAGACAACGATTCGAGAGCAACGGGCGAATCTGTCTGTTGAAGTCGACGGTCTGTGCCTGCAGATCTGAAGACAGGAATGGCAGGGCCGTGACCAGGCCGATGCTGAGGATCAGGAAACGTGCCGTCAGTTGCATCTAAGCACCTCAGGTGATTCAGGCAGGAAACTGGCGGAAAAGATGAGTCCCGCCGCAGGGCCACTGATTGTATCGCATGAGCGGCTATCGTTCACGCAGCTTTCATGCAGATGTGGGTGTCTTCGAGTCGGGAACTTCCGGGGGCAGGAACCCTGTCGGCAATTCCCGGTGGCGACTCGGTTTGAACAGTGATTCTGCTAGCATTGTGTCTGTGATTCAGGAAGGCTGCATCAATCCCGAGGGTGCCGGTCTGCCGTAGAAGCGTGCAGGGACCGGGTTCAGAAATCAGGATACAGCGATGCTTACGGAAGCAGGTTGCACGGCCAGACAGCAGCGACTCTGGCAGCGAATTCCCGAAGAGATTGAGTGGTTACTGGTCGGCGAT
>JALQUR010000474.1 GCA_023260695.1 Planctomycetaceae bacterium
GTAGACCACCACTGGTGCATTGTTCAGTGCCGCGTCGACAAATCTTGGCACAACCATACCGTAATTCCCCACCTGCCGAGGTCCGACCACGTTGAAGAACCGGCCGACAGTCACATTCACGCCATATTTCTGGTGATATGCCAGAGCCAGGAATTCGTCGATTGCCTTGGAACAGCCGTAAGCCCAGCGGGGACGACTGGTAGGGCCGAGGTGCAGGTCGTCGTCTTCCGTCCAGTGTTCCTTCGGATTCTTGCCGTAGACCTCACTGGTGGACGCCAGAAAGAATCGCTTCACCCTGCCCTGCACAGCCAGCCGTAGCAACTGCTCCGTGGGGTAGATGTTCGTTTCAATCGTCCTGACCGGGTCGTCAGCAACCAGTTTGACGCCCACGGCGGCTGCGAGGTGATAGATCTCATCCACATCATGAGCCGCCTCGGACAGAGCGACGTGATCCGTAATGGAACCCTGTCGAATGCTCAGCCTGGGATGTTCCAGCAAGTGCGCCAGATTTTGGGCGCGACCTGTCGAAAAGTCGTCCAGAACAACGACCTGATGGTCCCTCGCAAGGAGATGTTCAGTCAGATGACTGCCGATGAATCCGGAACCTCCGGTAACCAGACTGGTAGGCATGTGATCTTCACGCTGTCAGAAAACAGGGGCGGACGAGTGCAAAGCCGGCCTGCGGGCCGGAAATCGCAACGCGAGCATACAGCTCCAATGTCGTGGATTCGACCGCAACGGGCAATTCCGTGGCAGACTTCCAGGAGTCGGTTGATGGCGACAGGCATACTCTGCACTCAGCATAGTCAAACTGCCCGAACTGCCTCAGCGTTAATTGCATTTATCAAAGTGTATTAACAGTTTGTCTCGATTTCTTGACGCTGCTGCCTGGCTCTTTGATCACAGCTTGCTGGTGATTTGTGATAACTCATTTGGTGGTATGGTGTTGCGTGATATTCCGGTTGGTCCGATTGTGATGATTGCGCAGATTACACTTGTGGCACGGGTTGTGCGTAATTACTCAGTTCTCAGCGTTACAATGGTTCGGCGATTGGGTAAGCAATGTGATGTGGCCAACTGGCTGTGTCTGAGCGAGCTTGCCGCCGCCGTGACCTGTTGCTGATGCCGAGAGAGAAAGGCGGCCTGAGAACCCGCCAGGCAGAATTCGTTCTGCTCACACACGTTAAACCGGCGGAAGGCCAGCAGTGAGGCTGCCCTTTCGCTGGTTTTTTATTGCGCGCAACAAACGGCAGCCATCGACCTCGGCCCGGATTCTTCAATCGCTTCCGGTGCCACCCACCGAGTCTTCCGCCCACCGAGCCTTCCGGTGCCACCCACCGAGGCAGCCTGATCACGATGAGCGGGGAATGAGGGCGAGCTGCGAAGCGGGACGTGCGGTCTGCAGTGCCTGTCCTTTTTCCGCTGCCGTTAAGGTTTTCCGTCCCGGTGCCACCCACCCTGTGTCGCCCCTGCAGTGCCTGTCCTTTTTCCGCTGTCGTGCCACCCGATCGAGTTTCCCGGTGCCAT
>JALQUR010000497.1 GCA_023260695.1 Planctomycetaceae bacterium
GTGGTCAATCATGTTCTGCATCATGCCCAGCAGCAGATCGAGATACACTCGCGGTTCAGCCGACATGGTTCCGGGCATATCCATGTGGTGATGGGAATTGCCGAGCCACATCAGGGGTGTCATCAGGATTTGATCCTGCAGTTGCTCGTGCGCGCGGCGAGTGATTTCGCCAAGCAGCATGCTGTCGGTGAACACGGGCATATGGTGTCCATGCTGTTCGAGTGCTGCGATGGGGATGAGGACTGGTGTATCACGATCAAGAGCACCAACGGCAGGCCAGGTCATATCTGCCAGCAACATGGCAAATCTCCGCGAGGTGTTGTGGGGAAGGTATAGGTACAGCAACCCGAACCCGCTTGCCGGTGTGCAGGGGCTGGAGTGACTGCAGTGAATCGTCACAGAAACAGATCGATTTGTCATCCCAGCGGCACACCGTTATCCCCGCGATGGGCCGTCATCCTGGCGAACGCGGGGATCCAGACACCCCCGGTTGTCAGGTGCCCCCGTAACTAGACGCGCCCAACGCCTCCACTGGATTCCGGCCAGCGCGGGAATAATTGGTGGACGACTTGCTTTGAGAGTTTCTTCCTGTCCTTCGTGGTGAACAAAAGCCGGCTCACCCGGCGTGCTTTCATCAGCATCATCAACTTTGCAGGTACAGGAAGAAGCAAACCAGATGGATCGTGGCATGCGGACGCAGGGAATACGCCACGGATCCCGGAACAGGCTGCCTGGATTACCGCATTCGCGGGAATGACGCGATTGATTCGCTTGAGCGGCACGCCACTGCCGCTCAATCACGTTAAACATGCCATCCGGGCGTAAATATTCTGTGTTTTGATTGCGGCGTGAGTACACGCCGACCCGGTCTCTCAGGGATGATGCAGCATCTCTGCGTCTGAGTGGCGAAAAGTGATTCGCTCAGCTATCTTAACAAACAACGCTGAACTGCAGTGTTCGGCTCAGGGGGGGGCGATGGACCCGTACTGAAGCGTTATGCAGGGGCTGTCGCTCAGGAACTCTTGTGAGCGCCTGATTGCGTTGAAGTGGACGTAGTTGAAGCGCACAGGTTTCGTTTGGCCATCGTGGCCGCTGTCGTTCTTGATATCAATGTTGTGCGTGCCGCAGCGGAAACGGTCATTGCACGTTTTCCTGTTTCCGCTCGCACCTCGGGAGATTGATTCAGATGGAATGGCACGTGGCGATCGATGGGCAGGAACAGGGGCCGGTCTCCGGGGCACAGTTGCGGCAGATGGCCTCCAGCGGACGGTTGTCTCCTACGGACCTGGTCTGGTAAAGAAGGCATGAAAGACTGGGTTCCTGCAAGCAAGGTCAAGGGACTGTTTGTCAGCGAGAATCCATACTCAGCGCCAGCGTCGATGGACGATGGCCCGCCGCCGCTTTCAGGATCCGGGCGTGCTGGCCAGCGCGTGGTCTATGCGGCGTTTGGTACGCGATTCGTCGCCGCTCTGCTTGATGGCATCATCACCATGGTCGGTAGTTTCATTGTCGGCTTCGTCTTCGGAGCGGTGATGGCAGCAGGCGGTACGGCGGATCTCCAGGCGCTGGAACTCATGGGGAATCTGCTTGGAATGGTCATCGCGTGGCTTTACTCGGCTGTCATGGAATCGTCACCGGCGCAGGCGACCCTTGGAAAGATGGCCATGGGGATCAAGGTCACCGATCTGGATGGCGGTCCCATCTCCTTCGGGCGCGCGACAGGCCGTCACTTTGGGAAGATTATTTCCGGGTTGCTGTTGCTGATCGGGTACATCATGGCTGCGTTCACCGAGCGGAAGCAGGCACTCCACGACATCATGGCTGGTTGCCTCGTTGTCCGTAAGTGATCCGGAGGGTGTCCCAACGTCACTCGGTCTCGCCTCCAGCGGGGTGTGAGGAAATGCTATTCGCCTGTTGGGCGAGTTGAGAACACTGCGTCCCGCAGGGAGGATGATCTTCTTCTGGGAGCCCGGAAACGTTCAATCACGTTTGAGCATCGTACCCGACCGGGGATCCCGGACGAGACTGCCGGGACTCCCGCTTTCGCGGGAACTACCAGGGGAGTGACGTCCTGTGCCAGTTTCCCCGGGCTCTGCGTCCGCTGAGTCAAGATGGTTGCGACGGTGACCTGCTCCGCCGACTTAGCGGTTGGCAGCGGGATCCATGGAAATCGTTCAGTTCGGTTACCGTTGAGGCGGCTGCAATGATTTCTGATGCCGCTGGCCCGCAATTCCTGAGGATTCTGACGGTGATCTGGCAGACAGGATCGAGTACAGTGTGCTCGCAGGGCCAGGATCTGCGCTGATGTCGGACGCATCCGCTCTGCCCCGAAGACAATCCTCTGCATCGTGTTACCAGTTGTCATCATGGTTGATCGGAAACGTCAGCAACGGTCTCAGCGCCAGCAGGCCAGCCCCAGTCGTCGCTTCAACGCTCGACGTCGTTGGCTCACCTACGCTGCTCTTGGCATCTTGGTCCCGCTGCTGGTGGTTTCCGGCATGGTGATCAAGGCCGATGAGTTGCCGTCGGCCAAGCTGAACTCAACCATGTCTTGACTCATGTTGGACAA
>JALQUR010000502.1 GCA_023260695.1 Planctomycetaceae bacterium
CCGGTCCGCCTGCGACGGTGGTTGGAGGCTGCAATTCGCCTTGCTGGGCGATTGGATGTGGTGAACGATGCAGGGTCAACCGTCGATACTCCGTCATCCTCGCGGACGCGGGGATTCAGTGCATTCCTTGCCCCGCAGAGCGGCGTCGCTGCTACCCCCGTGGGTATTCACGGCAATGCCACGTTGGTGGCGTTGCTCCGAGGGCCGCTGGACTTTGCTTTCTGCAGCGTACAGACAATAATCTCCCGCATGTCGGGTGATTTCTGTGGGCAGTAACCTGTTGAGATGGCGATGGGAAACGTAGTTTTTTCGAATGCAGACAACCCGTTGGACTGGGACCTCTACCGTGGAATGCAGAAGTCAGATCCACGGCGGGCGGGGGTTCAGAAGTTAATCCTGGAGTCGCAGGGTTCACCTTCAGTATTGGATCTGAAGTCGCTGTTTCCCGGTTTGTTACGTCTGCACCTGAATGGCGTAACGGAACTGACATCCATCATTGTTCCTGCTGGCCTTTTGACACTGGATATTCGAGATTGCTCGGAATTGGTGTCCCTGTCGTCGTTTCCTGAAAGTCTGCAGACAATCGTGGTTCAGGGTGTGTCGGACCAGTTTCGCATTCCCGACGATGATGGTGCCACTGTGTCGCGTTCCAGCCTGCGTGAATTGAGCATTGCGGGTTGTCGTGGCCTGCAGTCAGAAGCCATTCATCAGTTATTAGCGAGATGTCCAGCGCTCACGCATCTGGATTTGAGTGATACACAGATTGACGGTGTCCTGAAGTCAGTTCCGGAATCTGTCTCCCACCTGCGGCTGAATTCCTGTCGTCAGTTACGCAGGTGGAGTGGCCACTTTCCTCCGAATCTGCATCGCCTGGAATTGCGTGGCGCAGATCAAGTCACTTTGTTACCGGAGTTTTGCGATCAGCTTGAGTATGTTGACTTGCGCGAAACAACAAAGCTGAAAACGCTGCCGATGTTGCAGACACGGGTCGACAACCGTTCTCGTCAGCGGCCGCATGTACGCACGCTGTACATGTTCGGAAGTGGATTGCCGGTGGACAGAGAACTGCTGGGGGAGGACGAAGACACAAACGTTGCTGACCGGGTCTATGCCGATCAACAGGCATCCCTCGCGGGGCGGGTACCGGACTGCCAGGTGAAGGTGATCCTGCTGGGTAATGGTCGCTGTGGAAAATCATCACTGGCGAAAGTGTTGTGCGGCGGTCAATTCGACCCGAACGAGGAATCTACTCATGGTGTACGGCTGTGGGAAACCTCACTGGACTTTACACCCAGCGACGCGATTCGTGCGGAGCACCTGGAAACTGACGGCCGCGTGACTTTGAACATCTGGGATTTTGCAGGACAGGACCTGTATCACAGTACTCATCGATTGTTTCTGCAGAGTCGAGCAATCTTTCTGGTCTGCGACAGCGGTCACTATGAATGTCCGGGTTCGGATGATCAGACGGATCATCGAGAGTTACGGAAGCGGCAGCAGGAGGAAGACGACGAGGAGCGTTCGCTGCATTACTGGAAAGAGATGGTCGATTCGCTGGGGGTAATTCCGGGTACCAGCACGCAACCGCCGCTGTTGCATATACGGACGAAATGGGATCGCTGGTCGCAGGATCTGCCATCAGGTCACATCGCATTTTCCGCCTCGGACCGCACAGGCCTTGATTTGATCAGGGAGTGGATTTCCGAGCGAGCCAGCGAACTGCTTGGGACATGGGAGCAGCGATCGCTGCCGGCAGCGGCTGGCAGTGTGCGGGACGAAATACGCAGGACGATTGACCAGAATCGGCAGGAATACTGGGATGCGGAGGGCAACCGAGGGCATTTTCAGCCATCCAGGCCACGCCTGAACGTTGATGACTTTCGGGATACTGTGACAAGGTTGTGCTCTGACGAGCATTCCAGAAAGTATCAGGAAAATCCAGAGTTGCTGCTGGAGCGATTTCATCGCAGTGGAATGTTCTATTACAGCAAGGATTACCTTCCGAACGACATTATTCTGGATCAACGTTGGGTGTTGCAGGGCATCTATGCGTTCTCCAGTCGATCCAGCGAGTACAATTGCCGCGAATGGCTGAAGGATGAACGTGGGCTTTTCACTGAAGCCGAATTATTCGAGCGATCCTGGAAACCGTTCGGGTATTCACCGGCAGCTGCGAAATTGTTCTTGTCATTCATGGAAGCATGCGGCATGTGCTTCCAGTTATTAGCAGCTGATCATCGTGATTCGGGTCAGGCATTGTACGCTGCGCCCGGTTTTTTTCCGAGGTACGACCGAATCAGGCAACAACAATTGTTGCCGCGTAATCCCTCGACCTGCCGCAGGCGGTTCCGTGTTCAGGGTGTTTCCGAGGCGGATGTGCGGAGCGTCATTTCCCGTCTGGGTGGGTGGTGGGGCCGCAGTATGACCGCGTGGCGATGGGGCTGCTGGCTGCCGTCATTCGAATCTGACAACGCCTGCCTTGTAGAATGGCAGAATGGCTCAGATGACAACGACCACGGCACGTACGCGAGTGATCTGACACTCAGCTTCACTTCCCCTGATGACCAGAAACTGCTCCGGCTTGTTCTGCAGCGGTTGCTTCTTGATGGCCGGTCGACTGACACAAGGGGCGTCATCGGTCAAAAGAGCATTCTTGAGTGCGATGCATCAGGGAATTGGGTGCCCTGGGAGTACCGCAGGGGCGGGCATGAGCCTGGCACTGACGACGACCTGCTGCAACGCCTGCCGGAAGAACAACGCGGACGCAGCAGCCGACGTGTAGAGGACCTGAGTCGCGAGACAGTGCCACCACCTGGTACGCGGATCGGTTTTTCTTACGTCGGTTCGCGGCCGCCGAATAACCAAGTACCACAGGCTGTGATTAGGTACCTGCAGAATGCTGTGAAGCAGAAAGCGTTGCCGTTCAAGTTGTGTTTTTATCAGGATGAACAAAACACAGTCACGCAACTTGGCGATTTCATCAATCAGCTTGCTGTCTCCGACGTGGTCGTCATGTTCTGGAGTAAGGAATACTGGGAAAGTGAGTACTGCGTCTACGAGCTGATTCGGTTCCTGCCTCATACTGAAAAACTTCGTAATAAGAAGTTTTTGGTCTTTCGGCTGGGGGCAGAAAGTCGAATCTCAACGAATCCAGGGGACGGCGGTTACTTCAGCGGCTCGTGGAAGAATTACTGGAAGCAGGTTCTTGAAAAGAAAGATGAAGAATTTGCAAAGGCCGCTGCCGGTGACAAACAAAAGTTTGAGAATCTGCGGGACCAGGATCATGTCGTCAGAACTGTCCGAAAATGGCTGTGGCGGGATGCACAACATGAAGAGCTTGTGCAGATCCTTTCACAATATCGTCTGGGCGATGATCTGTTGCAGCCGGTTTCAGAAGCTGAGCTGAATCAACTTGCTGCAAGAACTGGTGACGCAATTCTGAAACATGCCCTGAAACTGTCGGCATCGTCTGATTCGTAACAGGGTAGACTGATGATCGGACGCTGCGGGGGAAAGTTTTCAGTTTCTGATGCGTTGGGTTCGATGTGCCGCATGGTCAAGCGACTGTGCGGGGACATGGGACAAGTTGACAAGCAGCGGTCAGCTTCATTGAGCAGCAAAAATACCATCTGCGAACGCTCCACCAGCAGGGGCCGGGCAGTCAGCAGGACCAATCGATGAATGCGGAATTCTCAGAGCAGTTTCCGGATGCGGAAGACATTCTGGCGTATCTGGACAAATACGTGCATGGTCAGCAGCGGGCAAAACGTGACCTGGCTGTCGCAGCTTATTTTCACTACGTCAAGGAGGCTCACCGGCAACGCGAGAACGTGGATCTGGGGCGACAGCACATTCTGCTCATCGGTCCTACCGGTGTCGGGAAAACTTACCTTGTGCGTACACTGGCCAGATGCCTGAATGTTCCAGTGGGGTTCACCAGTGCCGCCGGTCTGGTCGAGTCGGGATACAAAGGCAATTCTGTTGAGACGATCGTGCAGGGATTACTGGACCGTGCCGGCGGGAATCCACGCAAAGCCGAACAGGGCATCGTGTTCATCGACGAGATTGACAAGATACGTCGCGGCGAGACGGGCGGGCGTGACGTCAGTGGCGAGGGTGTGCAGAACGCCTTGCTGACGCTGCTTGATGGTCGCCGAACCACGGGGCTGGAAGGGGCCAGCCATGCCCCGGTGGATACCAGCAAGCTGTTGTTTATCTGCACGGGCGCATTTGTCGGGCTGCAGCAGATTATTGACCGGCGGCTGGGCGGGCCCAACGGCCGCCGCATCGGATTTGCCCCTGTTGAACAGGAAGATCTGACGCAGATTCCGGATGTTTCTCTGCATCAGGCGTTGTGTCAGACCGACACCAGTGATCTGGTGGAATTCGGCATGATTCCGGAATTCATCGGACGGTTTGCCACCATCAGCGTGCTGCACCAGCTGGACAAGGAGGCCATGCTTCAGATCGTTCATGGCAGCGTGAAGCAAAGTGCGGTCTATGGCCAGGTGCAGATGGCTCGACTGCACGGCATTGAGCTGGAATTTGCGGCGGAGACACTGAACATTGTGGCGGAAGAAGCGGCAGCGTTGGGGACGGGGGCACGCGCGCTCCATCGATTGCTGGGACGGGCAGTAGACAGTGTGGATTACCGCTGGGGGCGGCTGGCAGACAGCGGCGTCAGCAAGGTGATTATTCACCCGGATTGTGCTTTCGGAACCGCAGAGCCGGAGTTCATCTACGGAGAGCCTGCGTGGCCAAGGCTGGATCTGGAATTACGACAGCAGATCGCCCGTCAGTTGCCGCATTCACCGCAGGCTGACTTTCACGAGGAAGAGAGCGACGAACACCGCCCGGGGATTTCCAATAGCGCCAGCTGGAGTGATGAACGCATCTGGAGTCGAATTGAGCGGCTTAAGCGGGAATCACTGGGCTGGGAGCAGTGCGGGACACGTGTGGAGTCATGGTGGCAGGAATTTGAAGAGAAGTATCGTCAACGCCCTGCCTTGATTCTGAGGGTTGTGGAAGAGCTGACGAACCGGAAGGCCAGCATTGAGGAGTTTTTCATGGCCTCTCTGCGGTCGGATACCGCCAACATTCAGGCGAATCTGCACTACCTGGATTACCTGCGCATCAAGAATCGCAAAGACGACTCGCAGGGGGACGACTGAGTAAAGCGAAAAATGTTGGTGCGTAATTTTTGCCGCCATCCCCATTTGCCCACCGTCAAGCGTGCGCGTCTATCGTCATCTTCGCGCGTTTACCGTCATCCACGCGCAGGCGGGGGGCCAGTCGCCCCTGCTGTGCCTGCAAGTCGGACTTGGGAGCGCAGTGACGCGAGCGCCTGTAGGCCGGACCGGAGAGCGCAGCTTCGCAGTGAGGCTTTGCCGGATCTTCGCTTTCGCTCGGTCCGGGCAACCGGATCGGTTGCATCCG
>JALQUR010000510.1 GCA_023260695.1 Planctomycetaceae bacterium
CAGCAGCAGAACGCTGCCGCACCAGCCGGTGGTGGGGCTCACTGATCAGAATCATTGCCGGAACTCACTCAACAAAGTGGCTCCTGTAAATAATCAACCGTTTTCGGAATCTGCACACATGTCAGAAACGAAGAAAAAGAATATTCGCTGGGTGGAAGAGCCTGAGCTTGGCTTCTGGGAAACGACGTTTCTCCCTGCGGTCATGAAGGGCCTGAAGACAACGCTCAGACATGTGACGGCACGCAAAACCGTGACTCAGCAGTACCCGGAGGTCAAACCGGAACTGCCGCTGCACTATCGCGGTGTGCATCGACTCAATCGCGACGAACAGGATCGCGTCAAATGCGTTGCCTGCATGATGTGCGCCACTGCCTGTCCGGCAAACTGCATCTCCATCGTCGGTCAGGCTGCTCCGCCGGAATGGCCGGACCGTGATAAGTTCCCGCAGTCCTTCGAACTGGATGAACTGCGTTGTATTTACTGCGGTATGTGTGAAGAGGCATGTCCTGTTGACGCAATCGAACTGACTCATATCTACGACCTCACCGGTGAAAGCCGCCAGGATCTGCTCTACGACCGAGAGAAACTGCTGAGTGTCTTTGATCAGACTCGTGATGACGCTCGCGATCCCGTGCGAACGCGTCGCGGTGTGCTCGGCCCCGCCTCGGAATTCCAGGAACTGCCTGCTCTGGGCCCGGCAACTTCCGTACCTGCATCTGACCGCTCCGCCAGATCAGAGACATCCGGCGTGATCCGGACTACCGGACGGGAGGGACAGCGATGAGCGACTCGCAACAACTCTCCGCACTGCTGCAGAACAACAGTGTCTCCATCGTCAGCATGGCGTTATGGATTTCCGGCATCCTCTGGATGATGCCAGGCAGAAAGGTTTCCGCAGCACGAAATGCGATCCCGGGCCTGATACTCACCATCGCGGGAATAGCCGGACTGCTGTCGTCCTTCAACGCCCTCGCTGCGGATATCAGTCAGGAAATCATGTTCTGGGTATTTTCGATGGTCGCGCTGGTCTGTGCGACACTCATGATTACTGCTCGTAACCCCGTCTATGCAGCCTTGTTCTTTGCCCTCGCCACGCTCAGTACCTGCGGGCTGTTTATGCTGCAGAATGCTCCGTTTCTGGCAGCGGCCACTGTGATTGTTTACGCGGGTGCTGTGATCGTGACGTTCCTGTTCGTGATCATGCTGGCACAGCAGTCCGGTGCTGCAGGCTACGACCAGACAGCCGGACGTGCTGCTCCGCCGGTGCTGGCATCCTTTGTTCTGCTCGGCACCGTCTCTGTCCTTGTCAGCATGGCACCACCTGAAATCTCGACCGTATCACCTGTCGCCGACTCTCTTCGTCTTGAAGACGAAACCACTGCCGGTGGAACTGCTTCCGCAGCTGCTGCCGGAGGGGGCGCATCAATGCGAGTCGAATCTGTCGAAGACATGCTGGCTCGGGAAGCTGCCGCAGCTGCGGAGGCGGAAGCGAACAGGCCGGAACCCGTCGTAAACCTGCTCAGCCGGGCAACCGCCAGCCATCCGGTCGGCAGCATGAAAGGTCTCGGACGGTCTCTCTTCGGTGACTATCTGTTCGCCGTTGAACTGGCCGGAACGATTCTGCTGATTGCCTGTATCGGCGCAATCGCAATTGCTCCCCGACGCGAAGAGGGGGCACT
>JALQUR010000516.1 GCA_023260695.1 Planctomycetaceae bacterium
ATAAATGGCACATGCAATGATTGCTGTTGTGCGGCCGGATCCGCGGACGCCGGCAATGATCAGATCTGCACAGGGTGCACTGTCCAGTCGCGCCCAGGCACTGCCCGTCGCCTGCACCGCTTCGCTGAACAATCCGCCAAACATCCTGACAGCTGCAACCTGATCCACCGTGGGCTGTACATCCGGAGGAAACAGACTGCACCACAGCTCGCCATCACGATCCACTTCGGCACTCGGGGCAGCTTCTGATGGCAGAACCTCAAGCAGACGCGCGGCCCCCCGCTGCTGACACTCAGCCCGTTCGACCATCTGCTCCACCCAGTGCGGCACAACACCGCAGGTCACCAGATCAGAACCGGGCTGCCGGTCACGGACGAACAACCCAGCAACCCAGCGTTGAAATCTTCCCCGGAGCCCTCGTTTTTTCTGTTCAGCCGGTGCCGCGATCACAGCGAGTTCAGCGGGATCACGATCGACATTTGCGTCCCGAGGATCTCTCTTGTAAGCGGCCTCGCGACCAGCAACAGCCAGCTGCTCAGCAGCGATCTGCGCTTCGCGGAGACTTCGCCACAGCAGTGTGAACGCAACAGCAGCAACAGCAAGACACCAGGGCCCCATCAGTAAAGGAAGTCCCTGTAGCCAGGCGGGAAGCAAACCGTCTGCATAGTTCTGCAGCCAGGCCAGGTCACGCAGCCGGGACAGATCGTGAAGTCCCCAGAGCAGGAATGCTGCAGACGTCGCCAGAGCCATGGATCCAGTGAGTATTTCCCGGCCGCCTGGGGGCGGCACAGTTGCACTGCCTGTTGTTGACTCCTGCCAGCGGATCAGCCAGAGCAATGCAACCACCGGAACAAAGGCCAGCATCTGAATCAGACGCTGAACTAACGGTGATAATTCCGGATCCCGTCCGAACGCGACTGGCAACACCACTCCGACGACCACAATTACCGCAAGCACCCAGAAATCGGGCCGACCCTCAAATTCACGACCACGACAACGCGACAAAACCTGAACAGTCGCGACTCGTGCGAGCAACCCGACCGTTGCAAGGAATCCAGCGAGAAACGCGATGATCAGGACGACGCCGCGCAACATCAATCCGGCATTCCTGAACAGCAGGCTGCGTCCGGAGGCATCCGTCACAATCCATCCAAGTACACCGGTGACACTCGCAAACAACACAAGCAGAACGCCCAGGATTGTCCGCATTCGCGTTTTCAGCCACGTGGGGTGCGAGGACCAGATCCCCAGTACTCGATCCAGAAACTTCGCAGGCTGCATCAGACGGCCTCCTGAGACTGTGCTTCCGGACGAATTCTCTGCGTCACCCCCAGGACGGCTGCCAGCCCTGCGGGCAGCAAGAGCTGTTTTTCAAACCAAAGCCCGACGAATGGCAAGCCGAATGTGCGGTCACTGCTCACCGAGGAAACGATCACACCGGAAGGGAACTGCTGATCCAGTTCGAGTACGGACGGATCGAGGACGAGCACGGGCAGCGGCTGCCGCGTTTCCGGAGCCAGAACTGCAGGATCCTGCCGGCAACTAAGCGCCTGCATAAAGGCAGCCGATTGCATGGCTTCCAGTCCGTCCGTCCATGTCTCCTGAGAACGTGAGTCAGAATCGGCGGATGACGCCGTGCGTTCGTGCGTCAGGATCGTTGAGCCACGATCAGCCGTAACGGCCTGCCTCTGCAATTCCTGCTGCACCACCTGACGCATCCGCACCCGCAGTCTTACGAACAACTGCCGAAGTTCAGGTGCCGGCAGCCAGCCTCGAATTCCGCCTGGACTTCGCGTGGCAAAAGGTCGCCACTCCTGCTCAAGGAATGAATCGACCAGACGACGACATACGTGTCGCAATTGTTCCTCTGATTCGGATTCGGATGGCAGTCTCTGAAAGACCTGTCTGAGGTGCAGAATTCTTCGCAACAATCGACGTTGCTCCTGCCGCAGCCCACGCTCCGCAAGAAAAACAGATGTGCCCTCCGCAGCAGCCAGAAACTGCTGTTCAGTCAACGCCGCCATTGCCGTCGTCACACGAGACAGAAGCCAGCGATCGCGAGCATCCTGCAGGACAAGTCGCCGCTGCCGACGCAGCTTTTCCGCAGCACGGACAGATGACTCTGCTCGGTAATGGCGTTCCTCCTGCTGAGCATCGAGATCACGTCGCGACTCCTGCAGCTGACGCAATCCGCGCTGGCCGGCACGCTCCTCCAGCACTCCGACGGCAATCACAGCCAGCAGAATACCCGCAGTTGCGGCCAGCGTGAGTAACAACGCAGTGCTGTATCCCGGAAACAACTCCCATCCGCTGACCGCGGTGAAATAGACAAATGCTGCAATCAAAGCAGCAGCTGCCAGCGTTCGCCGGCCCCACCCGACAAATCCAAACCCGGCCAGCTGCTGTATCTCACAACATTCCGAGAAATCCTGACTGGCCTCCGCGAGCTGACGATCTCTGTTGCGCAGGTCCGTCCACTCGTCCACACGACGCGCTGACTGATGCTCAAGGAAATCAGTCAGGCCACCTCGCCGTTCGTTAAGCAGATAACCGGCGGCACCGGGGTGAGAAGCGACTTCACTCCAGCCACGTCGGATGTGCTGATCATCGCGTTCCTCATGATGGAGTATCAGCTGCCCCCGTTCGACAGCATCCCGATGCCCTGCTTTCAGCAGTCGGGATTCCCAGCGCTTTCCGGAAAGAACCTCCAGCCCGGCACGCTCGATCAGAAAACTACGCCAACCGTCGTCCAGAAAACGCTGATGAAGATCCAACCGTTCCACAGCGTCATATTGTTCTGGAAGCCGCCGCAGATTGTCCTCATCAATTCCCCCGGAAAAACTGCGTAACTCCTTGTCATTGCCTTGTGGTGGGAAGTGACTTAGCAGCAGGCGTTCTGTCTCATGAGTCGTAAATCGATTCGCATGCTGCAGTCGCGTCTGCAATATCTCAGCCTGCAGCTGAACAGTGCGCCACGCAAAGATTGAACCACATGTGATCTTCTCTTCGGCATCTGCCGGCTGCAGCGACAGCGCTGCAGCCAGCCCTGAAATTGCCAGAGGCCACACGTGCTGCGCATAAAACACCTCAGCCCTGTCCTGTCCCGACTCCAGTGAGGGCCCCATGACATAGCCGGTCCGAACCAGCCTTCCCTCATCCTGACGACCAACAGACGGAATGTCAGAGTCGTCATTATCGACAGCAGGCCTGCTGTATTGCTGTGACTTCACGGCATCCACAAAGTCCTGCAATTCCGCGTGGCCTGGTGAAGTCTCAAAAACAGCGGCCAGCACAGCCTGTATTCGGGCATTTCGAATCTGACTCTGCCTGGAAAGATGCTCCGCAAGGTCACGATAAAGCGAAACAGCCTGCGAAAAGCACAGCCGCTGCACTCGTTCGCCTTCCAGTCCGGCAGTGGGCTGAGCCCCGGCAGTGGGCTGAGCCGCTTCCGAAACACACTCCTCACAGCGTTTGCGTGCAAGCACATAAAGCAGGACGTCGCCGAGGCCCTCGACGATCCAGTGCACAAGGTCCTCGAGTTCGCGTTGACCGAGGCTGACAGCGTCAGGTTCTGTCGGTTCACTGGGCACCGCAGAGCCTGCCGGACTGACTGCAGCACTGCCCCCGGACTCTGCGTTCTGAGCTGCCCTGTCTCCTTTTGCGACGACGGCCCTGCAGTACGGTGTCAGCAGTGCTGCGGGGAGAATCGCAAACGACGTCTCGGCAGCCGTATGCCAGCCGAGCAACTCACTGTGCTCGGGCCGAACGAAGAAATTCTCAGGCAGCTCACCACACTCACGCAGCTGCTCGAGCGATTCTTCATCGGCGATAAGCAATAGTCGTTCCGGCATACCGAGACCCAATGGCTGACGCGACAGCCCCACTCAAAAACCACCCAGGACTGCAGCCACCCGCAAATCCGATGACACCTGTTGCATCACGGTGCTGGATTTTCAGATTTTTTGCTCGTTGCCGCCCATGGACGCCAGCGATGGTTGGCCAGCTCGGGGTCCTTCACGTAACACGGATCCGTGTATCCAATCCCTCCATTGATCACAGCGTCGTCAACGGAGAAGATTGTTCGTCCATCATCCCGTTCAGCATCCTCAAGCAGTTGCCGCAGCCTTGCATCATTGTTGAAGTAGTCCGCAGACAACACGTCCTGCATGTCTCCGGTACCCTCGCGCGAATAGACGATTCCGATAAAAGGATTCGTTGGATAGCGAGCAGCGACGTCTGGCTGAGTCGATTCCAGGATCAGATCCGGAATAATCGTCGGCGGCAGAACGTCTTCCAGAATGTCCAGTGCATCCGGCCGCGACATTTCACTTGCGGCAAAAATAACGACTCGCGCCTCTCCGGATTCGCCTCGAAGTCTCCAGTAAGGCCGACACGTCCGCGCCATTCCGCCGACAACTCGCAGCACAAATTCGTCGTCCGGAATGTTTTCGTAGCTCACTACAGCCGGATCGGAGTTCCGATCTCTTTGCAGTCTGACCCCAAAGTACTGATAGAACTGTTCCTCCAGTTCGTTCCGGAGATCAGCACTGACAGGCTGCAACAGGCGTTTGAGCCACGTGTCACGCAGTCGACACAACACCCGATGCAGGGAGAAATTCTCAATCAGAAACCCATCCTGAAGTGTGACATTCTCCTGAGCTGCTGTCTCCAGCGATGCTTCAATCTGCCTCCTGATCCCGAATTCGTCGGGATCACCAGCGGCGGGCTTCAGAAACGCTTCACACTGCTCGAGGAATTCATGCCGCATCATCAGGCGGCCTTCCAGCATCTCGATCGGCTGCCCTCGGCGTACAGGAGGCTTCATGATTCTGCGGAAGAAGGACCTCCCACCGTAGCGTCCCTCGAGGGCTTTCTCCGGTCTGTCCGGGTCGGTGAATAACGCCGCATGTGCATCCGCCCGCCCGGGAACAGAATTTCCTGCTCGACGCTCAAATCGCTTTTCGACGGACTTCACACACCGCAGCACGAGTTCCACGTGTTCGGTCAGTCGCTCCGCCACCGCAAGGTACTGATCAAGCAGGTCCATGAGCTTCTTTCGCAGATCGCGATACCGCGCCCATGGGATCTCTCGTGCTGCACTGCCAATGATCTGCTCGCACTCAGCAGCGGTAAATCGTCGAGCAAGCACCGGAAAGGCGCGACGACTGCAGGCTTCCACAAGCTTGAGCGTATTCTCAGGGCACACGGGCGTCTTATCAGCATCTGTAACAACCTGATCTGCACTGTTCCCCATGACGACCGACTCGGGCAGTCCCTGTCGATCCTCACGAATCTCTGCCACAATGGTACGCAGAAACTGCAGAGCCGGATGAACGGATCGGCAACTGCGGAATAACTCAAGAACGGTCTCCTGCAGTGCCTGCTGCAGATCCTGAGGTCGCAGGCTGTGCTTGTTCAGGACACTCTCAACACAGGACTCTGTACCTGCAGCATCTGCCCGCAGGACCATTCCAACGGTGGCCTTGATCTCCTCAACTTCGTCTCCTTCCAGTCGCTGACGCAACGCCCGCAGCCCCTGACCGGAGTTTTCACGAATTGCCTGCAGAATGTATTCCAGCAAACCGGGATTGTCGCTGTCATCGTTGATCGTTGACAGCCTGTCCGCCAGTGTTGCCGGGGAAACATTCAGCCGACAGGGGAGCTTTCGCCTGAATTCGGCCAGCGATTCCCGTGTTGCCACTTCATGCTCTGCCGACATTTCAGCAATCAATCTCTGACCGGCCAGCAGCTCGAAATAATTCCTCAACGAGGCAGCGTCAACTTCAACCGTTCCGACTGCCAGCCCGACATAAGGAAATGCGGAGTTGATGTCGGCACGGTCAATCTGACTCTTGCTGAGAGCCGTGTAGATGGCAGCTCCGGCCATCTCATAGTAGTCATTGCTTTCTGGAAGTCGCGTGGTGCCATTATCCCGAAAGATCAGATATGAGTGGTTAACTGGTGCACCATGATTTCGATCTTCGTCAAACTCCATATGCAGAACATCCGACTCCTCCCGGTCCGGAAAATCGATATTCGGCAATCGATATTCCCGAGCTGCAGAGCGTTTCTGCGACTGCTGCTGGTTCTTCACCCAGCAACTTAACTGGGACAGCCCGGTTAAGGAATTGGCCTGCATCGGTATCCGTTGTTCCGGATGCTTTTCCATCACGTCATCAAGACACGACGAATCAAAAAGGAATGCCCTTGGATTCGCGGCGATGCCTTCCTTTCCCAGCATTTCCCGGATCTTGAATGCAATCAATTCCCAGCTGCCACGCCCCGTACCGCCGGCAAGCCCGGCCACAACGACAACATTCCAGACAGCAACGCTGTGCTTGCCTCCCACCCGGTTGATGATCTCCGTAATCATCTTCTGCAGGTTGCGTGTGAGTTCATCGAGTTTTCGCCAGGTCAGAAAGTAGGACACCGGCGGACACTGCCCGGCGCCCCGCGTTAAGGGCACCACCTTGGGCGCCACAAACACCTTGTCATGTCCCTGATGCCACCAGTGCTGCAACAGGCGGTCCTGCCCCTGCAAGGCCGTGTTTTCACGAAATCGGTCGACAAACTGCGGTTCAATCACTCGTTGCAGTGACTGCAGACCTTCCGACAGTCCAACAGGAAGAATCCACGGATGCCGTTCGACATTGGCCAGGTCACGCCGCACTGTCTCGCTGAAGTCACGCAATTCCCGATAATCCGTATCCACCCCGATGTAATAAATCTGCTCGTCAAGGTTGTTTCTCCAGTAGAAGTCCTGACTCAGCAGATGATTCACCTTGGCAAGCGTCTTGAGACCGGAACCACCGCAGCCAACCAGAATACTTACCGTTCGCTTCTCTTCGGCCATTGCCAGATACCCTTTCCTGATGCTGTTCGCACACCCATAATTCTCTTCAGCGGCCACATTCGGTGATGCCCGTGCGGCTGCAATCTCTATCCTGATTTCATTGCCGCTGCGAACGGCATTTCTGCGTCAGGAACACAATCAGCGACAACGCTGTATCTGCAGCGACAACGCTGTCTTTCCCGGACTGTCCGCAGACATTCCCTGCCGCGACATCAGCCGCAGCAGATCCAGAACACACGGAGATTCATCAACACAACTGTGAAACCCTGCCCGAACTGACAACCCGGGCCGCTGTACTCAGAACACCACGTTTATTGCCTGAGACAAAACCACCAATAAATCCAGATCCAGCTGCCGATCATCAGAACCAGCCCCAGCAGCACAATGAACCAGTCCGGCAGCAGACCGCGTTTCGCGTGAGCCACTCGAAAATACCAGCGAACAGCGTCCGCAGCGGGACAGCGCCGATCACGCCATATTGCCCCTGCATACTCAGCAGTCGGACTTTCCAGACGACTGTCAGTCTGCAGCTCACCACGACTGCTGAAGAGAATGGATGCGCCTCCGTTGGCCCGACCGCTGATGATCACTTGCTGCCGAGCACCGCCTTGCTGTGTCCAGTAGTTCGCCCCGGCCTGAGATACCTGCAGTTGCGGTACAAGTTCCCGAAATCGGAATACTGCAGCTTTCCGAAACCGGCTCCATCTTCCCCGGAGTTTCCGGCGCGGCAGTAACGCAAGAGCATCAGGACGAATGGGATCCATGGAATAGTAAAGCACCCAGTGCACCGCCGAATTTCCCCAGAAGAAAAACGTCAGCAGCCCAATCGCCAGAGCGCTGCACAGCATCCACAACAACATTGACAACGTGTCCGGAGGCAGCTTGACCTTCAGGCTGACGGTTCGAACGTCCTCCGGTGCAGGACCCGGATGCCCTGGACTGCCAGGCACCCACGGAGCGACCCCGCGAACACGCAGTTGTACCTGGTACTCACCCGGCTCAGAGAATGTCAGGGTTCCGTCTTCATCCGCGTGACGAATGCCGTTGATCCACCATTCCCGCTGCAGAATCTCACCACTGGAGCCGCTGCTGTCCAGACGATACTGCGTACCAGTGAAATACACAGCGGGTGTCTGCTCCCCGTGAAGCACGCGTAAGGCGGCCTGTGGCGCATCCGCGTGAATCTGGATACTGGAACTCAGCAACGTGGTGCGATTGGAAAGATCTGTCACCTCTGCCGTGATCGGAAACACCCCCACACCGGGCAGCTGAAATGCCGGATCACGGTCTTCAGATCTCAGGTCCGTTCCCTCAACACTCCAGCGAACCCCCGCAATTCGACTTTGCGTTAACAGACGCAATTGCACAGGAAGCTCTGGATAAGGATACGGCTGCTGGTCAGGGATCCCAATCTGCCCGCGGAACGGCGTAAACCGCAGCACCGCAGTCACCTGCTGTGTCGTGTCAGGAATCTGGTAGCCGGCGAGTGGCTTGAGTCGCGCAGCAACGTGTATTGTCTGCTCCGGACGTACTTCTGGAATCCGTGGGACCGTCAACACAGCCCGACGCCCGGTCGGCCCGTCTACCACAGGGGTCTCACTGTCCTCAAACAATGGCTGACCCGCATCGTCCGTAAGTGTCCAGATCACAGAGACAACCGGCCCGGTCACAACCGCAGCAAATGTCAGATGATCTTCATAGTACAGTTCCTGGCCATCCTGAGGACTCTGAATCCGAAGTTCCGGTCGCTGCTGAACGACGACAGGAACCGTCGGAGAATACAACTCTCGATCCAGTCCGGCAGCAAAGCCACGCACCTGAATCTCATGCCTTCCCTCTGTCAGCGAAATCGCAAGCTGCTGACCGCCACGCCCGTCGCCACGCGGCTGCCCCTGGAACTCCTGTCCGTCCACAATCCACGTGAGCCGCTCGACTTTGCCTCGTGTACTTACCGTGAACACCTGCGGGGCAAGGGCAAACAGGACAGCAGGCGGTGGATCGATGGTCAGCCCCACATCAAGAATGTTAATCGAGATCTCACGCTCAACCGGCGGTACGCCGCCACTTCCTGAGACTTTGATACGCACCTGCCGCGGCCCTGCAGTTTCGTAACGATAACGAACTTCGCGCCCGGTTCTTTGCACACCGTCACCCAGGTCCCACAGGACACTGGAATCCTGCAGCGCCTCTACAAAAAACAGGACCTCAGCCCCGGCGGGGTACACCGCGCCAGATTCCGGCTGAACCTGCAGAATCTGCGGTGGGTCCCCGGGCTGAAACTTGAGTTCCACCTGCCGATTGCCACCGGATGGAATCTCGTAGCGTTCCAGTTCCGGGTAGGTGACCTGCAGCGTCGCCTGATATTCACGATTCGCATCCAGCGATTCGGCGTTGGTGACCTGCAATGGTATTCGAACGGCACCTGCCTGCAGTGGAAATTCCCCGTCTGCAAACTCCGGACCACCAGGCTCTGTTGTGATCTGGTAAGTGGCCTTCAGCCCACGCAGATGCTGCTGCGCGGGCGACGCAATCCACAGCGTCAGACCCAGAATCTGCTGCGGTGTCTGCACGGGGCTTCGCAACAGCACAGTATGCGGAGAAAGCCTCAGGTGCAGACTGGGCTTCATTGCCGAGTCCACGAAGGAAGCGGGCAGAGTTCCACCGTCGTCACCGACGACCTTGCGGTACAAAAACAGCCGGGAGTTTTTCGTCTGTGCAGCACCCGCAAGTTGCTCCACCTGCTGCTGCGTCTTCTGGGAACCGTCGTCGTCCCCATCCGTGAATACCATGACGGAGATATTGCGGTCTGGAGTGGCAGCGGAGAGGCTGTTCGCCTGAGTCAACGCCTGAGAAACGCTGTCGTAAAGATGCGTCCGCCCCGCAGGCGCAGCCGTGTTCTTGATACGGCTGATGAGGTCTTCGCGTTCTGTCTCTGTTGACAATTCGGAAGTAATCGGGGGCAAACGTCGCCCGGCCACGTTGTCGGAAAAAACAAGGATCCAGACAAATGTTCCCAGCGGAACGTTCCGGACGGTCTCTATCGCCTGTTCCCTGACGGTTTCCCAGCGGTTACGAAGATCGCTGATTTTGTTAATCGGGCCATTCATTGATCCCGAATGATCAATCACCATCAGCAGGGCATCTGGCTGGAAATCCGGAGGAAGCTCCGGAACCGGGAGCGAATCCTGAAAACCAAAACTTTGCCCCGTCGAGCAGAACGCCAGCATCCACAGCATCAACAGAATCCTGGCCAGACCGCCGACACCTACCGGACAATCCAACACAGTTCCTGCAAACATCGATCTGGCTGATGCACGATCAATCGCATCAAAATCGACCTGTTGACCATGTCTGAGACGACAATGAGAGAGTAGCAGCCTGCCGTCCTTCATTCCCTTTGAACCTTCATAAGCAGGACAGCACACGCCCTGCGGCTTCAACAATCCACAATCAGCAAGCAGCAAGCAACGTGATGACGCAAAACGACCCACCCCAAGCCCCCATATATCCCATTCTACCGGCACGGTAAAATCAACAAATGTTCCGGAAGAATGGGAAAAAAACGGCAAGAGCGCGGAAAAGAGATTGCATTCTGAGACAAAACCGTAGCGGACCACTGCACACGCCTGACTCAAAATCGACTTTCCCCGGGGCAACCGGATCGGTTGCATCCGCTCCGCCTGCGGCGGTGGTTCGAGGATGCAATTCACCGCGCTGGGCGAAGCAACCGGATCGGTTGCATCCGGTCCGCCTGCGGCGGTGGTTCGAGGATGCAATTCGCCACGCTGGGCGAAGCAACCGGATCGGTTGCATCCGCTCCGCCCTTGGCGGTGGTTCGAGATCGGAAGAGCACACG
>JALQUR010000142.1 GCA_023260695.1 Planctomycetaceae bacterium
TGGCTCAATGAACTGCTGCAGGTTTGTTCGCCGGTCAGGATGCAGAAACCGCCTGGAAAAATCCTCCATCGGGCACAGTTTTCCGTGACAGACAGTCCTGCTGCAGCAGCAGCGAACAATCGATGATGCCCCTGCAGATCCTGAGCAATCTCCGGTGTTGAGTAAGCGTGCAGGTCCAGGCCTGATTGCCGGTGCGAATGCCCCCCCGACGGTGCGAACGCCCAGCCGACAGCCCGAATGCCCAGCCGCCGGCACAATCAAGGATGTCAATCTGCAGAAGCGGCACCGGTCTGCCTGACGTACGGCAAGGATTATCATTACCATGCCAGTCCACGGGATGGATCTCGCACCGGACTTACTCTGCCCGGCAGCATTTCCGGACGTATTCCATGTTTCGCAAGGTACTGCTTTCTGCAACAGGCCAGCTGCAGCTCTGCGCAACATCTCAGACAGCTACGGCAACGGGGAATGAGCAATCTGATGCCAGCATTGGCTTTGATTTTGCGTTTTGTAATTCACCGCGCTGACGTTCTGTACGGCAATTCAATTCGGCGGGTCATTCCCGCGATTCTGGCAGCCATCCTTGCGCAAGGCTGTTCGCAGAATCCCGAATCACACCCCGAAGCCGGGCAGGATCCGCAGCAGCAGGCACCGCCGGCGGATTTTTCGGCCTCGGACCATCCCGACGCCAGTGACAACATTCAGGCGGAAGCCGTGATAGCCGCTGCAGAACAGGCAGTTGCAGCCTTTCGACCGCAGACACTTTCGTTGACAGACCGAAGTCTCGCACTGGGCCTGGAGTTTCAGTATGAAAACGGTGCCGCGGGAAAGCTGCTGATGGTTGAATCGATCGGTGGCGGAGCCGGGTGGATTGATCTGGACCATGACGGCCTGCCGGATGTGTACTTCAGTCAGGGGGGCGTACCGGACGCCGAGCGGTCTGAGGATCGTCCTGCCGACCAGTTGTTTCGACAGCGGCCCGATGGAACCTTCAGCAGCGTGACGACGATGTCTGCAACCGGCGACAGGAATTACAGCCAGGGCGTCGCAGTGGGCGACTTCGACAACGATGGCTTCGAAGACATCTTCGTCAGCAATGTGGGACCGAACGCGTTCTACCGCAACCTGGGTGATGGCACATTTGTCCTGGAGAATCTGTTTACCGAAACGGAAGCGGCGGTCTGGAGCAGCAGTGCCGCGTGGTCGGACCTTGATCAGGACGGATTCCTTGATCTGTACGTCTGCAATTATCTGAAGTACGACCCGATGAATCCGCTGGAGTGCCTGAAGGATGGCCTGCCGGCACTTTGCCATCCCAGACAACTGGAGCACTGGCCGGATGAGTGTTATCGCAACCTCGGCGATGGCACTCTGGAGCGGGTGACGGATCAGTGGGGACTGAGTGGGCCGGGCAACAAGGCGCTGGGCGTCGCGATTGGCGACTTCACCAATGACGGACGTCCCGACATCTACGTGGCAAATGACACAACGGCCAACTTTCTCTTCGTTGCTCAGCAGGATGGCACGTTTGTCAACGAAGCGTTGCGGCGAGGTGCCGCGCTGAACGGGGCTGGTGACGCTCAGGCCAGTATGGGTGTCGCGGTCGCAGACTACGATGGCAACGGTATGCCCGACATCCTGCTCACCCATTTCACGGGGGAATCCAATACGCTCTACC
>JALQUR010000013.1 GCA_023260695.1 Planctomycetaceae bacterium
CCGCTGCCATGGCAGCGTTTTCCGCAGGTTGCTGACGCTTGCTCTGGCAGCAGCAATCTCCGTCCCGGCTCAGGCTGCAGACCCTGCAGCCGCAGAGAACCTGCCATCTGCAATGCAGGCTTCGGCCCTGCGGCTGAAAGCTCGCGTTGCCGCCGAGGAAGGCGACTTCCTGCAGGCCGCAATCAGCCTGGAGCAGGCAGCATTACTGGTGGGTGACCGCGTTACTGCGGGAAAGGCATCCGCCGGAAAGCAGCAGCTGGAAGCTCAGGGCGGATCAATGGCCGACTTTTCATCGCTCATGACACTGATCATGGAGCAGACCGCTCCACCGGCGCAGTGGGTCATGAACGGAGATGAAACAGGGACAATGACCCCTTATATGCAGGGGGTTTTCTTTGGAACGCCTGCCGTTTCGGCCGCAATGATGCTGGCACTCGATAACTCTCGACTGGAAACCGCATTCCAGCTCGCTCGAACTGCAAACAACAACCGAGATGTGCGTCGTGCCTCTGACTTCCGACTGGTGTCCCTGCCGCGACTTGAACGCCACATCAATGAACTTCGGGCGTCCGGCCAGCCGGTGCCGGAAGAGCTTTCAACGCTCGCCGGGCTGACTGCCGTCGAGTTCCTGTTCGTTTTCCCGGAAACGGGCGACATCGTGATCGGCGGGCCTGCCGGAAACTGGGAAGCCGATCAGGCAGGTCGCTTCCTGAATACCCTGAATGGTCAGCCGACGTTGCAGCTGGACGACCTTGTCACCCTCAGCCGCACATTTTCGAACGGTGGACGCGGTTTCTTCATGTGCACCATTGACCCTCGCCCGGAACAGGTCAAAGCAGTTCATCAGCTGGCATCTGCGGCCCGACTGACCGCAGGTTCGGCTCGTAGTTTTGCCACTCAGCTGGAACAGACACTGGGGCTCCAGAATGTCACCGTTCAGGGTGTCCCGCAGAATTCACGAGTTGCCAGTGTGATCGTGGATGCTGACTACCAGATGAAGCTTGTCGGAATTGGCCGTCGTGAAGGCGCCGCCGGCATGAAGAGCTACTTCGATCTTGCTGGTCGTGCTGAACGGCAGGGTGCAAGCCTTGATGCACTGCGATGGTGGATGACGGTTGGCTACGATGCGATTCGCACCTCACCGGACATGCACGCATTTGAATTCACCGGGCGTTCTGTGCGGTGCCTTTCAGAAAACCAGCTGGTTGCCGAAGATGGTTCCCGCAAATCAACCGGCGGGGCTGATTCAGCCAATGAGAAATTTGCGGAACTGTTCACAGCACACCTCCCGGCACTCGCCGAGAAGGACGTCCTGTTCGCTGACCTCCAGAACATCTTTGACCTGTCGTTGTGTATGGCACTGATTCATTCACAGGGTCTGCAGCAGCGAGCTCAGTGGAATCCTGAAGTCTTCTGCAACGGCAGCGATTTCCAGACTGCCGACGTTGAAGTGCCGACACAGCTGATGTCTGCGGCAAACTCTCGATCCTACAGAGGCGGTACCATCATGGTTCAGGTCGCTGGCGGGATTCAGGTCAGCCTGCGTGACCTTGTCAGCAACTCAGACAACTTTGAGGTTTCACCACAGCTGTCCGGGGCCGCTCAGCAGGCAAATCCGGTCGGCCAGCGTGGCAACTGGTGGTGGGACGCAGCTGTTCGCTGAATCGAACACACAAGCCCATAACAACAAAGGCGAATCTGCTCATTGCAGCTTCGCCTTTTTTTGTTCCATGATGTGAGCCACACTCGGCGGATCATTCCGCGCTGACGATGAACCGCAACGCACAGGTCTTTGCATGTTCGCAGTCAGGCAGCAGGTCTTCACAGCTCTGAAGCAACAGACGCCCACCGCTGTCTCAAATCATCGCCCCAGATGGCTGCCGATGTTATCTGCCGAAGGGTTGTAAAGAATCCCTTTTTCAGTGATGAAAGCAGTGATCATCCCGGCCGGAGTTACATCGAACGCCGGATTGTAGACTTTTGCCCCGCGCGGACAGGTTGTACGACCGAAGCCTTCAGTGATCTCTGTTGCCGGACGCTGCTCAATCGGTATCGCACCTCCGGACCCAAGATTGAGGTCAAAGGTGCTTGACGGAGCAGCGACGCAAAACGGGATTCCATGATGCTGAGCAAGCACGGCAACCATATACGTGCCGATCTTGTTGGCCGTATCTCCGTTTGCGGCAATTCGGTCAGCACCCGTGATCACAATGTCAATCAACCCCTCCTTCATCGCCTGACCAGCCATACTGTCGCAGATTACTGTCACGGGAATCCCGCGCCGCTGCAGCTCCCAGGCGGTCAGTCGAGACCCCTGCAGCAATGGCCGGGTCTCATTTGCATAGACTTCAATGTCCCGCCCGGCCTTTGCCGCAGCAAACATCACGGACAACGCCGTTCCGTCACCCGCCGTCGCTAGTCCTCCGGCATTGCAGTGAGTGAGCACTCTCATTCCGGGCTTGAGCAGTTGTGATCCATGCCGGCCTATCGCCTCGCACATGCGACGATCTTCCTGATCAATGCGATGTGCCTCTTCGAGCAATTCATCGTGCAGCTGGTCGGCGGGCTGGTCTGCGGGAGCGGCAGCAACAACCGCTCGCATACGATCCAGAGCCCAGAACAGATTCACCGCCGTCGGACGACTTGTCGCCAGGTAGTCACAGATTCGTTCGACAGCGTCGCGCATGTGCCCCGGTGCACCACTGCGAGCATCCTGAGTACCGACCACCACTCCGTAGCCAGCCGTCACACCGATCGCCGGTGCCCCGCGAACTCTGAGTGACCGGAATGCCTCCCAGACAGCCTCCGCTGTTCGCACCTCAATTTCCCTGAATTCCAGCGGCAACAGCGTCTGATCAATCATTACCAGACACCCACTCGCCGCATCGCCCACCCAGTGCAACGTCTGATATTCAGCCATACTGAATTCTGCCTTCGCTTTCGGCAGCGTCTGAGTAGAAGCTGCTTCCGCCTGCAGTGTAACCGAGGGGTCCGGACACAATTCCTGCCGACGATCTGAGGAGCTTAAGCAGTTGGACACAGGGTTGCAGAGAATTATTCCATCCATCACCTCAATCACCGAACTCGGGAAGTGGATCGCCCCCCCGAAATCTGCCGAGATGTGGTGCAGCTGAAATCCTCCCGGAGGACTCCTCAGACTCTCAGGAATATTCGCTGCCGATACAGCCAGAGCAGGAATAACCAGATCACGACAAATCCGGCGGTGGGAACTGTGATGCTCCGATACCACTCCTGAGCCATTGCTTCAGGCCCAAAAACAGTTGTGATCAGGCCACTCAGGTGGACAACCACAATATTCTGGCGAATCCAGCCACTCACTGTCTGCCCGATCATGTAGGTGAGCAATGAGTTTGTGCCCACGACAACAAGGGGAAATGCAGCGAATCTGAGCGGAAGCAGATCAAACAGCAGGTAGAACACTGCCAGCATGCCGATCACAAAGCCGCCACTGAACAGTACCCACGAAGGAGTCCAGATTCGTTTGACAATCGGACAGATTGTCATGTCCGCCGCAACGCCAAGGCCATAACACACGGCCGCCAGAGCCACCAGCAGCCCCAGCTTCTTCCAGCCAGTCCTGCTTCCGTCGATCAGCAGTGTGCCGCAGATTGCGCCAAGCAGCATTGTGGCCATGGACGGAATGAAGTTCAGCGTGGTATAGCCACCACGATTGATCTGAAAGGGCTCCTGACTGGTGAAGAACACGCCGTGGTACCACTTCCGCTCCACAGGAATGACAGGCGCGAGATCCATTACCGCCGTAAATACTGCTGCCCCGGCAGGTGCCGCACTTTCCTGCTGCCCCAATTCTGCGATTCGAACATCCGGATCCCGCAGCTGTGGTAACAGCCAGTTGTCAAAGCGGGCGGCAATATTTGCGTTCTTGCTCCACGCTGCGAATTCCCCTTCGAATACTTCCGACTCGTCATCAATCTGCAGTTCTGCCCGCATGGCATCGCTGTTGTATCCCTCCAGCGGAGGATTCAGGTAGAACAGCCCCCATGAGCCGCCAAGAACCAGAATCACCGCGGCAAACTGCACCAGCAGGCGCCTGCCGGCAAACATGCACACAAAGGCATAACCAAGCCCGATCTGGCAAAGCACATTGGGAAACACCCAGTGAGTTCCGGTACTCCCCCGAGAAGAAAGGAATACACCCAGAGCCACAAGTACTGCCGCACGGATCAGCACGTGCAGCATACGTCGCAATAGTCCCTCTCCTGAGGATCTGCGCCGCGCCGCAGAGAACGGCAGCGAAACTCCGACCATGAGCATGAACGCCGGCTGAATCAGGTCCCAGAACGCCACACCGTAGTTGTCAGCGGCGCTGTTCCAGCTGGGATGTGTAAAGTGGTAATCCCCAAGTTCCCGGATTCGCTGTACTGCCGCTGCCGAATCCGAAACGCCACGATGCGTCAGTTTCTCTGCAATGTTTGTCCATGCTGCCGAATCCGGCTCCATCTGACAGAATGCAGCCAGCCCGAAACCGCCCGCAGCCAGCATCATCATGATGAAGCCTCGGTAGGCATCCAGAGAAACAAGGCGACCGGTGGTTGATCCTGATCCTGCCGCAGAGGGAACCGGGGAGGATGCAGATGCTGCAGCGGCGAGTCGTTTCTTGCGCAGTGCGCGAGTGGTTTCAGATGCAGAATTCTCAGCGGCCATCCGAGGTACCTTTCTCTGATCACGTCAATGAATTGCAGCTGCAGGCCCGAGGATTTCGTGGGTCTGAGCTGAGGCGTGGGATTGCTGTGAACTGATCTTCAGCAGAGTGCTGATGGAGGGGTGTGGTGGAGCAAACCGGTGGTGGGATAATCCGCTCAGCGATCGCTGACTGCGGTCGACCGAACAGAGCAATGATCGCAGGACGTTCAGTCGACCAGAGCTGCTTCTGCGCCGTCGTTGTCTGCTAAAGGTTTTCGGTGATCCGGTGCGAAGAAAAAATGCAGAGCAGCCTGCGTCCTGTCTGATCTGCTGCTCACTGGTATCTATCGGCAGCTCACATTCAGCAGGCTCAGAAAGCCCTGAGGGATCCGATCGAATCACTGTAATCAATTGCGGCCATGACAGCCGTTTTCCCGCATTTTTCTGTTCTCTGACCACCAGACCTTCATTTTGATCCACGTTCCAGCCTGATGCAAAGGAATTCTCTGCCGGCAGCCTGTGCAATCCGGGGCATGCCCCACAGGGCAACCAGTAGTTCTGTTCGCGTTACGGCACAGTGCGGGACTCCACCTGCAGTTTTGAGGCAATTTCTGCCGATACAATGAGCTCAGCACGAGGAGGACTTCATTGAACCGAAAACACATTGTGCTCACCGGCGTCTCGCGGGGACTGGGAAGAGCTCTGCTGGGCCGGTTTGTCTCAGAGGGCCATCAGGTCAGTGGTTGCGCGCGATCCTCCGCAGTACTCGAATCACTTGCGGCCAGCTACGGCGAAAACGTCAGTCTGCAGACCGTGGATCTGCGTTCGCCCGGGAATGTTCAGGACTGGGCAGAAACTGTCATCGACCGCCACGGTCCCCCGGACCTGCTGATCTGCAATGCGGCAGTAATCAACCGCAATCAACCGCTCTGGGAAGTGAGCGACGAGGAGATTTCGGAAGTCCTTGATATCAATGTGCGTTCTGTCGCTGCGTTGATTCGCTGCTATGTACCATCCATGATTCCGGCTCGAAGTGGCGTGATCGCCACTCTCAGTTCCGGCTGGGGACGTTCCACAGCTCCCGAAGTCGCCCCGTATTGTGCATCAAAGTGGGCCATCGAAGGAATGACACTCGCGCTGGCCGCCGAGCTGCCCCGCGGCATGTGTGCAGTACCAGTCAACCCCGGCATCATCAACACTGACATGCTGCAAAGCTGTTTCGGGGAACATGCCGATTCCTGGCCCGAGCCAACTGCCTGGGCGGTACAAGCAGCTCCGTTTTTTCTGCAGCTGGGCGCATCCGACAATGGCCGCTCGCTGACGGTACCGGGTTTCTGATTGTCTGCATGATTCACGGGCGTCCGGAGAATCGTCGTGTTCCCTGGAAAGCCCATGCGACTTCAGGGGTTCCGCTTGCACGCCTATGTTCGACTGATATTGTTTCCAGCATCATTTCACACACAGTTTCTGGCAGGACTCATGACACAGCTCAACAAATACAGCAGCCGCATCACTCAGCCCGCCGCGCAGGGTGCATCCCAGGCCATGCTCTACGCCACCGGTATGTCTCCCGAAGACATGAACCGGGCACAGGTCGGGATCTCCAGCGTGTGGTATGAAGGCAATCCCTGCAATATGCACCTGATGGACCTGGCTGCTCGAGTCCGCGACGGTGTACAGAATGCTGGCCTCGTCGGAATGCGATTCAACACCATTGGGGTCAGCGATGGGATATCCATGGGGACAGACGGCATGTCCTATTCGCTGCAGTCGCGTGATCTGATCGCAGACTCTATCGAAACGGTCATGTCAGCTCAGTGGTACGATGCCAATATTTCGCTGCCGGGCTGCGACAAGAACATGCCCGGCTGCCTGATGGCCATGGCTCGACTGAACCGACCATCGCTGATGATCTACGGTGGCACCATCAAACCGGGCTGCGGGCTGCAGGGGGAAAAACTGGATATTGTTTCCGCGTTCCAGTCTTACGGCCAGTTCCTCAGCAAATCCATCAGCGATGAAGAGCGATCTTCAATTGTTCGCAAAAGCTGTCCTGGTGCCGGGGCCTGTGGTGGCATGTACACTGCGAACACGATGGCCTCCGCAATTGAAGCGATGGGAATGTCCCTGCCCTACAGTTCATCGATCCCGGCGGAAGACCCGGAGAAACTGGAGGAGTGTTTCCGGGCAGGGGAAGCGATCAGACTGCTGCTGGAACGCGACATCAAACCTCGCGACATCATGACTCGCGCCGCATTCGAAAACGCGATGGTGCTGATCATGGCAACCGGTGGCTCCACCAACGCTGTACTGCATCTGATCGCCATGGCTCGAGCTGCTCAGGTGGATCTGACAATTGACGACTTCCAGACGGTCAGCGATCGTGTTCCGTACATCGCGGATCTGAAGCCCAGTGGCCGATTTGTCATGGAAGACCTGCACACCATCGGTGGCACTCCCGCGGTACTCAAGTATCTGCTCGAAAAGGGACTGATCGATGGCGACTGCCTCACAGTGACCGGTCGCACACTGGCAGAAAACCTGGCCGATCTTCCCGGCCTGTCAGAGGGTCAGGAAATCATTAAGCCAGTTGAGCAGCCGATCAAGGTCAGCGGTCATATCCGCATTATGCGTGGGAATGTCTGTCAGGACGGTGCGGTCGCCAAGATCACTGGAAAAGAGGGGCTTGTCTTTTCTGGTCCTGCTCGCTGCTTCGATTCTGAAGAACTGATGCTGCGGGGGCTGGAACAGGGAATGATCCAGAAGGGTGACGTGGTCGTCATCCGGTACGAAGGTCCCAAGGGTGGGCCGGGGATGCCAGAGATGCTGACACCGACATCTGCAATCATGGGGGCCGGACTGGGTTCCGATGTGGCTCTGCTGACAGACGGGCGCTTCAGTGGCGGTTCCCACGGCTTTATCGTGGGACACATTACTCCGGAAGCTCAGGTCGGCGGAACAATTGCTCTGCTGCAGGACGGCGACAAGGTCACCATTGATGCAGAGAAGAATGAGATCAACGTTGATCTGAGCAACGAGGAACTCGCTGCTCGAGCAGCAGCATTCACTCCGCCACCATACAAGGCCGAACGTGGCACCCGTGCCAAGTACATTCGCCTCGTAAAATCTGCTTCAGAAGGATGTGTCACTGACGAATGATGCTCATGAATCCGTGACGTATCCGAACACCTCACCCTTCCGAACCATCGGCAGGGTGGGACTGTTCAATCTTCTGCCCGGAAGCACAACCATTGTGCCCCGATCAGGATTCGCCTTCCCACACCAGGCGAATCTGGTGCGTTTTCCACTACCAGTCTGAATCGAGGTTTCTGACATCGACGGCCTGAGGAAGAAGCCTGCGGAAAAGCGGATGCAAGGCCGCAGGATATGAACGTCTGCAAACAACTTCGCCGCAGTGACCTGCTGCGGTGTGCTGTCGCTGCTTTTCAGTCCTCGCGAAGGTACGGCGTCCGGTCCGGACGGACTCCCCTCTCCGCAGCTCTGATGGCCGCCGACAACAGCAGTAGTTGCAACAACAGCAGTCGCCGCAGTAGTTGCAATCTGCTCTGGCAGCACCTTCTGCCAGAGTTGCAGCTGACTGCTTCCGGATGCCGGCTGACCATCAGCAACCAGGATGCTCTCAGTAACGGTTCTTTCAGACTACTGCAATACACGGCTCTGTGACGAGCGAGAGAGGCTGCGTCAGGAACCAGGCACCGAGCAAATCGAAGGAAATCAACGTGAGACACCGCAATCTGGAAGAATCCACAGGATTTGAAGTGTCCCGTGACGACAGGTCACAGCAGCAGTTCCGCCAGACGATGCGACGCTATATCGTAATGAAACTACTGGCGAACGGACTGCCGATTCCAGAGGGACATTCCGACGTTGATCAGCTGGGCCCGTTCCGTCTGCTCAGCACCTATCATCATCGGCTCAAGCGACTCGATTCGCTGCACTGTCCTGCTGACGCACGAATTGAACATTTCCTGCGGCGTTACTTTGATCGTGTCCGCGGTTGCAGTTCACTGAATCTTCCGGACCTGACCGTAATCCTGGACAGACACGGCATCGCCAGAGAGTTGTCGCTGCCACACGATTCGGATCACTTCTCAAACCGCTACGGGGAATCCTATCGCGTTCGCAACGGAGTACTGCACAACCCGACAAATGACCGACGAACGACAATCGGGACATTTCATGTTGTAGAGGGAGGTCTGCCGGTCCCCGGAGACAAGAAAATCGTTCCGCGAACTGTATTCACCGCACTTTTTGCCCGGGCGATGAATCCTCCCGCCGAACTGCTCCGCCTGCCGTTCACCAGCAATGAAACTCAGCCCGCAGAGGCATTTGTATCATTGTTGCTGCGTCCGCTGATCTGCCCGGAAGTGCGGGGATACTGCGAAGAACAGCGGATGGAAATTCGCTTCTTTGCCCCCGGTGCACTGGTGAGCAACCTCGATTTTGTGGAATCGATCTTTGGTAATGCGGGAGATCCGTTTCTGCCGGAAAACGATGCGGCACTGGACGTGCACCACTGGAGCGGACATACCGGCTGCGTCATTCTGGCTCCGCATCTGGTGGACGCAACAAAGAAGGAGCTGGGACTCCCGCACATCGATGACGCCACTGATCGTCAGCGACAGGACGGGATGTGCTGGAAATCGGAAGATGAAAAGTACAACGACGGATTACCATTCAAGCTGACGTGCCGGGATGAGCAGGGAGTGATTGTCACGCTCATCGCCGACAACTACTACGGCTACTGCAAGAAGGAAGTCAAGACTCAGATCAGCTATGCCGCGAATCTTTCCGGGATGGTTGAGGAGGAACATGCCGGCGGTGCGATTGCCTATGCCAGCTTCAGTCTGGGTGAGGAATTCCATGCGGAGAGCCGTGGCAGCAACAGTCGCACATTCGCCGACGTTGCACGGGATTACGCCGAACTCATCGAAGTGTTTCCGGAAGGCTACGGCGTGGACCGGCGTCACCCCAACGTGGTTTACGTATCAGAGAATGCACGATTCACGGTGAGTGACCAGCGGATCACCTGGTTTCACAACAACCAGCAGCAGTGCATCCCGCTCCGACCGGGCTACTTCTATCTCACCCCGTCTGGTTACAAGGTACGCCTTGAAAAACACCCGGCCGCTCCTTCCTGGCGACTCATCGGAACGGTCTCAGAAGGTGTCTTCTGCCATAAACCGTGCACAGTGAGTGGTGGTGGCAAGAGTGAAATCAGCAAGTCGATTGCAGACTACCTGCTGCATGGACCTGTTTTTGTCGCTGACTTTGAGGACGACATGCGGCAGGTTGAAGAGATCTTCAGTCGTGACTATTCCGATCGCTGGCATCCTCAGGGCACTGTGCAGCCGGACTATTCTCGCCAGCCCAGCCGAGCCATCCTCAGCACAACGAGGTCACTCGGCAGTGTCATCAAACTGCTCACTCCCTCCGTCGACTATACGGATGCCTACAATCAGTGGCTCAGTCAGATTCCGGACCATATCTACGCACTCGTTTTCGTGATTAAACGAATGCAGACCGATGACGATTTCAGATGGAAGGAACTGTTCCGTGTCGACATCGTGAACGGACATCCCGGGCACGAGCTCAAATATGGTGAACGAAAACTGGCTGGAACTTACCTGCGTGTCGGACTGCAGGGGCAGAATACCTGGCGTACGTACAAGCTGCGTCAGGACTTTGCCCCGGCACAGAAAGTTCAGACAGAGGACGACATCAGCGCATCGGTTGTGGTACCGGGGCGCTGGCTGAAGCACCTGCCGCAGGACAGTATCCCGGCGACCTCAAGCAAATTCGTTCAGAACTGCGAATATCGACTGTTTCAGCGACCTGATGATGCCGTGCACCGCGGACTCGATCAGCAGACCGAAGCCGATCTCGCTCGCCGGGACAACTTCATTGTCAACTTTCAGCCACTGTCCCGAGAAGACGTCCGCCAGATCCTCGATCGCCCTGTCGATCTGAGTCAGTTCACTGTTCCCATGCAGACACTGCTCAGGGATATGGATCAGGCTGAAGAAAGTTTTGTTGTCTGTTCGAATACTCCCCGCCTGGTCAATGGCGTGCCCAGCAAGAATCCACGATATCTGCAGCCACGTCCGGACCTGACCGATCCTGTCAACCGCTACATCGGTGAAATGGGTACCCGACTGCAGCGTGCGGTTCCGGTGCACGAACCTGTTCATACACCAGTTCAGGCCGTGCTCTGCGGTCGTCGCAACAATCCCCCTGAACCGGAGCGTGGAATTCGCGCACTGTCCGTTTACAACCCGATCCATTATCAGGAACTGCCTGAGAGAACACCCACACTGTCACCGCTGACGGTCAGGGTGTCACGCACATTG
>JALQUR010000132.1 GCA_023260695.1 Planctomycetaceae bacterium
ATGCCCGGGATGATCGAAGCCCACTTCCATCCCACCTATTTCAATGTCGCCGCCCTTGAAGACCTCGACATCAAATATCCGGTCGAGTACGTGACCCTGCTGGCGGCCGCCAACGCTCGGCTGGCACTGCAATGCGGTTACACCTCGGCACGCAGCGGCGGCAGCCTGTTCAACATCGATGTCTGGCTCAAAAAGGCCATCGAATCCGGAATCACTGTCGGCCCGCGTCTGGTTGCCAGCGGCCGCGAAATCTGCGGTGTCGGTGGCCTGATGGACTGGAACCCTGACTTCCGCAAGATCGGCATGGAAGGCCTCGTACTGCTGATCAATGGCGCCGACGAAGCGCGGGCCGCCGTCAGGACACTGGTGAAGGACGGCATCGAATGGGTCAAGACATATCCCACCGGAGATGCCGCAGCCCCCGACACCAACGACCACCACACACTCTGCATGACGTTTGAGGAAATGAGCGCTGTCGTGGCAACCGCTCACAATCACGGCCTGAAAGTCACCGGACACTGTCGCGCCACTGCCGGAATCCGCAATGCCCTGAAGGCCGGATACGACGCAATTGAACATGGCACGTTCATGGACAACGAATGTCTCGAACTGATGCTGCAGCGAGACGTCCCCTGCGTTCCGGCGCTCTACTTCGAATACGCCAGTATCGTCCGTGGACCCGAATTCGGCATGCCGCAGTCAGTCATCGACGGACATCAGGAAACACTCGATGGCGGCATGGAAAGTGCCCGCATGATCCTCCGCGCCGGCGGATGTCTGGGTATGGGCGGTGATTACGGCTTTGCCTGGAACCCACACGGCGACTACGCCCGCGAATTGACGTTCTTTGTCAACGAAGTCGGGTTCACTCCGCTTGAAGTCATCACTTGTGCCACGCGCAATGGAGCAAAAATTACCGGCCGCAGCCATGAACTGGGAACGGTCGAAGTCGGTAAACTGGCCGACCTGCTGATCCTGTCCGCTGATCCACTCCAGGATATCCGTGTCCTTGAAAGACGGGACGACTTTGTGGCGGTGATCCAGGGCGGAATTGTGCGGGCCGGAAAGCTCGCCTCAGCCGCACAGAATTCCTGAAGCCACAACCATTCCCGCACGGCTGCAACAACCATGCAGTAACGGAAATCCAACCAGTGCCTGCAGTCGATTTGTCGCCGCTCGGGCTGGTTACTGTTGTGCGAACACGTCCAGTGCCGTCGCCAGACGCTGCAGATTCCCTCGCAGTCGCTGCACCACGGAGCGTTCCGAATCAACCTGTTCGCAGAGATCGATCCGCACCACCTGCACACCCTGTTCACGCAGTTTCGACTCTGTGGACTCGGATCGCCCGGCATGCAGCAGAACCAGTGTCCGCTTGCCATCGACGTTGTCGTCCAAAGCGGTCCGCAACTCCTGCCAGTCGGCCTCAGCCGGTTCCTCGTCCCGCGGCCAGTGCAGCCGTGTACTCTGCCAGCCAGTATCGCGGAGCAGATATTCATATTCCGGTCCGTCGCTGATCACCTGCAACGACAGCTCGCTCCAGCGTTCTCGCAGCCGCTCCGTCTCCGCCGACAGTTCTCGTAATTGCTCCCGCAGTCGGCCAGCATTCTGCAGCTCAAGGTCAGGCAGTCGTTTTGACAGCTCAAGTTCCAGCGCCTGCAACTGCTGCAGGAACATTCCAGCCGACAGCCACGTCTGGGAAACGTACCCCGGATGACTGTGCAGTCCACCACTGCCGTGTCGGTGAGTTTCCACGTCAGGCAGGTGAATCAATCGCTCCTCGAATCCTTCGGAAACATCCAGCAGACGCGACTGCGGAAAGGAAATCTGCTGCAGCCACGGCTCCCAGTCGGCACCGCTGAGCACCAGCAGTCGACCACGCTGCAGTTTTTCAATGGCTGATCGAGTGGGGCGCCAGCCACGCGAATTCACAACCGCAGGGACCACCAGGCGAACCGATTCAGCCCCCTCCAGCAACGCCTGACAACAGTCCACCATCGCCGGGCTGGTCACCAGAATCCCCTGCAGATCCGCCGGAGCTGTACTGTCATTTGACTGCGTTGCCGGACCACACCCCAATGGCAGCAGCAGCGGCACAGACAGAGCAGCCAATATCAGATGTCCACGCAACATGCAGAATTTGTTTCTTCAGGCTGTTTATTTGCGTTTGGCAAGCTGTTCACTTGCGTTTGGCAAGCTGTTCACTTGCCACTGGACAAGCATTTGTTCTGAACAAAAGAACGTTCACAGGCTCCAGACTGTAACGATGAAGCGATACGACAACAAATGAGGCTGCCCGAAGTGAATCCCCGGACCAGAATCCGAACGACCACAGCGAGCCCGCACATCCCGAACGTTTCCATCGGCAGCCCGACGGCTGCAGTAACGTGGAGATCGGACCAGCCAGATTCGCACTGACCAGACGCCGCCAGTGACCGTTTTGGACGAAATACCAGATCTGCAGCGATCAGAGCTCCTTGTTTCCATGTAATGTCTCACCAACACTTGTCTTGACAACTATTCATTGACGACTAAGAATCTGTCGAGAGAGAGAAGCATCTCGGGGCCGAGGTGTTTGCCAGTGAATGTTCGGCTGACTTAACCGCGTTTTGAGACCGTGCAGCTCAGAAGGATTCGCCAGTGATTGCTCCGACAGTTCATGAATCAGATACGGATGTTGTGGTGATCGGTGGTGGACCTGCCGGAGCGACAACAGCAACCCTGATGGCACAGCAGGGACTGCGGGTGCAGGTTTTCGAGCGCGAAAAATTTCCACGCTTCCACGTGGGTGAATCACTCATCCCTGAGACCTACTGGGTGCTGGAGCGTCTGAACATGATCCCGAAACTGCAGCAGAGTGCGTTTGTGAAGAAACGCAGCGTGCAGTTCGTCAGCTACAACGGCAAAACCTCGGCCCCGTTTTACTTCAAGGACAACAAAGACCACGAATCCTCGCAGACATGGCAGGTTGTTCGCAGCGAGTTCGACCAGATGATGCTGGAGAACGCCCGCGAGCATGGTGCCGTTGCCCATGAGGGTGCTCGTGTGATGGACATTCTCTTCGACGGCGATCGCGCTACCGGGATCCGCGTTCGACTTGAAGATGGATCTGAGCATCAGATCAATGCGAAAGTGGTCGTCGATGCCAGTGGTCAGAGCGGCATGCTCATGAATCGGCTCAAGCTGCGGAAGTGGGATCCGCAGCTGAACAAGGGAGCCATCTGGAGCTACTTCGAGGGGGCTCACAAGGACATCGGCATGGATGAAGGTGCCACCGTCATTCTGCAGACGGAGGATCGTCAGGGTTGGTTCTGGTGGATTCCGCTGCACGACAATCGAGCCAGTGTGGGCATCGTGGCTCCTTTTGAATACCTGTTCAAGGGCCGCAGCGGCGACCATCAGCAGACCTTCTGGGAAGAAGCCGAGCGTTGCATTGGTGTCAAGGAGCGACTCGAAGGATCAACGGCGGTCACGGGCTATTACGCGACCCGCGACTTTTCGTATCGCTGCACGAAGGTGGCCGGCCCGGGCTGGGTGCTCGTGGGGGACGCATTCGGATTTCTTGATCCGCTCTATTCTTCCGGCCTGTTGCTCGCTCTGAAGTCAGGTGAACTGGCAGCAGATGCGATCGTGCAGGCCGTTCGCAACGATGATTTTTCTGAGCAGTCACTGGGTCACTGGGGTGAGAATCTGAGCAGGGGAATCGACCGCATTCGGCGGCTGGTCTGCGAATTCTACGACGGCTTCAATTTCGGCAAGTTTGTCCGTGAGTATCCTCATCTGCGTGGCCGGATCACCGACCTGCTCATCGGCGACCTGTTTGATGACAAGGTGGACGACGTCTGGGCGCCCATGGAATCGCTTTATCCCGAAGGACGCACTCCGCCACCAGCATGGGATTCGGACCCCAACAAGGAATTTGCAGTCGACAAAAGCAACGAACTGCATGTTCCGCAGGGTTCATCAATCTGAACTGCCGGCGATTTGCTGCAGTAGATCAGACGTTTCCGCAGAGCAAAACCGTTGCAATGCTGCAGCTCATGTGCATACGCGTTTACTCATATTGCCGGTCCTGGTCGTACGCCGGACCCGGGAGCGCTGTGACACAGATCCGGCAAGG
>JALQUR010000226.1 GCA_023260695.1 Planctomycetaceae bacterium
GTCGCCCGTCGGGGTACTCGTAAGTGACGTTCATGTTATCAGGGTATTCGCTGGCGTGACCGTCCAGCAGCATGCGACTGCCGCGAGCGGTAATCTGGCGGGGAAGCGTTGTCACATTCAGCCCCCACGCCGCCATGTCGATGTCATGAATCCCGTCATCACCGATTTCACCATTCGCATAATCACGAAACATCCGCCACGTCGAATGCCAGCGGTGCGGATTGAAGGCACGAGCGGGTGCCGGACCAAGCCAGCGATCATAATCCACGCCCGCCGGCGGAGTACCATCGGGGAGCGGCCTGGCGACGGTGCGAGTTTCCGCGGTCCAGGCGCGGGCCACCTTGATATCACCGAGGATACCATCACGCAGCAGCTGTTCCGCCTTCTTCGTCACCGGGCTGTTTCGCATCTGACTGCCCTGCTGCACCACGCGTCCGTACTTTGCAGCAGCAGCGATCAGCAGCGGCCCTTCGTTGTACACGTGTGAAATCGGCTTCTCGATATAGCAGTCCTTGCCGTTCGCCATCGCAGCCAGAGCGATCGGCGCATGCCAGTGATGCGGCGTCGCGATGATGACCGCATCCACGTTGCTGTCATCGATCACCGCCTCAAATTCTGCAGTGCGGGCGGGCGGGGCTGCCTGAAAACTGCGAGGAATGAATCCATCCATGCGTTCCATCTGAGCCGGATCGACGTCGCAGAGCCATTCGATGGAGACGTTCTCACTGCGGCTGACCAGCCCCTTGACATGCAGCGACATGATTCCGCCACAGCCGATGATCCCCAGACGAACCGGCTTCCCCCGTTCATCACCGGCAGCAAATGCACCCGGCCACACTGCCGCAGCGGCCAGAGTCAGTGTTGCCGGAGTCGACTGTTGCAGAAATTCTCGACGGCTGGATGGTTGGTTCATGCTGATGTGGCTCCTGAGTCTGTAGTTCCCATCGATCAGTTCCTCACGCTCCGCAACGCAGCGGCGTCGCATTCAGCCCCCAACCGGGGGTTGCTGCAGATCAACATGCGCTGCCCACGGATATTCAACGGGGCGGTAGGCAATCTTCAGCTCCGGCGTTTCCAGCCGCTTCCCGTGGAGCGCACGGGAATTGAGCGCGCGATCCAGAATTCCACTGGTGAGCAATGTCCGTTCAACGGGATAGGTCGGCCGTCCGCTGTAGACCATCTTCTCAATGGCCTTGAGCAGAAAGGCGAAGTGCGGAAATCGAGGCTCCGTTCGGGAATCAAACACAGTGGCGATCGGTGCCGCCTGCCCACGCAGTTTAAGCCCCACGGACGTGCCTCGAGCACACCCCAGATAGAGCACCGCACCGGTTAAGCCATCGACGTACTCAAACAGGAATAAACCGGCATTGGGATCCTGACGCATGTCGGCATTGTCCGTCTTCGGTACCGCCGCAAACGCCGCTTCCAGCGCCGGACGCGAGATCACTCCGTTGTCGACAGCCTCCCAGAGTGCTGCCCCTTCCAGAAACCGAACCGCCCGCACACCCTGCTCTGCACCAACCCGACGCTCCACAAGAGACTGAAACAGCTCCAGCGCATGGAACCCGTACGCTTCCAGCCCGCCATAGGCGATCCCCACGGCCCCCTCAATTTCACTTCCGAGCGGCAGATCCAGGTCATTGGTCCAGTACCCGACAGGCATCGATGAGCCGGCCATCAGAGGCACATTCAGGCGACGGCAACGCTCATACATCCAGATGGCATCGCTCCAGACCGGCCCCAGATGCTTGTCGTTGAATACCGGCACGACCCGATCGTACTTCTCGAAGGTGTCGAGAATCTCGTCCATGAACCTGCGGCGTGGATACAGGTGCTGGCCAATCTCATTATGCGGGTACATGCCGTGCTCGCCCACACTGAGCACACCGTCGACAGGAATGGAATTGCCGCCAACCGTGACCGCCTGCTCGATTGTGCTGAACACGGGCACATCGTGCTGTTGACAAAGTTCCAGCCCCGGTTTACTGCCTTCTGGCTGATCGATGTAAACCGCGGCCAGCCGCAGCGCCGGACCGGGACCACCCTTGTGTTCCCAGCCCGCCATCAGCTTGGTGAGAATCACGTCAGCGTGAGAATTATGACTGTACACTGTCACCACAGCCGCCACCGACCGCGGTTGTGCGTGACCAGGGATCCGCGCGGCTGCAAATCCCGCAAAAGAAGCCCCCAGCCCCGCCTGCAGACAGGCTCGACGGGAAAACCGGTGATCGTTCGGAGCTGAATTCATCAGGAAACCTCCTGCGGCGAAACCCGTTTCTGGCTGTAACTCCACACGAATTGCAAAAGCAGGTGGTCGCTGTTCACGCTCAGGACAGTAACACGGACATTCGTCTCTGAAACTCCAGCACGGCGGGAATCAGTACACTGAGAAACAGCACCACAGCAACCAGTGCCCAGACGCCAAGTACCTTTGCACGAATACTCTGATTGCCCCGGATCGCCACCAACGGGATTGCTGCAGCAGCCAGAATCATTCCAGCCTGAGGAATTGTCAGACGCCCGAAGAAGTGGCCCAGCAGAATGACTCCGCCCAGACTCCAGCAGACCCAATGGCTTGCCACATCGACCAGCGAACGCTGACGAGCAGCAAGCCCGATCAGCAATACCCCACCGCACGCTCCAGTCAAAGGCAGCGCCGCAGCACCGCAGCCGATCCAGCCTCCGAGCATAACGACAACCGCAGCAGTCTGCAGAGCACACAGAGCCAGGCCAGTGCGGACTCCCGCCGCCAGTCGATTCAGTTCGGAAGCATCCCTGTCCCGATCGGCCAGTCCTGTCAGAAGCATCATCAGGATGCCAGACAGCACCACCGTCAGCACCACTGCAGCAGGGCTGCCGGCCCACAAGCCAGCGTCACTCTCAACCTGCAGGTGCACACTGCCGAACAGAATCACAATCGCGATGGCGGCGGCCGCCAGATATCGTGGCCAGCTGATGAACTTCTGCAGACTCCAGCAACAGCGGACAACATCCGCCAGCAACAGCAATGGAAGTCCGATCGCCAGCCAGCGATCAAGTCCACTCACCAGCGGCAATGCAGGGACAATCCCCTGCATCGCCATGCCACTGAGCACACCGCTGGCCAGACCGGACAACGCCGCCAACTGCGGGCGAACAGCACCCCGGTGACCGGAAACGCTTCGCCCGGCCCGTGGCAACGTGGCCAGACAGACCAGCCCCGCGGTCAGCATTGCCGTCACAAAGGACGCTGTCAGCAGCCAGAGATCCGGCATCGATTACTGACTCATCCCTTCACAGTCGATGATCACGATCGCCTCATCCCCAATCGGACCGATCGCCTTCGGATCAAACTTGTAATCACTTCGCTTGAGTCGCAGTTCGGTGGAGAATCCCACGCGGCGAACTCCACGCGATTCAATGGCCTTGCCGCCCATCAGCTCAATCGTGATCGACCGTGTCACTCCGTGCATCGTAAAATCACCGGTGACCTCGTAGCCACCCTCAATCGCCTTCACCTTTGTGCTGCGAAACTCAATCGTCGGAAACTGCTTCGTGTCAAAGTAATCGGGCTGACGCAGATGCTCGTCCCGCGCAGCATTGGCGGTATCCACACTGTCCGCCTTGATCGTTAGCTGAAACGAAGACTTTGACGGATCCTCACGATCAATGGAGAACTTCCCGTCCACTTCATTGAAGCGGCCATGAATCCAGCTGATATCAAGGTGCCGCGCCTTGAAACTGACGGAAGAGTGCACAAGGTCGTAAACATATTCCTCTGCCGGGGCGGCAGTTGCCGTGCCACAGACCAGAGTCATCAGCAGGAGTGCGTTGATTTGAAACAGGCGGGAAATCAGCATGGCGAGATTGCTCCGGGAAAGAACTTCGATCTGACGAAACTGAGCACAGCGACGATCACTCTGCTGCACATGGATCCTATGCCGCAATGCTCAACGGGTAAAGCTACCAGGCATCGTTGCTGCAGAATCATGCATCCACAAAGCACAACCCAGAGCTGCGGCATGCCACGTTCCGATCGAATTCTGCTGCGGTGACTGCAGCCGGGTTCAGGCAGCGGCGGAACGGTCTGCCTCCGCTGCGCCGTTCATGCCTGAAATGCACGCCGCTGGCCTCACAGATCACTCCGGAACAACCAACAGGATGCGACCTGGACTTTTGCCTGTGTATAACTGCCATGCCGGTCTGCAATCTGTCAGACAAAAGCTCGTGAAGTCGATGAATACCACGAAAGACAGCGACACTGGTGAACACCTGCTGCCCACTCGCGGCCAGCGTGGCTTGTGGGAATGCTGCGGAATGGGTATCAAGCAGTGCCAGCGAACAGCTGCCTCTGTGATTCCCCCCACCCACCGCTACCACCACCCCCACCGCCAGAAGATCTGTTCTGATGAAGTGCGTCCTGAAAACGCTTTGTCTGTCGCTTTGCCTGCTGCATTGCCTGTCCGGGACTCAGAACGCAGCCATCGCGCAGCAGACAGTGACGGCTCCGCCTAATTTTGATGAGCACGTGAAGCCCGTGCTGCGGCAGTACTGCCTCAAATGTCATGGCGATGACAAACAGGAAGCCGATCT
>JALQUR010000323.1 GCA_023260695.1 Planctomycetaceae bacterium
GCCGTATGTCGGCAGGTTTCCGTAAGTCACGGACCGGTATTGATTACCGTCAGAATTGTATGAGTGGAGGATAACGGACTTGAACCGATGACCTTCTGCATGCCATGCAGACGCTCTCCCAACTGAGCTAATCCCCCGCTGGTCTGCCGTTGCGGCAGACCGCAAGCGACTCCGAAAGAATACTCCCTGCCCTCACCAGCGTCAAGGTCCCAGGTACCGGATACGATTCCTGAGAGTTCCCCACAAGTACACTCCGCCTGAAACGAAAAAAGCCGGGATGCGAAACTCACATCCCGGCTCGATTCAGTCCTGACCAGACTGAATTCCTCAGATGATTTTCATTGGATCTGATCTGTGCCAGCCCCGCCAGCGCAAATCGCTCCCGCCGGTTGACGGGTTACGGCGTTCACAGGATTCGCGTCTGCCCTCGCTGACAATCACAGCTGACTTTATGCCGCATGCCATAACAGCACGTGCCAAAACGCAGCGAGTTGGCCAGAGCCAGCAATTCCCGTACGTCCTGATTCACTTCCCGCACCAGCCCCCAGGTGCTGCGGCAGATTCTGCCGGTCTGCTTCGCCTGGTGCGATCTTCCCCCGTTGAATCGCCACCCCGTCAGCTGTTCTCTGCCAGAAACTTCAGACAGAACTGAGACCACGTCTCGAATTCCTCAATTCGATCGACAAGCTCTGACAGCTGTACGAATCCTGCATTATTCATCGACTCTTCACGTGGCTGAACTTGCGGACTGTCCAGTTCGAAAATGTGCACAATTCCCAAATGCACTCGGCCAACTTCGGATTCGTCGTCATTGATCAGCCCGACACACTCTTCCGTCCATCCAGATTCGATCGATATCTCTTCGTCCAGCTCCCGTCGCATCCCTTCCAGATATGGCTCCTGCTGTCCCTGCAGATCTTCCGTGGAGACATGGCCACCAACTCCGACGGAGTACTTTGCGTGCAGCCGCGATTCCCCCTGTCCGGATCCGCGCTGGTACGCAAAGATGGAATCACCACAGCGGAAGATGCAGTACGGGATCAACTGCTTCCACGAAGGATCTTTTTCCATCTCAGGTCGGGGCCGATAACTGGCATGCTGCGGATCCAGAATCACCTGCAGGTATTTTTCCACATCGGAACAGAACCCCTGAAAGTAACCCGTCTCCCGAAATACTTCTGTCGGAATCACCAGCACATGTTCAACACTCATCAGTGACCAGCTCCTGCATCTTCTGTTGTGGAATCATCTTCTGTTGTGGAATCAACTCTGAGTCTGCCACGCTCTGCGGCAGCTTTGTTTTCTCTGTTTACACCTTTTCCCGGTGGCTACTCCGGGGGCTACTCCGGGGGAGCAGCAGATTCCTGCACCACCAGTACCTCGTGTCGTTCCACGTCATATTTCCACGCGTGACCGGCGGGCAGCTGAGGCAGGGAAATTCTGTTCTCAGCGATGATTCGCTGCATGAATTCCTGATTGTCCCGAGGATATCTCCCTTCAGAAGCATTGAATAATCCCAGCGCCTGCTGGATTGCCAGCTGCGGCAGTTTCAGCTGGGCATTCTTCAGGACCGCCAGCGGTCCGCTGATGGGATCAGTCACCGGACGCGTCGGATCCACGACTCGTTCTGCGTCTGCGGGATCAAATTCACCGATGTCTGTAGTCTGCGCAGGTTTCAACAGACTGCTCTCTGATTTCCCGGGATGTTCCGGTGCCGGTGCACAGCCGGGCCAGCAGGCACATCCGACCACAATCCCGGCGATGGGTCGGAGCAGTCTTTGCTGCGTCAGTGCAATTACGTTCATGCAGCCAACTCCTGCGCTGGAAATGCTGTTGCCCCGAGGTCCCCACGGCTGGATCAGGGCGAAGAGCGGAGACTAGCACAGCAGCAGACATTTTTCCGCCCGACCGGCCATGTGATTCCTGATCTCGACAGTTCCGCATCGACAGGCTGCAGCAGAAAGCTGAACGGACTGTCGTCGCGACTGACTGTAGGCTGCAGACCCACAGATTCTGCCTCTGAGACCCCTGTGCTCATCACTGTGGACGACTACACTGCACTGGTGTCTCCAGTTCCCGAACAGCCGCAGAAAGCAGTCCGCGATGGCATCCTTCCTCGAAACCACTCGGCGAGTCGAATTTGTCGAAACCGACATGGCCGGAATTGTTCACTTCTCTCGGTTCTACATCTGGATGGAACAGCTGGAACACGAGTTCTTTCGCTCCATCGATCTTTCCATCATGGAAAAGTCCGCGGATGGCACCATCATCGGCTGGCCTCGAGTTGCAGCGCAATGCCGCTTCGAATCACCTGCTCGATTCGAGGACGTGATCACCTGCCGGCTGATGGTGCAGCGCATCGGAGTCAAGTCGCTGACGTTCGAGGTGGAATTCCTGCGGGAGCAGGTCACGCTGGCCCGCGGTACGATGAAAACAGTCTGCTGTCAGGTCGGCCCCGGCACGGAACACCAATTGCAGTCAATTGTGATTCCTCCTCTGTTTCTGGAACGGATTGAGGAGTATTCCCCCGACCAGCAATCTGCCCCCTGACGGGGACAGGAACCGGCAGTCGGTTCTGGTCAATTGTCTGCTGAGCGTTTATCATCGCGGGATCTGCCGGCGTCTGATTGCGGCCCCGGCTGCCCCTCAGGCCGCAACTGTTCGTCCACCCTGAGGTCCATCACTGCCCTCTTCACTGATACTCCTTCCGGCAAAGATCCCATGAGCATCGACACTTCCGCTCCCGCCTCCCAGTTTGCAATCCACTTCAGCGACGAACCGCGATCCAACGCAGTGCGCGATGCGATCGCCAGTTCTGAACCGCATTCTCTGCGAACGTTCACGCCCAGTCAGGCCGTGCTGGCTCGTTCAGCAGGCTGTTTTCACTGGACGCCGGAAGGGCGGCGGCTGTACGACTTCACATCAGGCGTGCTGGTGGCCAACCTCGGGCACAACCCGCGTCGCTGGATGAAGAACTTTGCTCGTTATATGGGCTGGAACCCGGCTGACTTCACGGGCGATGATGAGGGCTATTTTCAGGCGGCAACGATGACGGCCTACAACGCCATCACTGAACTGGAAGCGGAAGCCAGCCAGCGGCTTACTCGCTCCCTGCAGGCCAGCCGTGGTGGAAGTCGGCTGCAGACGGTCAACTGGTCGGCATCCGGTTCCGAAGCCGTCCAGAAAGCGCTCTGGGCCTGCATGCAGTTCGACCCCGAGCGGCCCGGGATCATGGCCACCCGTTTTGGTTTCCATGGCAAGAAAGGACTCAGCGGAGCTGTCACCGGTTCAGAAAAGGATCCGGAACGAGATCCGCGGGTTCGCTTCATCAGCTTTCCTCGCGAAGAGTGTTCCGACCTCGACAATCCGGAGCGCGTCTTTGACCCGACGGTTTACGGCGCTGAACTGGAACGAATCTGGAATGAATCCGGTCACAGCATCGGCTGTCTGATTACCGAACCCTATCTTGGCGGCGGCGGCAGCTATCACCCGCCGAAGGAATACATGCAGCTGCTGCAGCAGTTCTGTCGGGAACATGAGATCCTGTTTATCCTTGACGAGGTGCAGGCCAACTTCGGTCGGACGGGCTGCATGTATGCATTCGAGACCTACGGGATTGAGCCGGACTTCGTCTGTCTCGGCAAGGGCCTTGGCAATGGTGTGCCCGTCAGTGCGGCGGTCGGCCGCAGCGACGTCTGCACAAAGATGGGTTACGGTGCCACTTCAGACACCTGGAGTGCCAATCCGATCTCCTCCGCAGCGGTTCTGGCCACACTGGATGAATTCGAAAACACGGACGTCCTGCAGAACACCCGGAAACTGAACCAGATCTTTACCAACGGATTACGTGGCCTCAAGGAAACCGGGCTGGTGGTCAAAGTACGCGGTGAAGGAATGGTGTTCGGGATTGAGTGCGGCCCGTGCGGTTCGTTGTCTCCCGCCGCAGCGGCCAACGCTCTGGTGGAACGTGCGTACCTTGGCAGGGAAGGCGGGGACGGCATTCACCTGCTGGGGCCGCTGGCTGGCTGTGTGGTGCGAGTCAGTCCGCCGATGACCATGACTTCTGAAGACGCAGAAAAATCGCTGCAACTGCTCACGGAATTCTGCCGCGACGTGGTGGCTTCCAACGCCTGATTGGCCACACCCGACCCAACAGCCAGAACGTTTCCAATTGATGGCGCATGCCATCAATTGGAGATTTTGCATTGGTTGTTTGTGGAATTTACATCGAGATTGCGGCCTGAAACTCGCCGTTCAGCGGCTTTCACACAACCCGGCACTTTGGCACGCAGTTCGCTCTTACTGCTGCAGTCACAGGACAGCTGCTGTCCTGCGGCGGTTCTGCAATCGCAATCCCCTTTCTGTCCTCTTTCCGATTGCAGGATCAGGATTCCGCCATTCGTCTGCCGCGGAGGCACTTGCCATGAAACGTGTCCAGCCTGCTTCAATTGTCTTCATGCTGTGCTGCAGCATGATCTCTGCAGCCACTGCCGGTGATCCATTCGCCAGCCCTTTGGGTGCCATGAAGATCCCCAGCCAGCCTCCGCAACAATCGTTGCTGGGACTGCCGGCAGCCCCCGGCTTCTTCGCCTTTCTTCCCGGACAGCGAGCAAGGACATTCCGTTCTCAGCGGCCCGTTATTCCGCAGACGACAATTCGTCGCAGCCAGTCACTGAGCACAACCGGAGCAGGACGACGTCCTGCATCCGCGATTACGCAGACCTGTCCTGGCGGTGCCTGTCCGCTGGTGCGTTCGCCCGGCCAGGCAGTCTCTCCAGTCGGACTGGCACCGGCTCCGCAGAGTGATCAGAGAATTCATCCGCAGCAGCAGCAGCCACGTCGGGCCCCCGTCGCTCCACTGGCGGATCCCTTCCGATCCCCGGCTCGTCAGCGGCCGTTCGATTCGGACTGGATGCAACAACCGGTTTCCGCCCCGCGTATTCAGCCTCCGGCACCATCCGCGCTGCTTTCGTCCACCCCCTACCGTCGCCCCCTGAGAACAACGCAGCATTACTATCAACCCGAAGTGCCACGTTACGTTGAGACGAGGATTGAGGAAGAGCGCAATCCAGCTTCTGCTGCAGGTCACGAACAACGTAACTTCGTGACAGCCAGATGAGCGAACGCCAGGTGAGCCAAACGAGCGGGAATCAGCCCCGCAGCGGCAATCGGTGTCGACCCGGTGGACCTCCATGAGAGCGTGGGAGAGCTCTTCCGGCCACTGCACCAGATTGCCCTGCGGGCAATTCTCAGGCGGCATCACCCGCGCAGCCGCAGATACGATCAGGGGGGCGGAAGTGAGGTGACCACGGCCGTCAGCAGATGCGTCGTCCGGGTACAGAGGAGAGTCGTGTCAGATCGCTCGCAGAACAGCAGCGGCGCTCTGTCCCATGAACGTGCGATTGACGGAAATCGCAGTGCGATTGGAGAGCTTCTGAGCTTCACCGCGAGCCACATTCAGGCGGCAACGCGGATCCGGCACCTCATAGTTGAGTGTCGCTGGAAGGTACCCATGTCGCAGCGACAGCAGTGTGCCGGCAAGTTCGACAGCACCCGCACCGGCGTCGAAATGTCCGATGTAGCTTTTCAGAGCTGTCACAGGAATCCTGGTTGCCAGATCACCGAACACGCGATGGTAAGCGCGAGATTCAACAATGTCATCCGGCTGAGTGCTCTTGCCCTGAGCATTGATATGGCCCAGATCGGCCGGACTGATTCCTGCCTGAGAAATTGCAGACTGCATTGCCCGCACCAGGCCAATTGCTGACGATTCGTTTGCTTCTCCACGCCCGTCAGAGCCCGCACCAGTGCCGATTACTTCAGCATAAATGTCGGCTCCACGACGCACAGCGTGCTCATAACTTTCGACAATAAACGAGGCCGCCCCTTCACCCACCACAGTTCCGTCACGCTCAAAATCGAATGGGCGGCAGACACGCGACGGATCGTCCGAACGGCGAGACAGGCCTTCGAAGCTGTGGAACTTCGCCATATCCACCGGGTGAATGTTGGAACTGCAGGAACCAACGATCATTGCATCGGCGCGTCCTGCCTGAATGACATGCACCGCTTCTGACAACGCCAGCAGCGCCGACGCATCTCTGCAGGTGATCGTATTGTTCGGGCCACGAGCATTATGATCAATGGAGACATGGCTGGCCGGCATGTTGGGAAGTTGCCGCAGGAGCCACAGCGGAGCAATGTTGTTGACCGCTTCACGCCCCCATGCAGCCGGATCAAAACCGGATTCGGTGCGACAGACTTCGGCGATGGCCGCAAGTTCCTGAGGATGGCAGGTCATTCGGCCCGCACCAAAAACCACACCAAGGCGAATGGGATCGAAATCACCCGGCTGAATTCCGGAGTCACGAACTGCCAGACTGGAGGATGCAACACCCAGCTGGATGTCGCGGCACATGACCTTCACAAACTTGCGGTCGCTGAGATGATCTTCGGGGACAAAGTCGCTGACTTCTGCGCCAATTGAGGACGGCAGGCCTGCCGTCGGAATCGACTTTAAAAAGTCGATGCCGGTACGACTTGCGTACAGGCTCTTCCAGAATCGGTCATTGCCAATTCCGATTGGTGAAACCACGCCGACGCCGGTTACGACTACCCGCGGCTGCTTCTGCCCAGACATCGAAGCATTCCTACAAGGCCTGCAGCTGTTTGCTCCCTGAGCTGCAAACCTGACCCAGATTCGTTGTCGGAAGATCCCTTCCGACGAATTCGACAGCTTCGTTCCCCACGAAACCACGAGTTCAAAACACTCCAGAACGAAACCGTCGCCCCAGCCAGACCCGTGGCAGCAGCAGACGTCAGGAACAACGTTCACCCCCGTGATCGTTGATCTGTTTCTTTCTGGAGGGAGTGTTTTTTCGGCATCCTGCTGAAACACAACGTCAGACAACGGTTTCCCCGACCGTTATTCGACCGTTTCAGATGAATCCCAAAAGCAACTAATCAGTATTACACGAATGCAATTGTCAGCTGTCAAGCCGACACGGCGCCCATGAGAGGCCCTGCCATGGTCCGGAATCCAGAATCCGTTCAAAAGACTGCCAGTTTCGCCACGAACCCCGAAACACCTGCAGATTCTGACCGCTGTTCACCCTGCAATCGCACAGTTTTCTGACTGGCAATGCGGTTTTTCGCGAACAATGGAAATATTTGCGGTGATCGCAGCGGATCAGACTCGGATTCCAGCCGGAAATCAGCTGCCGCAACTGCTGGTGCAACTGCCGCAGTCGGACCGCTCAGCTTCCGCATTCCACGGCAGCCGCGCAAACCAGCGGGCCAGAAATCGCGAATTGCGATAGCCAGACCAGAACATCAGCAGCCCGACCATGCCGGGCAACAACAGGCACCACAGGTTCCAGACGGCCGCAGTGGAACCAACCGCCACAGCCAGCCCCGAAGCCATGCGAATCTGTCGCTCAATGGAAATCCCTCGCCGAATCCCCCGATTGACCGGCAGACCAATGGAAATCCAGGCGTCCGTTCCTCCGGAGACACTGATCACATTGCTGAACCCTGCTTTCTCAAACAGCTGACAGGCCAGATCGGAACGGCCACCACTGCGGCAGATGATATACAGCGGCTCATCACGGCGTGTTCCCCGTCCATCCATCAGCTCCGCCGGATTCAGGCGATCGAGCGGCTTCAGCAGCGCACCAACGGCGTGCACTTCGTAAAACTCCTTCGCGCTTCTGACATCAATCAGAT
>JALQUR010000398.1 GCA_023260695.1 Planctomycetaceae bacterium
GAAGTCTCTGAAGGCGTCACGTCTGTGGACATTGCCGAATTCCACGTCAGCGAAGGTGACGTCATTCAGGCGGGAACGATCGTCTGTGAAGTCGAAACCGACAAGGCAGTCGCTGAGATTCCCTGTCCGCATGCCGGACGCGTTACAAAAGTCCTCGTCAGCAGTGGTGATACGATCGCCGTCGGGCAGCCACTGCTGGTCATCGAAGCAGAAGCAGCGGCCCCGGCACCGAGTACTCCTCGGGCAGAAACGCCCGCCGCACCAGCCAAAAAAACAACTCCGGAACCAGTCGCCCGGACTGCGGCCACCGCCCCGCAGGATGCCCCACCCCAGGCAGCAGCCGAAGTTGAATTCTGCCTGCCGGAAGTCTCTGAAGGTGTTACTCAGGTTGACATCGCTGCAGTAAGTCTCGCTGTCGGTGATGCGGTGACTGACGGTTCCATTATTTGTGAAGTGGAAACGGACAAAGCCGTTGCTGAGATTCCCTGCCCGTTCACCGGCACTGTTACTGCAGTTCACGTGCAGGCCGGCAACACCGTCGCGATTGGTGCCCCGCTGATTACTGTTCGGACAACGGCATCCGCCAAAGCTCCTGCAGCGCCTCCGGCGGCAGCGCCCGCAGCAGCGGTCGACGACACCGCAGCGACTGCCCCCGCTCGTGACGGAAACGCTGAACCTCCGGGCGAAAGCGCACCGGTGACCGCTCCTGCAGTCTCTGCAGCGGCGGCGGCACTACCAGACGTCGCACCGGCTCCTGCAGGCCCGGCAACCCGCAGGCTGGCTCGTAAACTGGGCGTGAATCTGCGCCAGGTCACAGGCTCAGCTCGTGGCGGCAGAATTACAATTGAGGACGTCGAAGGCTGGGTCCGGAATCGCCTTGCATCTGCCAGCGTCCCCAGCGCTGCTCCGGCAGCCCCCGGATTCGGGATCGTCCAGGCTGCTCCAATGCCCGACTTCAGCAAGTTCGGGCCGGTTGAGAAGCAGCCGATGAACCGTATTTTCCGAACGGCCGCATCCAATCTGCATGCCGCGTGGGTGACCATTCCGCACGTCACGCAGCACGATCTGGCGGATATCACAGAACTGGAAGCAGCTCGCAAACGTTACGTGAAGAGCAATCCCAATGCTCCCAAAATCACCATGACAGCCATCATCATCAAGGCTGTCGTTGGCGCACTGAAGGCATTCCCGACCTTTAATTCCAGCGTCGATATGGAATCCGGCGAACTCGTCATCAAACAGTACTACCACATCGGTGTGGCCGTCGATACGCCCAATGGTCTGGTCGTGCCTGTAATCCGCGACTGCGATCAGAAGAACATCCTGCAGGTTGCGTCAGAACTCACCGACATCGCCGTCAAAGCTCGCGACCGCAAGCTCAAGGCCGATGACATGCAGGGTGGCACGTTCACCATCACCAATCTGGGTGGCATCGGCGGCACCGGATTTACGCCCATCGTGAATTACCCCGAAGTCGCCATCCTCGGCATGTCACGTTCCATCAAACAGGTTGTGCTTGACAATGGTCAGCTTGATGAACGACTCATGCTGCCGTTGTCACTCTCTTATGATCATCGTGCCATCAATGGCGCCGACGCTGCTCGCTTTGTCGTCAAGCTTTCCGGCAGCCTGACAAATTTCCTTGAGCTGTTCTGATTTCCTCGAGCTGTTCTGAGTCACTGCAGCTACGAAATAAGCTAAGACGATCGTCCGCTCGGATGATCGTCTTTTCTTTGTGCAATGCCCCGTTACTCACGTGGCCATGACGGCGATTCTGACGCCAGCCTGGCGTACTCCACCTGCAGCAGTTCCACCAGATCCTGCTCCTGTTCCAGACCACGACCAGTCAGGTCCTGTGTCTCTCCCGGATCGCGGCTCACATCGTAAATCTCAAAGTCGGACAGCGAGGCCTGCTGCACCATACCCAGCCGCTCCGCGGTCAGATTCTCAAACCGCGGCAACTGCCCTCCGTTGAGCCGGGCCAGCACTTTCCATGCTCCGTGCCGCATGGCGACTCGAGCATCGTTGATCGCATTGTAATAGGCCCAGACGAGGGGCCTGGAGCGTTGTGGTGGCTGCCCGTTCAGCAGCAGTGAAACCAGGCTGACGCCATCGGATGAATATCCCGATGGCAGGGTACCACCAGCCAGTTCCACAGCCGTCGGCAGCAGATCAAGTGCGGAGACTGGTGTCGCTTCAACGCGATTGCCGGCAATTGTTCCCGGCCAGCTGGCGATTCCGGCCACATGAAAGCCGCCATCATGTGTGTGGAGTTTCATGCCTCGCAATTGACCTGTGACACCCCACGAACGATTCGCACTGCGATAGCGATTGAGCGTTTCCGGGCCATTGTCAGAACTGAAGATCACCAGAGTCTGTTCTCGAATCTGCAGCCGATCCAGAGCCTGCAGCAGTCGCCCGGTGGCGGCATCGAGATTGGCAACATTTGCAAAGTACTCCGCCTGGTCATCAGAAAAGCTCTGCCTGCGATATTCCTCTGTCAGAGCAGCGGGGGACGCAACCGGCTCATGCGGTTCATGAAACGCAACATAGGCAAAAAACGGGCGGGACTTCGGAGTCGTTTCCCGATCGTCCAGCCAGTGGATCACTTCATCCACCACGATCTGACAGCTGAAACCTTCCAGAACCCCGACCTGCTGCCCATTGCGGACAAAATTCTGCGGATTCTGATGCGAGGGAGCTGCATTGTTCTGAGTCGCAAACCAGTGATCAAACCCGGCTGCATCAGGCTGCGGCTGTGTCTGGGCGTTGAACTGACTGTTGCAGTGCCATTTTCCCGACAGACAGGTGTCGTAGCCTGCAGCCTTCAGCAGTGCCGGCAGAGTGACTTCCTGGCGGCTCAGATGCACCAGATGCCGGGCATCCGGCCGCGGATTCTGCCCGGGAGTTGCCGGAGGAATCCAGTCATAGACACCAGCGCGATTGGGAGATCGCCCTGTCATCAGGCCCACCCGGGACGGCGAGCAGACTGGTGCTGCAGAGTAGAAATCAGTGAAACGAATTCCCTCACTGGCCAACCGATCCAGATTCGGTGTTCTGATGATCGGGTGCCCGTAGCAGGACAGATCACCATAGCCCAGATCATCGCAGAGGATGACCATAATATTGGGAGACCGGGATTCCTGTGCAGCAGCGCAGGAAACCACGGTGCTGAACAAAGCCCATGCGATCAGCGTTCTGCCCCGACTGGACATTGCAAGACCTTTCTTCTGCATGCATTGCAGCCGGAATTCAGTATTCTCTGGTCCGACTGATGGTGACTATTTCCGGGTCAGTGTTTCCGGCTTCGGTGATTCCTGTTTCCTGAACAACCGAGTGTTGTCGGTCGTACCGCAGCAGAGTAGTCTGCGCGATCATTCAACAAAATCCCAGAGCCGATGCATGCCATGAAGGTGCGAGTCACCAACCTGCGGACACCAGTAGAACTTCCGGAAGAGCAGCTTCCGGACACGTTAGCGCGGGCGCTGGGCATCTCCAGAGATCAGATTCCGGCTCTGCGAATCCTGCGCAAGAGCCTGGACGCCAGAAATCGCCGCGATCTGAAATTCGTGTATTCGCTGGCTCTTGCTGTATCCCCGGAGCAGCAGTCGGCCTTCCGCAGTCGTCACGGAGTCAAGGTGGATTTGTGGGAGGAGCCACCATTTGAAGATCCCGCTCCGGGCGACGAACCACTGTCGGAACGGCCAGTGGTTGTGGGATCCGGCCCTGCTGGTCTGCTCGCCGGCTATTACCTCGCCCTCCGCGGCTATCGCCCGCTGATTATCGAACGCGGTCAGGCCGTTCGGGAGCGAGTTCCGGCAGTCCGCACTTTTGACCGCGGAGGCGAACATGATCCGGAGAACAACTATCTGTTCGGTGAAGGAGGAGCCGGGTGCTTCAGCGACGGAAAGCTGACTTGCCGCATTACGGGGCCCGACGTGGACTGGGTGCTCCGCAGTTTCGTGAAGTGCGGCGGCCGGCCCTCCCTTGTTTATGAGCACCGTCCGCACCTGGGCAGCAATAAACTTCCGCTGATCTGCCGCAACTACCGTCGCCTGACCGAGGCACTCGGTGGCGAATATCGCTTTGGATGTCGGCTTGAAGGACTCGATGTCAGCGACGGCCAGCTGCGGGGACTGCAGACATCTTCAGGCTATATTCGCACATCCGCCTGTGTGCTCGCCATCGGTCATAGTGCTCGCGATACGTATGAGATGCTGCATGCGGTCGGGCTGCCAATGGAACAGAAGGCGTTTCAGCTGGGCCTGCGAATCGAACATCCGCAGGAACTGGTGAATCAGCGCAAATACGGCCAGAACAGCTATCTGGATCTGCTCGGTGCCGCGGATTATTCACTGGTGGCGCGTGGGCAGCGTGATCTGTTTACGTTCTGCATGTGCGCCGGCGGGATCATTATCCCCAGTATCTCGGAACCCGAACGATACTGCTCCAATGGCATGAGTAATTCCCGGCACGATACCGCATTTGCCAACAGCGGTCTGGTGGTCACTCTGGATACCGAGCACTTTGGCAGTGATCATCCACTGGCTGGAATGCATCTGCAGCGACATTATGAATCCATCGCCTACCAGCTCACCGGCCGCAGCTATCTGGCCCCGATTCAGCGTGCACGCGACTTCCTGAATGACCGCACGCCGGCACCTTCAGAACAGATCGCATCATCGAGTGAGCGGGGGACGCGGCCTGCAGAACTGGCCGCCGTATTGCCTCCACCCATCCTCGCTGCCGTCAAAGCCGGTTTGCCTGTGATGGATGCTCAATGGCGCGGTCACTACCTGAACGATGCAGTCCTGGTCGGACCAGAGATGCGTGGTAGTTCTCCCGTCCGAATGCCAAGAGATCGGGTCACGATGCAGTCTCCATCCATTGCAGGACTGTTTCCGGCCGGTGAGGGTGCTGGCTATGCCGGCGGCATTGTCACAGCAGCCGTCGACGGCCTGCGCATCGCGCGGTGCATTGTTGCCCGCTATCGCTGTCCGTCAGATTCGTCCGCGGGCTGAATGACGTACCACAGCGTCGCCTGGCATTTCCCCCCCGAATTCGTTAAACCGCCATCTGCCGGTATCCGAAATTCAGCGTTCTTCATTCGACCCCCCTGCGAAAGCAATCGCTATGTCAGTGGCTCCAGAATCACTCCACGTGCTGGCCATCCATGCGCACCCGGACGACATCGAATTCCAGTGTGCCGGAACACTGCTGCGGCTGAAGGAGCTGGGTTGTCGGATATCCGTCGCGACGATGACGCCAGGTGACTGCGGCAGTGCGGAACATTCGCAGGATGAGATCGCTGCAATCCGCAGGGGTGAAGCTGCTGCTGCCGCCGAAATCCTTGGTGCAGAATACACCTGTCTGGAATACCGGGATCTGTCCATCGTGTTCGATAATGACAGTCGTCGGCGGATGACTGAGTTTCTTCGCCGGACCAGGCCGGACATGATCTTCACGGCACCGCCGGTTGACTACATGCACGATCATGAAATCACCAGCGCCCTTGTTCGCGACGCCTGCTTCAATGCCTCGGTGCCTAACTATCGCACTCGACAGTGGGATCCGGCACCGCCGGCCGCCAGAATCCCGTGGCTGTACTACGTGGACCCGGTGGAGGGAACGGATCACTTTGGAAATCGCCAGCCTGTCGATCTGATTGTGGACATCTCACCACAATTTGAGCGTAAGCTGGAGGCCCTGAAGTGTCATGCCAGTCAGCGGGAATGGCTGCAGCGGCAGCATGGAATGGATGAGTACACCGAAGCCGGGCGGCGCTGGAGTCAGACGCGAGGCAGCGAAGTCAGCGTGGAATACGGTGAGGGATTTCGACAATACGTCGGGCACCCTCACCCGACATCAGACCTGCTCTCGGAACTTCTGGGCAGTGCGGCGCACAAGGTCAGCACTGCGCACTAAGCCGACGCCGTTGTGAAACAGCGTTTCTGAGCCAGCCGGGGACGAACTGCTGCCGGACACAAATCAGTGACTGTGGGATTCATCACCTTCAGCATGCTCGTGAGCGTGCTCGTCGTCGATCACTCCCGGGAATGGCTCGGAAGGATCAGCTCGCTCAACGATTGACGACCAGCTCCACCAGCTGGAAATCCCCATCGCGATCACGGTGTACAGGAACAGTGCTGAAAGCATCTTGCCAATCGCGCTGCCAGCCTTCACATCAGACGCTCTCGACGCGGATCGGAACCGTCTTGCCGATCACACAGGCCGCCGGCCGGGATGAACTCGCGGGCTCCGTCAC
>JALQUR010000426.1 GCA_023260695.1 Planctomycetaceae bacterium
CGCAGTTCTACAAACCCGATTCGGGCGATGCATTATACCGTCGCAGTCTGTATACCTTCTGGAAGCGAACAGCACCGCCACCATCACTGATGGCATTCGATGCTCCATCACGAGAGACGTGCGTTTCCAGACGAGCTCGCACCAATACGCCGATGCAGGCTCTGGTGCTGATGAATGACATTCAGTATGTGGAAGCAGCTCGGGCGCTCGCTGATCGAATCCTGTCCGTCGGCGGTGACCGAGAGCAGCAATTGCGGACGGGTTTTCTGATGTGTGTTTCGCGGCAGCCCACTGCCGCAGAGATGGCAATTCTGCTGCAGACTTTTGAGCAGCATCAGCAGCACTATATGAATGTCTCGGAAGCGGCTGACAAACTGCTTGCAGCAGGGGCTTCAGAACGTAGCGCCGATCGTCCTGTGCCGGAATACGCGGCAATGACCATGGTTGCCAGTCTGCTGCTCAACCTGGACGAGACGGTGACACGCGATTAGTGGCGGCATGATGCTGCTGCGACTGGAGCAGATCGGCAGTGAAGGATTGTCTACGACCGAATCAGCGAAAATTTGCTGTGAGTGCCGTGGCTGAAGTGAGGGAACGGGGAAGAATGGGCGTATTGCTGCGTGTGACAGCACTGCTGCTGCTGTTGTCGTTTCCTGTTGTCGGCAAAGCTGATGAAGCGGATCGTGCAGCAGCAGATCGGCTGCTTACGGCACTGATGCGCAATCCTCGCTTCGGAACAACTTTTGATCGTGTGTTTTCCTGGCATAGTGACCGGGGAAGTCTCCGCGAGTTTCGAGCAGGTCTGCAGAGATTCGCCAAAGCTGAGCCACCCCTGTCTGCGGATTCCCAGGGGACAGCAGAGCGGCCGGATGCCGAGTATCTGGAACTTCCGGAGAACTGCAGTCGTGCCGTTGCTCTGCTGCTGGCCGGGATGGTGGAACTGCGCTCGGCAGCACCGGAGAATGCTGAACGGTTGCTGCAGCAGACACTGGCGATTGAGCCGAGACCTGTAAGTTACTGGTATCTGGGGCGAGCCCAGTTTCAGCTCCAGCGACCGGTGGCGGCAGCAGAGGCATTCGAAAGTGCTCTGCAGTCGCCTCTGCCGCGAACAGATCTGCTGGAGATCCATCGCGAGTATGCACGGGGACTGCAGCGGGCAGGTGCAGGTGAAGAGGCTCTGCAGGTGTGGCAGCGTCTGGAGGAGCAGTTTCCGGATGATCGCCGGACTCTTGAACAGATCGCCTCCGCCTTAAAGGAAGAGGGGCGCTGGTCGGAGGCGCAGCAACGATATGACGCACTGAGCCGCGGTGCTGACCCGGAAACCGAGGTCCGGATGAAGCTGGCCTCTGCGGAAATGCTGGTGCGGCTGGGACGTGATGAACAGGCGGTAACTCTGCTTACCGACACCGTGGTGCTGACGGATCCGGAGGGCTGGCTGCATCGACGGATCAGAGGACAGATTGAGCAGGTATTTCGTAGTCGTGGTGATGTTGCTGGCCTGATTGAGTACTACAGGAACTGGCTGCAGGATCACTCGGACGATGTCGAAGTGCTGAGTCTGCTGGGGACGGCTCTGCAGGACGAGGAGCGAGGAGAGGAAGCAGTCGAGGTGTTGCGCCGGGCTGCAGAACTCGCGCCCTCATCTGAGTCGGTCACCGATGCGTTGCTCAGCGTGCTCACTCAGCAGCAGCGTCATGTTGAGGTGGCGGAGCTGTACGAGCAGTTGCTTGCTGCGGAACGAATGTCGGATCAGCATTGGCAGGACTGGGGAAGCTGCTGTGTGCGGCGGAAAGACCTGTCAGATTCTGAACGGCAGCAGGCGGTTGCTGATATCTGCAGCAGGCTGGCTGCTTCGGAGCCTGAAGATGGTGAGGTGATCAGTCTGGCCGCGTCCATTGCACAGCGCGCGGATCTGGCCGAGCTGGCCCTGCAGTACCGTCGTCGCGCCCTTGAACTGGCCTCTGCTTCTGCGGTGTATCGTGAAGCTCTTGGCGAACAGCTGTTTCAGATGGGACAGGAGCAGGAGGCACAGACGGTCTGGGAGCAGCTGGCGTCAGGAGAGCAGCGAACCATAGAGAATCTGTCGTTGCTGGCAGCGATTCTGCAGCGTCACGATCTGACCCAGTCTGCACTCCGCTGGCAACGGGAAGCCTGTGGAGCCGGCGGTGATTTTGCTGTCCATCTGCGTCTTGCCGACATGCTCGAGCGAACATGGTCCGAAGATTCTATGGGTGCCATGGAGGCTGTTTCCAGTGCGGCGCAGGATCAGCTTCTTGATGAGACGCTGGATGTGTTGCAGCGGGCGTCTGAACTGGCGATCACAGAAGATCAGCGATCAGCCACGGAGCAGCGACAGTTACGAGTCCTGCTGCTGGGTGATCGTCTGCCACAGGAGATTCAGCGGCTGCAGGCGGCTCTGGCTGATGTGTCAGCAGCCGACCTCGACGCATCTCAGTCATTGCGGTGGAAACTTTCAGGGTGTCTGCTCGCTGCCGGACGCCACGCAGAAGCTGTAGTTCTGTGTCAGGAGATGCTCGGGAAGGAACCGGATTCACTGGCGATTCGCATGCGGATTCTGGAGATTCATGAGACGGCGGGAAGTGTTCAGTCTGCAATTGAGGTGCTCACGGAGCTGAGCCAGCTGGATGGACGCAATCGCGTCCGCTATCTGCAGCAGTTGTCACGGTTACAGCTGCAGTTGGGGCTGACAGCAGCTGCGGTTCGCACCGCAGCGGGTGTAACTGAGGCGGCCCCGGGGCTGCCCTCTTCGTGGCAGTTTCTGGCAGATACGGCATTCGAAGCCGGGGACGCTGAACTTGCCGTCGCCGCTCTGCAGCGTTCTGTTCGGCTGCATCCGGACGACGAATCGGCCTTGCGCGCATTGGCGGGAACACTGGCAGAGCAGTTTCGCACTGCGGAGGCCATCGAGTTGTACTGGAAGGCTCTGGATGTCGCCCAATCAGCCGATGCGCGGGAGACCCTGCTGGCGACGCTGACTCAGCTGGCAATGCGTACGGATCAGCTGGATGCGTTGTTTGATCGCATTGAGCATCGTGGGCGACTGCAGCGTGATGAGGAACGCAGTCTGAGGGAGCTGGCGGTGGTGCAGCGGGAGTCAGGAAGTTTTTCAGCGGCTGCGGCGACTCTGGAACGCCTGCTTTCCGGTCTGCCGGGTGAAACCGAGCTTATCGAACAGCTGGTTGAGCTCAGCCAGCGTCGCCATGACCCGGGTGCCAGTGAACGCTGGTTGCTGGAGTTGTGGGATCGTCGGCCGCAGCTTTCCACATTGCGCCGGCTGTTGCAGACCGCCCCCGTCGGAAGTCCACGATTCTCTGCTGCTGAACTGATTCAGCAGCTGGCAGAACGCTCCGGTCAGCGCAGCGATATTCATGCTGCGATGCAGCTGGCGGGGGAATTCGGACTGCCGGAGGTTGAAATTGAGCTGGGACTGCGACAGTGTCGTTCCGATCGTACTGACTGGTGGGCGAGAGATCGGCTGCTCGAACTGGCTGACGATTTTCCGGAACAGCTTGCAGCGGACCAGCTGGCATTCGAGATTGTCAGCAGCGGAATTCCTTTGACGACCAATGCGGGCGGAACTGACGCACCAGAGATTCGTCCGGAACTTCATCCGGCCGAGCGGCTGAATCGCTGGAAGCAGAATTTTCCGGTGCAGCCGGGGATCTTTGGTGACGCCTGTGCGCGCGCGATCGATCGTCAGTTTCGTCGTGAAGGCGCAAAGGTGGTCAGCGATCTGCTCCCGACAGCGGATGTTGTCTCGTCGATGAGTGGTCCATTGGTTGCGGTGATGGTGCACTGGCGCAGGAATCCTCCGCCGCAGGAAGGTGCGGCGCGATGGGCGCTTTCCGAACAGCTGGCTGCTCTGGATATTCCTGCGACTGCTGCCATGCGGCTGGAGCTGCTGGCGGATGTCCTGCGAAGTGACGACCGGCCGCAGACTGCTCAGCAGCGCCAGCAGCTGGAACGTCTGCTTGCTGATCTGTATCTGCAGTTGCTGGAGCAGGATCCGCGCTGGCTCAGTCTGTTCTGCGAGTTTGATCCCGGGCTGTTGATTACGGACGTGCAGCAGGAGTTACAGCGAACCGTGGTGGAGGTGGCCGGGTCGCCTCAGTTGACAGCGGAGCAGTTTGTGGCGTTGTTTCGTCTGGCGACGGCGATGCAGTCGCCAGAAATTCTGGAAGCGTTGCTGCAGACTGAGATGCTGCGTGCTCAGGATCAGGCGACGGCGGTGAAAATGCTGCGTGCGGTCAGTGGGGAATCGGCGGCAGGTCTGAGGCGGATCGTTACTGCAAAATCGGCGGCCGTGCAGTTGACTGGTCAGCTGCTTGACTGTCTGGTTACTGCCGGAGAGCAGGTGTCAGTGACGCTTTTGACCGTTGACAATCCGCAGGCGATTCGATTTCGGCAGCCAGTCCATCGTCCTGGTGAGCTGGAGCAGCTCATTTCAGAACTGCTGACTCATCTGCAGGGGCTGAATACTGCTTCAGGAGAGTCCCTGCTGGAGTCACTTGACAAGGCTCAGCAGCACAACAACGTGAGTGTCAGCAAGCTGGTTCGGGCAGAGATTCTGCGACAACGCGGGGAAGAGGTTCGACTGCTGCAGGAGCTGGCAGGATTGCGTGAGATAACTGGGGAGCGGCAGTTGCTGGAACTGTGGATCGCAGATCGACTTGTGCTGGCGGAGCTGTATCAGCCGGCGGTGCAGATTCTGCAGCGTAGTTCCGGCGCGGATCCGGAGGTACAGATTGCAGTGCAGCAGCTACTGCTGGAGACGAGTCTGCTGGCGGGGCAGCTGGATACTGCGGAGGCCGCGGCCTCCCGTCTGATCGGTCTTCCCCTCGACAACGAAGGGCTCAGCGGTCTGCTGCCAGTCCTGGATCGAGCGGGGTTCGACAGTCTGACACGTTCGCTGGAGGTGCGACTGGGACGTGGGACAGAGACTCGACTTTCCGTGCTCAATCGTCGTCTTGAGAGTCTGCAGAAAGCCGGAGATCGTCAGCTGGCCGGGGAGGTGGCCTGGGAGATTCTGCGGCTGTCGTCGGGAGGAAATCTGTTTTCCGGTTATCGGCCGAACGACGATCTTGATGACGGTGGGGAGCGATATCAGTCGCTGCAGGTACTCGGTCAGCTCGGGCGGCTGAAGCTGCTGCGACAACGCTATGAAGAGATGCTGGAAGAGTCTCCTGAATCGGTGGAGTTGCTGGAGGTTCTTTGTGAGCTGCATGAGGCATCTGGTGAGACGCAGCTTCTGCAGCAGCGACGGGATCAGCTCAATCAGGTAAACCAACAGCTGCCATCAGGTCTGCGAGACCGTGCCGTGGAGCTGGAGCGGGAGGGAGACGTCGTAGCAGCCTGTGGACTTTACCTGCAGCTGTTTGCGGAGAATCCCTCCGCTTTCGCTGAGCAGCTGGAGACGTTTTATCAGGCATTTGAACGTGCCGACCTGCGAGCTGCGCTGGTGGACCGACTGCTCGATGCTGATGGCGAAGTCTGGAAAGGTCAAAGTCGCTTGCTCATCAGTGCCGCTGTGGTGCTGGAGTCTGAGGAGGGGCGAGGGGATCTGGCGGTTCGAGTGATGCAGACACTGCTGCGTGATCCTGATTCTCGCAGGCTGGCAATAGCGACGGCATTGAATCACCCGGGGCTTGTTTCATCTGAGGAGACAGCCGCTTCTCTGCGTGCGGATCTGGTCGAGTTTGCGCGGCAGAGTGGTGGTGGATCCGCAACACTCCGTATTGAACTGGGAGAGATCGTCCGTCTGCTGGAGCGGATACCAACGGCAGAGCTGCGGGAGCTGGTGCTGCAGTTCCTTGCTGCTGATCGGGAGCAGATGCGATATGTCGGGCAGGCACTGGAAATGCTGCTGCAGCTGCAGCTTGACAATCACAAAGCTGCACAGGCAGCTTTTGTCGGGGTGATGGCTGCTGCGGCAGCAGAGGTGGCTTCCGGGGGGGAAGTACGCGAACGCTATTTTTCTGTGCTGATCGTACTGCAGGAGAGTATTGCCGGATTCCCGGCTGCTCAGAGTCTGCGAAGGCAGATTCTGGAGTTCCTTGTGCAGGCTGTGCCGCAGGGATCGGAATTGCAGGATCAGGTCTCGATTGAACTGGCCTCCTTATATGACGGACTGGGAGAGCGGCGTCTGGCGCGGGATCTGCTGCTGCGGAGGACGGGAGAGATTCTGCAGATACAGTCACGCAGCCGTCAGCCGGAGAATGTTCGACGAATTCTGCAGACGGCTGAGCAGATCCAGCACTCTGGTTATCCGATTGAGGCTGCCGGCCTGCTGCTCAGCGTGACAGACGCGGACCTGACTGGATTTGCCACCACACTGGGAGAGGACAAGGCGATTGCGTTTCGGAGCCGTTGGAATGCATCGCGTCGCTGGAGTCTGCGGCAATTGTCTCCGCAGCGTCTGCTGGAGTGGCTGGAGTTGCAGACTGAAGAACTGGAAGCGGACAACACCGCCCTGCCCTGTGACATGTTGATCGAAATTGCGGGAGGAGACGGGATTGTCGGAGCAGACCGAGATCAGTTGCTGACCATGCGTCTGCAGAGTCTGCTGGTCACAGCGGCATTGGGCAGTCAGCTGACTGAGGACACCGAGCGGAAACGCTTTCAGGGGATTTGCTCCCGGTTGCAGCCTTTGCAGACTGTGTCCGTTTCCCCGTCGGTGTTCCGACTGGCACTTCTGAGTTACTGCGTGGCTCATGCCAGTTCGCTTGCGGCGGAGCAGTCGCAGCTGGAGGGGGTGCTGCGACGTTACCTTGAGCGTCCGACTGAAGAACTGCCGCAGCGGGAGAATGATCGTGGGATTGCCATGCAGTTGCGCACGGTGGATCAGCCGTTGCTGGTCAGTGCAGCAGCGTCGCTCGCAGCTCAGGAGGAAACCGGAGATCTTGCTGCAGGACTCTTACAGGCCGGAACCAGTGAGGTTTCGGAGACATTGTCAGAACCTGTGCGGCTGGCTGTGCTGAACGAAGCGTTTTACGTCGCCGGCAGGCTCGGGCTGGCATCGCAGGCCAATATGATCGAGCAGCAGCGGGAACAACTGCTGCTGGCGTGGGGAGTTGGGACTGATTCTGAGCAGCAGCAGCGACTGGTGCGGCTGGCTGAGCAGATTGTGCGGGAACTGAATCGCTGAGTTTCCCGGCAGAACAAGGTGTTCCTGCAGTGGTCGCTGGGGCACGAATTTTATACGCTCTGTGTTGCATTCTTCCTGCCAGTCTGTCGTTGAATCGGAACCTTACTGCATGAACTCGTTCAATATCCTTCGCCAGCAGTTGCTGTGTCGGCTCGTCGGATTTGTGTTGTGTGCCGGACTGATCTGCAGTCCGCAGGCTGCCGCGGCCGGCGAACTCACCTGGGTCAGGGCTACTGCCGCAGAGAACGGCATGATTTCCGCGTGGTACCGTTGTGCACTGCCCGGGGGACTTCTGCCTGCTGATGAGGTTCGCCTTGAACTGGCTGCCGACGTGGATTGTTCGGTCTACGTGAATGGCCTGCGGCTGCTGCGATTTGAGCAGATGCAGATTGAGGCCGGGACTGTGCAGGGGCGTGTCTTCAACATTCGGCCATTGCTGCGGGAGGGCCGCAACCTTCTGGCCATTGAGCTGCAGGGGAAGCGTGCACAGGCTGCGGCAGGTGTCGGGTTGGAGGTAATTCGCGATGGTCGTCAGCGGGTTGCTGCAGGTTCCTGGAAGCAGGCACCGGCGGCACCACCGGTGGGGTGGCAGCAGACCGACTTCAATGATCGGGACTGGAAAGCGGTGGAAGCTGGAGCAGCCTTGCCCGCCGGATTGTCCGGAGTGAGCATTCCGGAGCAGTCAGCTGTCGTTTCGATACAGAATGATCCTCGCGATTCGCTGCCGCTGGAACTGCAGGATGGCGATCATGTCTGCATTGTGGGTGCCACTTTTGTTGAGCGGGCGCAGTTGTCCGAGCATCTGGAGACAGCACTGTCGGGGACGCTTGGCAGGCGGAAGGTGACTTTTCGAAATCTGGGCTGGAGTGCAGATACGGTCTGGTCAGAATCTCGAGGAATCTTTGACGCTCCCGCGGTGGGCTATCTGCGGATGGTGGAACATATTCGAGCGGAAGAGCCGACTGTTGTGCTTGTGTGTCTGGGACAGAATGAAGCACTGACTCCCGGACTCAGCAGTGATGACTATTCGAGTCAGTTGATGAAACTTGTGGATGAGCTGACTGCATCCGGGATGCCGGTCATTCTCGTTTCGCCTCACGAGTTGATGGACGCGCGGCCGCCGGTGCCCTCCCCGTCGCGATTCAATCCGAGGGTTCGGGTCTTCAGTGAAGCCACTGGCAGCGTGGCGCAGTCGCGTCAGCTTGCATTTGTGGATTTGTTCACCGGATTTGTGAACAACGTGATGGCTCTGCATGAGACGATGAACGCGCTGCAGGGAACTCAGATCCCTGCAGATACTCTGGCAGACAACGGGATGCACCTGACAGCCCGCGGTTACGCGTGTGCTGGTCTGGTACTGCGGGAGCGTCTGCTCGGCGTGCCGGCGGAGACCGCGGAAATTGAGCTGGATCTTTCCAGCAGGGCTGTTCGTGGCAAGGGGCTGGAGATTGCAGATGTTCGCTTCGATGCTGCTGCGGGCGTGGTCAGTTTTCGTGCCCGAGAGACCAGTTTGTCACCGTTGCCGGTAAGAATGCTGGTCAAGGGAGGCCGGATTTCGGGGGCAGCCGATGGATCTGCATGGGGCGTGAACCCCGTCTCGGGTGCCGGGGCAGGCGTTTATGCATTTGAGTCCACAGGACAATACGAAGCGCTGCGTGAAGAGATTACGAAGAAAAATGAGCTTTACTTTCATCGCTGGAGACCTCAGAACATTACGTATCTGTTTGGTTTCCGTAAGCATGAACAGGGGAACAACGCGGCAGATATTGCTCGCTTTGACCCATTCATTCGCGAATCGGAGGAGCGGATTGCCGAATTGCAGGTGCCTGACTGGGCTGAACTGCAGTTACGGATTGATCGCTGACGAAGAGTAACAACGCTGAGAAACTGAGTGTCAGCGATGGATGTCTGCGACTGGTGACAGCGGGGGAGAGATCGTCGGCCGAATCGGAAAAGTACTGAGTCCTGAACACACAGCAGCATGGGCTCCAGCCGTGACTTGACCGCGGGAGCGGGAGAATCCTGATGACAGCAACCCAGACCTCCGACAGCAGTCAGCCTCAGCACGGCGGGCATGCCTTTGGTGCGTTCGACGGCCGTGCTCGCGAAGGCCTGTTTTACGCTGACCGTCGCGGGATGCTGAAGGCCGGACTGGCGGGGATTGGCGGGTTAAGTCTGCCGCAGTTGTTACAGGCGCAGGATCAGGCGAACCTGCAGGGCAAAGCCAGTTCTCGTGGACGCAGTGTGATACTGCTCTGGATGGCGGGTGGCCCCAGTCATATTGATACGTGGGACAGCAAGCCGGAGCGTCCATGGATTAACCGTGGACCATTCGGGGTTACTCAGACGGCACTTCCTGGAGTGGTGATTTCGGAGCATCTGCCGCGTCAGGCTGCGATGCTGGACAAGTTCACCATCATTCGGTCGGTGGACGCTCGTCACAGCAATCATGAACCAAACATGGTCTTCCAGACCGGCAACATCGCTGCTGCTCCGCGGATTAACCCGGAGGCTGGCCGTTACCCGTCGCTGGCGTCGGTAATTGCGAAGCATCGCGGAGCGAATCATCCGTCGATGCCTGCCTATGCGGCGTTCATGAAGTCGCGTTCGCATCTGTCGTTTGCCGGTTATCTGGGCAAGCAGTATGACCCGTTCATCTGTGATCAGGCGACCCGCCTGCCGATTTACACCAATGTTGGTGCTGACACGGGCAACGTGACCCGCGGCGATCTGTTTCAGATGCCAGGTGGTCTGAGTGGCGGTCGGATCGCGGAGCGTCTGAGTCTGCTGGACCAGTTTGATCGGATGCGCGGAGGGCTTGATCAGGACGGATCCATGGATGCGATCGGCGTCTACCAGCGTCAGGCTGCGGAGATGCTTGTTGGCGAGCGGGCTCGGAAGGCTTTCGATCTGGAGCTTGAGGATCCCGCGGTAAAAGCGGCCTACGGCAGTCATCTCTGGTGTCAGCAGGCACTGATCGCGCGTCGTCTGGTGGAGGCGGGGACTGCATTTGTGACTCTGGATCTGAGTTACCACACGGCTTCAGGAACCTGGGATACTCACGGGGACAACATTCCTCCGTACGGCGGCATCAGCAAGGGTCTGGGGCCTTTGTTGCCGTTGTTTGATCACCTGATCACGACGCTGGTCAGTGATCTTGACCAGCGTGGGTTGCTGGACAATGTGCTCGTCATTGCCATGGGTGAATTCGGTCGCACTCCTTCCATGGGGACTCAGGGGAGTACTGATGGTCGCAAT
>JALQUR010000465.1 GCA_023260695.1 Planctomycetaceae bacterium
CAGCAGATCGCCCACTGTCATCTGGCGCTGTGCAGAGTATTCCCGAGCAGCAACCGGAGCGTAGTTGAGACGAGGATCCCTCATTCGTCAGTTCCTGATTTCATGTTTGCGGTCAGCGGTACGGGCTGACCGAGGAATTCAATTTGAATGCTGCCCCGATTCTCCGGGACAGTTATTGTCAGATCACATGCTATGAGATCACATGCTATCAGATCACAGTGCCATGGAGGCAGGCGTGATGGGGGAGCCCGAAACCAGTCACGGGTTACAGAGAACTTCGCCCCGGCCAGATTTTACCCAGCGCCGATTTCAGTCAGATCCTGTGTCAGTCAGCAAGCTGTCCTGAGGGAATCTCTCGTGAGAACGAGCTTTCGTACGCAATCCTGAGGTCAGACCGGCAGGACTGTGAGTTGTCTGCAGTTCCCAAAACGCTGAAACAGCCGTGCAGGACATTACTTCGACCGCCCTGAGCAGCAGTTTGCAGATCGTATTCAGGACAGCTTTCCATCACCGGCTGATTACTCAACCGGCTGATCGCCCAACCGGCAGATCACTCAACCGGCACGGTGTGAGCCACCATCTTGTCATGTTATAGACAATGCTGCTGTCTGCGTCGCGGGTAATTTTCAGCTCCGGGCTGAGTTGCCCGCAGGTGCAGTTTCAGCCTGCAGCCAAAGCTGCCGGCTGAAGCCTGCTGGGTGGTCTGCAGCCCGGCAAAGCAGTTGCAGCAAGGCCGGGCGCCCGGACGGTTATTCTTCTTCCGTCTCTTCCGTATCATCAATCAGTGACGAGGTCATGCGGCCACTGATTGCCCCGGACACAGATGTCTGTGTTTCAGGAACGAGTGGTTTATGCGGTACGTCTTCGAAACTGACTTTTTCGAGCAGATGATCAATGGTTTTCCGTTCACGCAGCTGTGCGTAAAGGTTTTCAATCATGCCCGATTTGACCATGCGGGCCCGCAGACGACGAATTGGCTCGCCGCTCTGGTAGGCCATCATGGACAGCTCAATGTCTACTTCCTGAGATGACGCTTCGATCCCCTCGTCGGTGGCGATGCGATCGAGGATGAAGTGCTGCTTCAGTGCTGAGCGAGTATCTTCGACGGCATTCTGTCGAATCTGCGACTCTCGCGCTGCGATTTGTTCACGGGTAAATCCAGCCTGGCTCATTTCGAGTACTTCGCGGCGCAGAGCATTGTCTGTCTGCTGACGCACCAGTCCTTCAGGGAGGTCCCAGTCCGCACTGGAAGTAATCTGTTCAAGCAGCTGGGAACGTGTTTCCTGACGTTGCTGGTAAATCAGCTGTCGAGAGACTGAATCCGACACCAGCTGGTCAAATTCTGCGGCGTCCGACAGCCCCATTCCTTCGAGGAATGCGGCATCAACTTCGGGAATTTCGAGCTGCTGGACTTCATGGACAGTGAAGGTCAGGGTGACTTCTTCACCACGCATTTCCACGACGGGGCACTGGAGTGAAACGCGAGTCGTGGTTTCACGCTTGTCACCTGGCCTGGCACCGCTCATCAGTTCGTCGAACTTGTCAACGGCCGCATCCGGGAAATTGAGCACGGGCAGCACACGCACTGACTCTGCCTCAAATTCCTGAATTTCCCGTCCCTGCCAGCTGCAGGAGATATCGCACACAACGTAGTCACCAGCCGCTGCTGCCTCGGTGGTGGCTACGCGAGCTGCACGTGACATCAGGAAGTTCTGCCGGACAAGCGCCAGATCTTCATCCGTAACTTCGTTTGATGGTCGTCGGATTGTGATGGAACTGAAGTCCGGAAGATCAAATGTGGGACGTACTTCCACATCGAATTCGTAGTGGAATTCACCACTATCCGGGACTTCGAGATTCTCCAGGTTCAGTCGAGGCTCACCGATTGGATCGATGTTGTATTCCTCGGAAATCTGGTCAAGGCTGGCCAGCAATACCTTCTGCTTGATGTCAGAAGCGATTTCAGTTCGAAAACGCTTCAGCAGCAGAGCCGCTGGAACCTTGCCCACGCGGAACCCGGGAACCTCAGCCTTTTCGGCCAGTTCAGTGAGGGCTTCTGATCGAATTTCACTGATGTCCGCTTCAGACACTGTGACGGCAATATGCCGCTTGCAGGCCCCGGTGTCCTCGATATTGACCTTCAGTGACATTTTCTGGTCGCTTTCGGCGACCTGTGTTTCATCGGAACTCATTCTTTTCCCCAAAAACTGCTGAACGAACAACGCATTCAGCTTCAGCGAAAACGATCGAACACCGTGACTGTTGCTGTCATGAATTCGGCAACTTTGTCCCTGGTGAAGATCTGCAAAATGCTGCTGCAGAGGGCTGTCCTCTGCAGATGATGTGATGCCCAGGTGATCAGGCCCGCAACCGCTGCGTAGCAGCCTTCCGGGTTACGAGCGTTTACTATACTGAAAATCGGATCACCGAAAGGCGTTTCTCCTTCCCGGCGGTTCCGCAAAACCTGTTTTCTTAACAAGGTGAATTCACCGCGGGTAACATGACAGGCCGCGCCGAAAATACAACCTCAGTGAAGTCGCTGCAGCCCAGCGCCCCGGAAATAGGGGAATTTCGCCCGCCAGGTATGAGGCTGGGTTTGCTGCCAATGTGGATTGCAGCCGGGCACCCGGCCGCTCCTGAACAGCATCCTAATGAGGACTGGACTTACCGGCAACACCTCCGCTGGCCAGGCGATGGATCACAGGATCTGGATGGCCACGCACCGCGGCAGCAAGCAGCGTTCAACACGGCAGATTTGCGGCAGATTTGCGGAACCTTGTGGGGGAATCACCTCGAGAAACCATAGCCTGAACAGCGATTTTCAGCGTCTTCGGAGGCATCATGCAGATGCAGTCGCAGGGGCCTGCGCAGCTGAACGGCCGGTGAGATAATGCAGGTGGGAAGACTGCACTCAGCGGATGCCGCGATGGCAAAAGAGTGGCGTCAGGAACGCCGATGGGCACCCGGCGGCAGGAACGAAACCGTCCCCGGATCAGGCTCGGGAAACATCGGAAGCCAAGTGAGAGGACGCTTCCGGAAGGAAAAAGAGCGGGTGAAGGGACTCGAACCCTCGACAACCACGTTGGCAACGTGGTGCTCTACCAACTGAGCTACACCCGCAGCAGGGTTACCGGGACTCCGGCAACACCGAGAGCGGGATTATGCGTTATCAATGGATCGCGTCAACCTCGCTCCTGAAAAATTGTCGTGTCGAGAATCCAGCCGGGACAGAAGGTAGGGTTAGCATCAACGCTGAGAACTTTATTGAGTTTGCCGCAGAGGAGGAAAAAGTCACCTGAGGGTTGGGAGGTGTGTCATTAGGATTGGCAGTCAGGGCGTCACAACGGTGCGCTGGTCCCCCTAGTTGACGCAGATTGTTATCCGGGTGGGAATTGACTGCGAATCGATCGTAAAGCGGCAGTTTTCGCTCGATTTTGCAGTTCCTGATGGGAGACTACCGGTGCTGAGCAGTTCCTGCAGGCAAGACGCAGCACAGCCATCCAGTCTGGATGCTTCCGGGTCCGCCGTGTGCCTGTGCCAGTTCCCTTGTTCAGTGTTCCTCCTTTTTTTGCACAGTAAATCTCTGCTCCGCTGCCATATCGGGGCTCGATTTCTGCTTCAGTTGTTTCGGTCTGTCCTGATCGAAAAAAGGTCCTTCTGCAATGAAACATGTTCTTTCCGCTCTGGTGATGAACCAGCCAGGTGTTCTGGCGCACATTTCCGGCATGCTGGCATCCCGCAACTACAACATTGACAGTCTCGCGGTTGGGGCTACGGAAACTCCGGAATTCTCACGCATCACCTTCGTGGTGAACGGCAATGAAAAAACTCTGGAGCAGGTGCGTAAGCAACTGGACAAGATCGTCACAGTTGTGCAGGTGCAGGACTTCTCGGGAGAGGACTTCGTTGAACGTGACCTGATGCTGATGAAGGTCAGTTCCGGAGAGGGAAGACGCAGCGAAATTCGTGAGATTGTGGATATCTTTCGCGGTCGGATCGTCGATGTCGGGGCCAGTCACGTGATGATCGAAATCTCCGGAAGAGAAAACAAGATCGAAGCCTTTATCGAACGAATGCGAGAATTCGGTATTCTCGAAATGGTCCGCACAGGCCGGATTGCTCTGCTGCGTGAACGCACGATCATGGAAGAGATGGAGTCAGAGGCTGCAGCTGCAGCACAGGTTTGAACCATCTGCTGTGTTCGTCGAATTGACGTGGATGCGGTGTGTGAAGTAGCAGGTGACTGCTGCGGAGCAGACCGCATTTGTCTGCGCGTTGGTTGTCGGCAACGCATCCTGCGTCTTGTCTCGCACCTGACAGCGCGTTAACCTGACGTTACAGGTCCATATTCAGATCACAGCTGTCGATGCCGCGGCTGACTGAGTGGTCTGCTGGCCACTGTAATGTGCTGG
>JALQUR010000469.1 GCA_023260695.1 Planctomycetaceae bacterium
CACGAACAATAATTCGTCGCTGCTTCGATTTTCCCGGACATCCTTAGATGGAAGGGTTTGAAGACTTCTTAGGCCCGTACCGGGTCACGAAAACCTCCGCGGGACCAGACCGGAATAACCGGAGCGTCCGTTCCCTTCAGGATGTGCATCATCCCGCGTTCGAACTTCATCAGCTGACCCGTGCGCGTGATTGCGCCTTCCGCAAAGATGCAGACCAGCTCACCGTTGCGGAGAGCATCGCCGGCGGTGCGGAGCGACTTGAGCAGCGAACGAACTCCGTCGTTTGTGCGTATCGGAATGACGCCGAACATCCGTGCAAACCGGCCCGAGATCGGGCCTTCCACATAGTCGGCGTAGGCCACCATGCGAATCGGGCGGGAACTGGCCAGTGCGATCAGGATTCCGTCAATCCACGTGACGTGGTTGGCAACCAGCAACGCCGGCCCCTGCTCCGGAATGTTCTCAATGCCGTAAGTCCGTACCTTGTAGGCAAAGCGACTGAGCAGCCAGACGAAGAATCGAAAGGTTGCCTGTGGCAGAAAGGCGATGACCATAAAGATGAGTGGTATCATGCTCAGCCCCGTGATCAGAAAGATCTGCGATGCGCTCAGACTCAGCCCTTCACGCAGAAACAGGAACAGGCCCGCTACACACAGCATACCGAGTGCAGTGAGCTGCTGACAGGATGCCAGAACAGTTCCAAGCTTATCGTGAGGGACCCGCTCCTGCAGCCACGACTGCAGCGGAATGTTGAAAAGCCCGCCGCCAATCCCGATCACAATCAGCAACATGCCCGATGCCGCCGGCGAATCCACAGCGAAATACATGGCAATCGAGGCCAGCCCCATCATGACCGTGCCGAGGGGAACCATCCCCAGCTCCACTCGGCCCGATGACCACCAGCCAGCCAGCAGACTGCCGATCCCCACGCCAATCACCAGCATTGCCATGAATGGGCTGGGGTCAGCATGCTCCAGATTCTCTGCCAGTTCATCGGTTACAAAAACATCGATGGCCATCTGCGCCATCGCCGCAACGCTCCAGAAAAAGACGATCCCCAGAGATACCTGCAGCACGGAGCGGCGTGAGAGAATCAGTCGCAGGTCCCGCAGCGAATCGGAGACCACGTTGAAATGGAAAGACAGGTCCGGACTGGCCGGAGTAACCCGGCGGATGAGCAGACTGCCGATCAGGCCCAGAACCGCAGTGCCGCCGAGTGCCACCAGGGACATCAACTGGCCCGCAGCGGGTGCGGTCAGGCAGTGGTCACCCAGACCATAACCACCCACTGTTCCCAGAATCACTCCGGCAAGTGTGGCGCCATTGGACCAGCCATTAGCCGCTGAAATATCTCGCCGCCGAACAATCTCCGGAATAATCCCCAGCTTGGCTGTACCAATCAGTGCCGCCTGAGCGCCGAGCAGGAACAGCACCAGCAGCATCAGACCGATACTCGAGATGCGGATCGCCAGGACGCCGAGCAGCACCAGCAGAATCTCTGCAATCTTGGTCTGGATGATTGATGTGCGTTTACTGAAGCGATCGGAAGCCCAACCGGCCCACGGGGCAAACACCACGAATGGCAGCATGAAAATGCCCAGCCCCAGTGACAGGACGATGGTGTCCGCCCTTTCCCGAGACCAGCCGTACTGTTCCTGAAAGATCACCTGACCGACGGGTACGATCATCCAGCGAAACATGCTGTCATTCACCGCAGTCATCAGGGTGACCGCGAGATAACCGATGAAGGACGCCGACAACAGTCTGGGAGGAGCCTGTGCAGGATGATGTAACAGAGTTTCGGATGAGATGAGTCTGCTCCGACGTTACGCGATCGGGACGCGTGCAGTGCTGTGTCTGTGGATCTGGAAGTGCAGGAATGCTAACGGGCAGAACACGGGGTTCGCAGCTTGTTTCCTGCTGCAAGTGCCCCTGTTCGTAATTCCTGGAACAATGGCAGTTCGAAGATCCGAATGCCCGGAATATGTCTGCAGCAGACGTCTGCGGACAGTCAGCGGAATCGGGTGAATGCTGCCGCCGCGTTCGGTGTTTTCGGGCATCCCGTCTGAATGCCTTTCAAATAGAAATTGCACCCGGTTATCACCACAACAAATGTCATCTGCGGAGTTGGGTTTGTGAGGATTGCAGGGTATTTGCCGGAGAAACTTCGATTCCGGAAAGGGTCAGGCCGAACATGGCGATTCGCCCGCCCGACTTTGCATCCGCACCCGGCTCCGATACGCTGCAGCCGATCAGGGAGTTGAATCGCAGAACAGCTTGCAGCAGGAAAGGCTCATACCGTGATCAGGATCGGCATCGTCGGCATCGGGTTTATGGGATATACGCACTTCGAAGGTGCGCGGGATCTGAAGGGCGCAAAGGTCACCGCCATCTGCACTCGAAATGAACAGAAACTGGCGGGTGACTGGACTTCGATTCAGGGCAACTTCGGACCTCGTGGTGGCCACGTCGACACCTCGGAGCTCAGCAGGTACACCGATTATCGCCAGCTCATTGCAGATCCGGACATCGACCTGGTGGATGTCTGTCTGCCTACGGATCAGCATTTTGAGGTGGTGATGGAGTGCCTGCGAGCGGGCAAGCCGGTGCTGGTGGAAAAACCCATCTCCGTGTCGCTCGATGAAGGACGCCAGATGGTTGCTGCGTCGCAGGAGCATGGCACACCGCTGTTTGTGGCGCATGTGCTGCCATTCTTCCCCGAGTTCCGCTTTGCAGCAGAATCAATTCGCGATGGACGCTACGGGAAACTTCTGGCGGCTCATTTCCGACGTGTGATTGCTCGGCCGGAATGGTCCAGCGATATGTCCGACTTCCGCAAGCTCGGTGGCTGGGGAATAGATCTGCATATCCACGACAATCACTTCATTGCCCATGCCTGTGGAAAACCGGATGCCGTCTACTCGCGAGGTCTGCTGCAGGATGGATTCGTCAATCATGTGCATTCTTCCTACGTGTATCAGGACGGCCCTGCTGTGACCTGTGTGAGTGGCGGCATCGGCGCCTCTGCTCTGCAGTTCGCGCACGGATTTGAGCTGTACTTTGAAGACGCGACGCTGCTGTTCGACGCCGGGACTCTTGCCGGTGAATGGGTCGTCAGCCGTCCGCTGAGCCTGCTCAGCAGCGATGGCACCATGTCGGTACCCGATCTGGGTGCAGAAGCCAGATGGTGCGGCGCCTTCACCGATGAACTGCAGGTAGCCGCTGATACGCTGAGTGGTTCCGGGAACCCGGGGCCGTTGAGTGCAGCGACCGCGCTGGCTGCTCTGGAACTGTGCTGGGCGGAAGCCAGAAGCATTGAGTCCGGAGAGCTGGTTCAGATCTGAATCACAGCAGCATACTGTCATCGGCGGATTGGATTCATGGCTGCAGGGGCATCGTATCGAAAGGCGACAGGCCGAACGGCACGTGCGGCAGCTGCAGACATCATTGCGGAGCAGCGAACGGTCTGGGGCAGAAGTGCAGACGACCTGCGATCTGCTCTGCTGGAGTGGTACGCCTTGCACGGCCGCAGACTGCCGTGGCGAGAATCCCGCGATGCCTACCGCATCTGGCTCAGCGAAATCATGTTGCAGCAGACAACTGTTGCGGCCGTGATTCCGTATTTTCAACGTTTCACCCAACGCTACCCGACGGTTCGCGATCTTGCCGCTGCCAGCGTGGATGATGTGCTGCGGTTGTGGGAAGGTCTGGGTTACTACAGCCGAGCTCGCAATCTGCATCGCACCGCTGTCCGGATCGTCACCGAATACAACGGGGAGTTTCCCGCGGACTCTCAGGAACTGCAGCAGCTGCCAGGAGTCGGACGGTACACCGCCGGTGCCATTGCCTCGTTTGCCTTCGGAATTCCGGCACCGATTGTGGAAGCGAATACGCAGCGGCTGTACGCGCGACTGATGGCGCTTGAGGAAGACATCCGCACGACCGCAGCAGTGAAGCAACTGTGGGCATTCGCCGAAACGATCGTATCCCCGGATCACCCCGCGGACTTCAACCAGGCTGTAATGGACCTGGGTGCTCGAGTCTGCACAGTAACGAATCCCGTCTGTCATCAGTGTCCTCTGGCTGCGCAGTGCGCGGCCTGCCGGGAACAGCTGCAGCAGGAACTGCCGCGTCGTGGCGCACCGCAGGAGATCACGCCCCTGAATGAGCTCACTGTTGTGCTCCGCCGCGGTGATCAGGTGCTGGTGCGGCTCCGCGGGGCAGATGAACGCTGGACGGCGATGTGGGATTTTCCTCGCCTGGAGATCAGCGAACAACAATTGGCGAACGTGCCGCGCGGTGTGCAGCGAACGGGGAAAGGCAAGGCACTTGCCGCATCGTTGTTCGCGGGTGATCAGGAGCCTCTGGATGAGAATCTGGCAGAACGGATTCAGCAGCAGTGCGGCATCCTGCCGGGCGTTCCCGAAGAGTCGCTGAAACGCAATTATTCGGTGACGCGTTATCGCGTGCAGATGCTGGCGATTGTCTGTGCGGTGAGCGGCCGCCTGAAGCGGTCACTGCCGAACGGCTATTGCTGGAAATCGCTGCCGGAACTGACTGAACTGCCGATGCCACGCACTGGTCGACAGATTGTGGAATGGCTGCAGCGTCGCGTCTGAATCAGCGATCGATCAGAGAACTGCGGCGGTAGTTTCCTGCAGCAGGTGCAGTGCCTGCAGAAGATTCTGCTGTGTCCAGAGCAGCGGGGTCAGATCATTCGGCTGCCAGACGCCCTGTTCACAGAACCACGATTCCGGGCAGCGATATGCCGGAACGCGTCCGCCGGGGGGCGACAGCTGCTGCAGGGACCTGCCCAGATGCAGCAGCTGCAGCCTGCGATCAGCTGCCGCGCCCGATTCGCGATAACGGCGTCCGTGGATACAGGACAGGACTGGATCGAACAGGCACCACTGAGCCTCCCCGCCGGGCTGCAGCAGCTGATCTCTGGCGGAAAGGTCATCACTGAAATCTGCAGTGCGTTGATCGGCCGACAGCAGCTGACGGTAGTCCGCACACCAGTAAGAATCGCCCGGATAACGACGAATCCCGTGCGGCCCCTGCAGGTGTTCACACACATCGGCGATGATCTGATCTTCGTGGCTGCGGTCCTGAATGATGTTCAGGGGATAGATCAGGAACAGCAGTGCGGCATCGTAACGCCGTTGTTTTGTCGGATCGGACTGCCGACATTCCCAGGGCAGGATCTGCAGCAGTGCTGCATGGCAATTCTGCTGCAAGGTATGCAGACGCTGTAAATCCGGCGGACGGAAGTTCAGCGCCGCAGCCAGTGATGAGTTCTGCAGCAGTTGCTGCAACTTACTCAGACCGGCAAGTACGCAACCGATGCTGGAGGCAGCAACTTTGCGCTGTTCTTCCCAGTGTCCACTGTCCTCGTCTTCCCAGACGTCAATGGCCTCCCAGTACTGCAGCAGCAGCAGGATGACTTCGCGAATCCGGGGCGTGATCGGAGTGTGCCCTGCCCTGACCAGCAGACAGGAGATCCACAGGAATGCTCCGAGTGCATCATTCTGGGCGTGAGCCCATGTCTCCGGCAGTTCGTCGAGCGTGACAGGATTGAAGCGGATGTGCGGTCGCTGCATCGGGTCGGCAGCGCGAGCCGGTTCAGCGATGACGTTGAGAAACCTCTGACGATGCCGGTGGAAGAATTCCGAGAGTCGCTGCTGAATCGTGATGGCGTACTGCAGGTTACCGGCAACCAGCTGCGCGTGGGCAACATGCACGTTGTCCCGCACCCACGCATTGCTGTAGCCGGATGCCGCAAAGTCATCTCCACTGGCAGCCGCGGCTGCAAACAGACCGTTGATCGGCTGCGGCAGTGTCAGCGTTCCGGCCGCGGTCAGAAACTGCAGCAACTGCTGAATCTGTTCGCCGTCGGGAGTTTCCGAGAGCATCTCGCCAGGAGCAGGTGCAGCAGAGTTCATTGTGGCGTCAGCAGGTGTGGTGTAAGGTCAGGTTGAGCCGGTGGGAGATGTTGCTGGGATCAGCACTGATTATTCGGCCGGGGGTGGTTTACTTTCCGCTGCCCGGTCCGGGACGGTAACGGCATACAGTGACCATTCCCCGAATTGACAGACCGGCTCTGATGCGAATGGCACAAGGATTCTTGTCAGCACAAAATCGCAGCCGGTATCGCGGTGCAGTCGCTGCAGATCTGCCGCGTCGTAGAGACCGTCGGAAGAGCTTTCCAGAGTCCATTGATGCAGGTACCACAGCCGCCGATCCCACTCCAGAATGCCTGCGGCATCCTGTGGGCAGTCCTTGTAGCAGACGTACTCCGCGCGTTCCGCAAGCCATTTGAAATCGAATGACTCCCGAGGCGTCAGAACCAGCGCGTCGGATGGAGTCTGCTGCCGGATCCAGTTGCACATCTGTGTCCAGTCACGGTGCTGCTGCACAGTGTAGCCGGAAGGACTGCTCGGACGTTGTGCTGCCGCAAGCAGAAATGGTGCCAGTAATGCTGCGGTCAGCAGTGCACGCGGTCGGTTCGTCAGCCAGCGAGGAGAACTGTGCTGGAGCAGCTGCGCGGTGGTCAACCCCAGACAGATCGGCAGCATCCCGTCATAGAATCGAAAGGGGTAGAAACGCAGCAGACTGGCTTTCCATTGCCAG
>JALQUR010000184.1 GCA_023260695.1 Planctomycetaceae bacterium
AACACGGATCTCGTCTCGGTGTCGGGGTCCGGCAGGCGGCTGATGGCACCGACGCATGCACTTCGCCTGCGCTGGATTGCCCGGTATTTGGCGGAATCGGACAACCTGGCCGAGGCGCTCCTCTCCGGCCGTGCAGACTTCTCCGTCGACATCCTCCAGAATCACCAGCTTGTCATCCGGAGCATTCCCCGGATAGACGTGCGGATAGGTCGTGGAACAGCTGACCCACAATCGGCCACGTGAATCCCACCGCATCTGAATCGGGTTGGCGATCTCCGGGAACTGTTCTTCTCCGGCGAACAGATTCACCTCAAACCGCGGATCCATGCGAAACGCCCGCTGCTCTTCTGCAGCCGGCAGCCATTCATTCGCACCGCGACTCTGAGCCACTGCGGGGAGCTCCGGCAGGCCGGAATCGTCCGGCTGTTCCGGTACGGAATTCCCCGCGGCAAGCTCATGGATCCGACGATCTCTGTTCTGCACCATCAGATCAAAGTTGCGCATCGCCGGCAGGAAATCGAGATAGCCGTACGTGCCGTTTCTGCCGCCCGTGTAATAAAACGTGTTCAGCGGACGAAAGCGACGAAAGTACTGCTGGTTGCGATCCACAATCGCGTCTACCAGCTGCGGATTCGGTTGCGGAGCACGACTGCCGAAGAGCCCTTCAAACAGCGCCCGGGAGAATTCCAGGTCGCCCTGCTGATTCAGATGCACCCCATTGATGGTCAGGTCGGAACCCGGACTGCGCATCGCCAGTTCCGTCTGTTCAAACACGTCCACAAAACCGGCGCCCTGTTCCGCGGCAACTTCCCGCATCACGGCGATGTACTGCTGCAGCTGCTCGTTGTTGCGATCAGCCGCATTGATGCGACTGACATTCTCACAGGCAATCGGGGATATCAGTACCACCTGCGCTGCACTGGTTCCGTTGAAAGCCCGCGTCTGCAGCTGCTGTACCCTGGCAGTGAGCTGTTTCCGGAAATCCTCCAGCCCCGCAGCACCGGCAAACGATTCATTGAATCCGAACGCAGCCAGAATGATGTCCGCCTGCTCGTGCGTCAGATGCTGCTCCGTGTCTGCAAAGTTGGCCGGGCGGGGCTCCAGAGCCACTTCATCCGCAGCCCAGGCCAGATGCCGCACAATCAGTTCCTGCGATGGGAACTGCTGCTGCACCATCGCTTCAAACTGACCGAAGTCCCCATTTCGCTCCAGCAGCGTGTTTCCGATGAGCATGATCCGAGCACCCGGTTCCGGACGCAGTGGCAGCGAAGTACGCCGCGGCTCGGCCTCATCGGCGCGAGGTGCCGTTGCAGCATAGATGCCAAAGGCGTCGTATTCGCCCTTCGCTGCTTCCCCCTGAGCCGCACAGGATCCGGCACTCAGAATCAATACACTCAACAGCAGTCCGACGCGAATGGAATCAGCTTTCTGCATTTGTCCCGGTTACCTTCAGCATGGATCGCGCAGGATTCCTGTCACTCCCGCTGCTGCATTGCCGCAGCAGCCGGCCGGCACATGCACATCTGTGCTGCGGCCTGACGGGGCTTGTGATCCTGCACCTGGTTGGTGAGAATAGTCGTCTTTGTCCGCCCCATAATAGCCTCGGGGAACCACATTATGCCAACCACACCGTCGGCTCGAATCCAGCAGCATCTGCTGCACCTGATCTGCGGGATTGCTGTCGGATACACTTGCGCTGCCGTCTCAGCCGATGAGTCGGGCGACCACTTCGAATCGCGAATCCGACCGCTCCTGACCAGCCATTGCATCGAATGCCACGGACCGGATGAGCAGTCCGGTGGACTGCGTCTGGATTCTCGTGCCGCAATTCTGCAGGGCGGTGATCATGGCCCGGCGGCCGTCCCCGGAAGCCCTCAGGAAAGCCTGATGCTGCAGGCAGTGGCACGAACCGGAGACCTGCAGATGCCACCGGAGGAAGCGCTTCCGGCAACGACAGTCGACGCGCTGGCACAGTGGATTCGCGACGGCCTGACCTGGCCGGACACGGCTGCACCACTGGCATTATCCATCGCAGTACGCGCGCGTACACACTGGGCCTATCAGCCCATTCAGGACCCCGCAGTTCCCGACTATCCCGGCGAGACACCGATTGATGCATTTCTGCTGCAGCGACTGCATCAGGCCGGACTCGACTTCTCAGCGGAAGCCGACTCGAGAACGCTCCTGCGGCGACTCAGCTATGTGACCAGCGGCATACCACCGCAACTGTCGACTGTGCAGAGCGTCGACACAACAGACACTGCTGCCTGGATGCAGCTGGTGGAGCAACTGCTCAGCAGCAGGGCCAGCGCCGAACACCGTGCCCGGCAATGGCTGGATCTCGCGCGCTACTCCGATACCAAAGGCTACGTATACGGTCGTGAGCAGCGGTTCTGGACTCACGCGTGGAGCTACCGCAACTGGCTCATCAGCGCGATTCAGGAAGATCTGCCATATGACCGCTTCCTGACGCTGCAGATCGCTGCCGATCTGGTTCCCGACGCGCGACCAGAGGACGCTGCTGCGATGGGATTTCTGACGCTGGGTCGCCGCTTTCTGGGGGTTCGCAGAGATATCATCGACGACCAGATCGACGTGCTGACGCGCGGCACCATGTCACTGACCGTGGCCTGTGCTCGCTGTCATGACCACAAGTACGACCCTATTCCAACGGCCGACTACTACTCCCTCTATGGCGTCTTCAACAGCTCCCGTGAATCGTTGCGGATGCTGCCACCCACAACGGACCAGCAGCAGCAGTTCCTTGCCGAATATGAAACGAAGTGTGAGGAACAGCACCAGCTGCGGCAGGAACGTCGACAGAAAACATCCGCCCGTATTCGCGAACGCATCGCCGACTATCTGGCGGCGCAACTGCAACTTGATCGATACCCGGAAGCAGGCTTCGACCAGATCCTCGCAGCTACCGATCTGCTGCCGTCGTTCGTCCATCGCTGGCGCGATTACCTGCTGCTGGCTGAACAGACCGCCGATCCGATCTTTATACCGTGGCACGCTTACCGGAATCTGACACCCGAGGAATTCGCAGCACGTACCGCGGAGGTCACCCGCGAAATTCAGAATCTGCCGGAGCTGACGGTTCATCCACACGTGCTGGAACAGTTTCGCGACGCACCACAGTCGTTTGCGGACGTCATTCAGCGGTACGCCAGTCTGTTTCTGCAGACTGACAAGGACTGGCAGCAGGCGCAAAGCGATCCCGCTGCCACGGGCCTCAGCGATGAACATGCAGAATCGCTGCGGCGGGTCCTCTACCACCCCAGCGGTCCCTGCTTTGTGCCTGATGAACCAATCATGAGTACAGAGGGAGACTACGACACTGCCACCTGCAATGAACTGTGGAAGAAGCAGGTGGAGCTGGAGCAGATGATCCTGAACTCCCCTGCACAGCCAGCCTTTGCACTGCTGCTGACGGATCGAGCAGCCGCGGTTTCTCCGCGAATCCTTGTTCGTGGCAACCCCGCTCAGCCAGGCGAACTCGTTCCGCTCCAGGCACCACAGCTGCTGGCAGGAACAGATCGGCAGCCGTTCTCTTCCGGCAGCGGACGCCTGCAGCTCGCTCACGTCATCGCCAGCCGCGACAACCCGCTGACTGCGCGCGTCGCGGTCAATCGAGTCTGGCTGAGTATTTTCGGGCAGGGTCTTGTGGCCACGCCGGGAGATTTCGGCATGCGGTCCGCACCGCCATCTCACCCGCAGCTGCTGGACTGGCTGGCCTCGCGGCTGATCGAGGATGGCTGGAGCATTCGTTCGCTGTACCGCAGAATCCTTGCCACCCGCGCGTTTCGACAGGCTTCCGCCAGCTCAGCACTGCATGCCCAGGCAGAGGAAATTGATCCGGCCAATCACCTGCTCTGGAAAATGAACCTGCATCGACTGAGTTTTGAAGAGCTCAGAGATTCCCTGCTGTCCGCATCCGGGACGCTCGATTCGACTCCGGCAACCAGGCCGGCAGAGCTGCTCAAGGCGCCCTGGAATCGTCGGCGAACGATTTACGGACTGGTGGATCGTCAGTTCCTGCCAGCTGCATTCCGCACCTTTGACTTTGCCAGTCCCGACCTGCACACACCTTCACGCAGTCAGACCACGATCCCGCAGCAGGCGCTGTTCCTGATGAATCATCCGCTGGCTCTGGAACAGACTCGCGCTCTCGCCGAAACTGTCCGCGATCTGCCGCCGGCCGAGCAGGTTCGTGGTCTCTATGAACGCACTCTGCAGCGCAGTCCTGGTGAATCCGAAGAACAGGCCTGCATCGCCCTGCTGAATACCCCGGCCCCGCCCGCAATTACCCCGCCACCCACCGCGGCACAATGGTCCTATGGATTCGGAGCAGTCAATGAACAGGAGCAGCGTGTGGATGGATTCACTGCGCTGCCGCTGTTCAATGGAACCGCGTGGCAGGGTGGCGAAGCATTTCCTGATGCAAGGCTGGGCTGGGTTCAGCTGACTGCTGACGGTGGCCATCCGGGAAATGATCGGCAGCATGCCTGCGTGCGACGGTGGACTGCTCCTGCAGCCGGCACGCTGAAAGTCCATTCAACCCTGAAACATGAACCGGCCGCCGGTGACGGCATTCGTGCCTTTATCATCAGTTCGCGGCAGGGAACAGTTACTTCACTCGGCATTCATCAGGCGGAACGCACCATCGACCACGCAGAGATCGCCGTCGAACCGGGTGATACGCTCGATTTTGTTGTCGATATTGGCGATCAGCTCAACAGCGATCAGTTTCTCTGGGAAATTGAGATTCGCGATTCGCTCGCTGCAGAAATAGTCTGGAATTCCCGCCTCGACTTTACTCCTCAGCACAATCCGGCACTGACACCACTCGAACAACTGGCTCAGGTCCTGCTCTGCTCCAACGAGTTTCTGTTCGTGGACTGAATCCCGCGATCATTGCCTCCCGGAAAGACTCATCCCGAACCACCGTCGCAGCACCTGTTCACTCAGAACAGTAATCAGACTGAAGACGATTGTTCCGAGCAGAGTGGCCGTGATCACTGTGGCATACAGCTCGGACAGCACCAGCGCCGCCGACTTCCGCTGAATCAGCGCACCCAGCCCGGACTCTGAAGATCCCACAAAGAACTCGCCGACGATCGCCCCCACAATCGCGCTGCCACTGGCAATGCGGATCCCCGAAATCAGATAGGGCAGAGCACCCGGGACACGCAGCCTGATCAGCGTCTGCCAGCGAGTTGCCCGATGCAGACGAAACAGATCATTCAGCAGCGGATCTGTCTGCAGCAGTCCCGTGGTCGTGCTGGTGATGATCGGGAACAGACTCAGAATACACGCCACCAGCGCGACGCTCAGAAAACCGCGGCCGAGGGAAACGATGATAATGGGGGCTATCGCGATGACGGGAACCGTCTGCAGCAGCACAGCATACGGATAGAGCGCCCGGCGAATAATCTGTGACTGCGAAAACACAAATGCAGTCAGTGTTCCAAAGCAACAGCTGACCAGCAGCCCGCCCAGTGCAGCCACTGCTGTCCTGCCCGTTGCTGCCAGCAGGCTGGCACGAATTCTCCAGCCCGCCTGCAGCACGGCGAGTGGTCCCGGCAGCAGCACGGGGCTGATCTGCAGCAAAGTCACCAGCAGCTGCCAGGTTAAGCCCAGCAGGAACAGCACCAGCAGCGGACCTGCCAGCTGCAGTGCTGTCATTCTGCTGCGTTCCGTGACGGATCGTTTCTGGTTCATTGGTTGAGCAGAGCCTTTGTCAGCTGATGCTGAAGATTCGTAACCTCCGCTGACATCCTCCAGGCAGCATGCTCACCGACACGTCCGCTGGAAAGATCACACACCAGCCCCGCCGGGGCCGGCTGCAGCACCAGAATACGATCGCTCAGAAACGCCGCTTCCTGAAGATTATGAGTCACAAGGATCGTCGTGAGTCCGCGTGCATCGTGCAGATTGCGAACCAGCTCCTGCAGCTTCATCCGTAACAGATCATCAACCGCAGCAAAGGGTTCGTCCAGGAGCAGAATTCCCGGGCGGTGCACCAGCGCCCGAGCCAGTGAGAGTCGCATCTGCATGCCCCCGGAGAGTTCTGCCGGACGCTTGCTGACATCATCCGCACTCAGACCGACCTGTTGCAGCAGCTGCAGCAGCTCAGCGTCTGTGGAAGCTGGTCCACGGTGGCTGCCCAGTTCGCAGGGCAGGCGCAGATTCGCGAGTACAGTTCTCCACGGAAGCAGGGCCGGCTGCTGGAAGACAAATCCCGGAGGTACCACAGGATCTGCGGAGCCGTTTCGCAGCAGGTGTCCCGACGAAACAGGCTGCAGACCTGCCAGCAGTCGCAGCAGTGTCGATTTTCCACAGCCCGACGGCCCCACAATGCTCAGAAACTGGCCTGCAGGAATCTCTGCATTCAGATGCTGCAGAACCGGCCCGCTGACGCTGCCGAAATCCACGGTCACATCCTGAAGTTCGAACGCGTTATGCTCTGATGTCGACCTGGACATCATCCAGTTCCTGCTGTATCTCTGACTGTTTGGCGGACCATCTGCTGCGGCCGCGGATTCAGCAGAGCCGGAAACAGATCTGCCCTCAGACTGGTCTGCATGTTAGTCTTCGCTGTCGGGTATACAACTGCGTTCGGACTGCTTCGGCTGATCCAGCCGGCAGAGCCTTCAGGGAGTCTTCATGAACGAATCCGAGTTTCTCCGCATCATCTCCGGAGAACGCACGGACGTCACCGCAACCGCGATGCGGGTGCTGCTGCATGGACTTTCCTGGGGATACGGCACAGCCGTGCGACTGCGGAATCTGGCCTGGGACATCGGGCTGTCCAGTGTTCACAGGCCGGCAGTACCCGTGATCAGCATTGGAAATCTGACCACCGGTGGTACGGGAAAGACACCGGTCACGGCAATGCTCTGCCGCATGCTGCAGGACATGCAGCACCGCCCGGGAATTCTCAGCCGAGGCTATCGGGCTCAGTCCGAACAGGGCAATGATGAATTTCGTGTCCTGCAACTGACGGCACCCGGCGTGCCGCACGTACAGAACCCCGATCGAATCGCGGGGCTGCAGAGTCTGCTGCAGTCGGCGGATACTGAACGGCCCGACGTGATCCTGCTCGACGACGGCATGCAGCATCGTCGCCTGGGTCGCACACTCAACCTCGTTCTTGTTGATGCCAGCAACCCCTTTGGATTCGGGCGGCTGCTCCCCCGTGGACTGCTTCGCGAACCGCTCAGCGGATTTCGGCGTGCCGACGCAGTGATCCTGACCCGCTGCGAGCTGGCCTCCGCCAGTCAGCTTGACCAGTTACGCCGGACAATTACGAAGCTGGCACCACATCTGCGCGACAATCTGCTGGAGCTGGAATTTCGCCCGACTGGTCTGCGTGACGGCGGCGGTGTCAGCAGCGGGCTTTCCACACTGCAGCAGACCCCGGTCTGGCTGCTCAGCGGGATCGGCAACCCGAACGCCTTTCGCCGCACCTGCGAACAGGCCGGTGGCACAATCGCCGGCACATCGTGGTTTCCCGATCATCACCACTTCACCGAGGAGGAACTGCGGCAGGTGCGACAGCTGCAGGAACAGTCCAGAGCGGCATTTGTGCTGACGACACTCAAGGATCTGGTCCGCATACCACCGCAGCCCGGGTTTCAGGCTCTTGAGATTGAGGCCGTGCTGCAGCAGGAACATCAGGAAAAACTGCGGGGGCTGCTGCAGGCTACGGTAAGTCATCACAACGGCGGAATCTGATTCATTCCCGCCGCACGGGCAGAAGAATCCCTTTTCGGACACCGTTCCGGCAGCGGAGACTCTATAATCCGCTGTGAGTTCAGCTTCTGCCGGCGATGTCATCGCCTGCCCGTGAATGGGACCCAGATTCATGTACCGTCATTCTCTGCAGCTCCTTGTTCCGATCTGTCTGTCTGTCCTGTCAGCTCCCCTGTCGGCTCAGCAGACCGTCAGCTTTCAGCGTGACGTACGGCCAATCCTGTCCAACCACTGCTTCGCCTGTCACGGTACGGACGAAGCGGCGCGCGCCGCTGAACTGCGACTGGATCGCAGAGACGAAGCGCTGGCAGCCGGAGTCATCATTCCGGGTAATCCGGGCGAAAGTCTGCTCATCCAGCGCATTCATTCCAGTGATGCAGACGAAATCATGCCACCACCGGAAACCGGAAAACCACTCTCCGAAAAACAGCGGGCAACGCTCGCCCAGTGGATTCAGCAGGGCGCCGAATACGAAGCGCACTGGGCGTTCTCACCAATCTCTGCACCTGAGATTCCCTCGGCCCGATCTGATGCCTGGTGCCGAAACGAAATCGACGCTTTTGTACTGCAGCGACTGCAGTCAGCCGGCCTTGTACCCTCACCTGCAGCCGATCGAGCCACGCTGATTCGTCGCCTGTACCTTGATCTGCTGGGACTGCTGCCGTCACCGGAAGAAGCTGATGCCTTCATCAACAGTACCGATTCGGATGCCTGGGAACAGCTTGTTGATCGTCTGCTGCAGAGCCCCCATTACGGAGAACGCTGGGGCCGACACTGGCTGGATCAGGCCCGCTACGCCGACTCCAACGGATACACCATCGATGGTCCCCGCATCATGTGGCCCTATCGCGACTGGGTGATCTCAGCACTCAATCGCGATCTGCCCTTCGATCAGTTTACCGTCGAACAGCTGGCCGGAGATCTGCTCCCGGACCCGTCGCTCAGCCAGCTGGTCGCCACTGCGTTTCACCGCAACACCATGATCAACCAGGAAGGCGGT
>JALQUR010000539.1 GCA_023260695.1 Planctomycetaceae bacterium
CGATATTCCGGACGAAACTGATGCCCCCACTGACTGATACAGTGCGCTTCATCCACTGCAACAAAGGACACCTGCTGCTGCTGCAGAAACTCCAGCGTGCGCGGCTGAACGAGTCGTTCCGGGGAAATATAGAGCAGCTTCAGCTGGCCCGACCGAATCTGACGGGTGACTTCCCGCTTCTCTGCATACTCCTGCGAACTGTTGATGCAGCCGGCACTCACCCCCAGACTGCGGAGCGAATCCACCTGATCCTTCATCAGGGAAATCAGCGGAGAAACCACGACCGCCAGACCAGGTCGCGTGACTGCCGGCACCTGATAACACAGCGATTTTCCACCGCCGGTGGGCAGTACTGTCAGCGAATCCTTTCGCTGCATCGCTCGCAGCATGGAATCCGCCTGCAGACTGCGAAATTCTGAGTAGCCCCACCATTTCTGCATCTGCTCCCGAAGCTGATCAGTCAGTTCTTCCGGAGTCGGTTCGGTCATCTGAGCGCTCGCTGATCGTGCAAATCCTGAATCGTTTTCCGGCAGGATAACATCACTGACGCTCGAGCGGAAAACATGGATCCCTCTGCCTCCGTTTTCCGATTAGTCAGGAGAGGAATACTGAGATTCCGGATCTCTCTGGAAAAGCTGTTGCCAGTCGAGTACTTTCGGCGGTCTGAACAGTGCTCAGGCAGAACAAGGAACGAACCAGATGCGGAATCCGACGCCTCCTGACGCTGCTGTGATGACGCTGCTGTCTGCAGTGCTGCCGGCTGACAGCAGCGTTGCCGGTCGCAGCAGCGTTGCCGTTCGCAGCAGCGTTGCCGGTCACCTTCAGTCAACACACCCAGCTTACAATTTCCCCGTCCGCTTCCACACCGGTGGCAAGGGATCATCAGATGCTGAATCAGCTCCAACAGCCTACCGCCGGAAACACAGCACGCAGGCAGTTTCTGCAGCAGTCCGGACTGTCGTTTGGCAGTCTGGCTCTGTCAGGAATGCTGGCTGACGACCTTTCTGCTCAGGAACGCCTGGCCACGACCACGCCGGCTCACTTTCTTCCGACGGCGAAGCGAGTGATCTATATGTTCATGGCCGGCGGGCCCAGTCAGCTGGAGCTGTTTTCACCAAAACCAGTGCTGCGCAAGTTCCACGGCCAGCAGCCTCCGGCAGAAATCACTGAAGGCCGACGATTTGCCTTCCTGCCAGCTTCAGCATCGCTGCTGGGGTCCAACCGCAGATTCTCCCGCTGGGGCAATTGCGGGATGGATCTGAGCGACACAATTCCCTTCCATCGCCAGATCGTTGATGAAGTCTGCTGGCTGCGAGCCGTCTCCACCAACGTCTTCAATCATGGTCCTGCCAAGCTGTTCATGAACTGCGGATTTCAGGCGCCCGGTCGTCCCAGTCTCGGTTCCTGGGTAACATGGGGACTGGGAAGCGAATCCCGCAATCTGCCGGGATTTGTCGTGCTGCAGTCAGGCCCCCGTGGGCCTCGCGCAGGGAACACATTGTGGTCCAGCGGATTCCTGCCCACATCCCACCAGGGAGTTCCATTCCGCAGCCGTGGTACTCCGATTCTGAATCTCGACAGTCCACCGGGCATCACTGAATCGGCACAGGAAGACTTCACCAGCACCGTCTCACAACTGAACTCCATTCGCATGGACAACGTTCGTGACCCGGAAATCATGACCCGGATTCAGGCCTATGAAACCGCGTTTGCCATGCAGTCTGCCGCACCAGAACTGACGCGGCTTGAAGAAGAATCTCAGAGCACGCTGGATCTGTATGGCGTTGAAGCAGGGAAACCTTCGTTCGCCGCCAACTGCCTGCTGGCCCGACGAATGATCGAACGCGGCGTGCGTTTTGTTCAGCTGTACCACACGGACTGGGACCATCACGGCGGCAAGGGTGCTGATCTGGATGGTGCACTTGATCAGGTCTGTCTGGAGACGGATCAGGCCAGTGCCGCACTGGTGCTGGATCTGAAACAACGCGGACTGCTGGAAGATACACTGGTCATCTGGGGCGGCGAATTCGGACGCACACCGATGGGGGAACCGCGCGAAACCACCGGCCGCGATCATCATGTTGATGCATTCACCATGTGGATGGCAGGAGGTGGCGTTCGTTCCGGTCACATTCACGGCGGCACTGATGAACTTGGATTCGGCCCCGTTGAGGGACATGTTCATGTGCATGACCTGCACGCAACAATTCTGCACATGCTGGGCCTGCATCATAAGCAGCTGACTTACCGGTTCCAGGGGCGGGACTTCCGTCTGACGGACGTCCACGGTGAGATTGTCCACGAGATTCTTGCCTGAACTGCTCTGCTGGCAACAGGACTTGCGGCTGCCGCAGCCTCGGCCCCGACTGAAACACATCTGTTCGCCCGTTTCACTTTCTGCTCGCGCCGCCCGCATCAGGAAACTGTCAGCCCATGAATGCGGAAGCACTACCGCTCTCTACTCGTGAATTCGCGATGCAGATTGTCCACAAGCTGAGTGATCACGGCTATCAGGCTTTGTGGGCAGGTGGCTGCGTACGAGACTCCCTGCTGGGAAAACAGCCGTCCGACTACGATGTTGCCACCAACGCATCGCCGGACCAGGTCATCAGTGTTTTCGGGGCGGGCAGAACACTTGCTGTCGGGGCTGCATTTGGAGTCATCGTTGTCCTCGGACCGAAGGGGTCAGGCCTGCAGACCGAAGTTGCCACCTTTCGCTCCGATGGCAACTACTCCGATGGCAGGCGTCCCGATTCCGTCAGTTTCTGCAGTGCAGAAGAAGATGCACAGCGACGGGACTTCACCATTAACGGCATGTTCTTCGACCCGCTCACGGAACAGGTGATTGACTATGTCGGAGGTCAGTCGGATCTGCAGTCACAGACGCTGCGCTGTATCGGGCGAGCCGAAGACCGTTTCCGGGAAGACAACCTGCGGATGCTGCGGGCAATCCGTTTTTCGGCCACTTATCAGTTCCATCTGGACCCCGAAACTCTGCAGGCGGTCTGCGATTGTGCAGTCAACATTCACCATGTCAGCAGAGAACGCATCCTGAACGAACTCCGCCGAATGCTGCAGCATGCGAATCGACAGCAGGCATTTCAGCTGCTGCTTGAAACCGGACTGCTGCTGCAGATCATTCCGGAATTTCAGTCTCTCACGGCGACGAATCAGCCCGCTCTGGAGTCTGTGGACAGGATGCTGGGACGTCTGAAGAGCAGCAGCTTTGCGCCCGCGGCGGCTCTGCTGCTGCACCCGTTCTGTAATGACAGCAGAACGCATGCGGTGAAACAGCGAACAGCGAAGATTGATAAAATCTGCCGGGGGCTGACGATGTCCCGGAAGGACATGGACTGCATTCTCTGGATTCTGCAAACACTGCCGTTGCTGAAGGAATTCTCTGCTCAGCCACTGCATGTCGTCAGACCGATTCTGGCAGATCCTCGGGCGGAACAACTGCTGCAGGCTGCGCACGCAGCCGCAGGAATTCTGGACAGCAGCCCCGCTGTGGAAGACATCGCCGCCGCCCTGACACTGCAGCAGCAGTACTCCCCGGAAACACTCTGTCCCGCTCCGCTGATCAACGGCGACGATGTACAGGTACTCGGGATTCCGCCCGGCCCGCAGATTCGCCAGCTGCTGGAATCAGTGCGTTCAGCGCAGCTGGATCACCAGATCGCAGATCGCTCAGCCGCACTCGAACTGCTGAGAAGTCTGGTCTCGGATCAGAGTCCGCAGGATTAATCAGCTGCTTCGCAGCATTGCCTGTTGCCTGCATTCAGCCGGCAAGCGCCTTTCGGAGTACTGGCTCCATTGCATCAGCGTGACGGAAGAATCCCAGATCCGACGGATGCGAGCCATCAGTCGTGTCATCCCGATCCTCGCCCAGCAGACCTTCGCCGTCGATGTAAGACAGACCATCCACTCCGCTGTCCAGCAGCCGCTGGTATTCCTCCCGCAGCGCAACTCGGCTGGAATGATTTCGTTCCCGCTGACCATCAATGAGCCAGGATCCGGAATAGGAACGATCTTCCACAAGTACAATCGGAGTGTCCGGCCGCGCTGTACGCAGCTGACGAACCAGCGGAACCGCACGGGCACGAACTTCTTCTGCCTTCATGTTCGGCAGGCAGTCGATGACATAAACCGCGGCATCCAGTTCCTGCAGGAACCCTCCCACCTCCAGCTCCATCTGACCGTTACCGCTGAACCCAAGATTGATCACCGGGCGATTGAGACGTCGTCCCAGAATCGCCGGATGCGGCATGCCCGGACGCGACGCACAGGCTCCGTGAGTGATTGATGTTCCGTAGAACACAATGGGTGCCTGTGTTCGCGGAGCAATCGGTGTGAATTGTGCCCCGCGCGGCACGCCTGCCCGCAGATGCTCCGTACCGTTGTACAGCGGCAGATAGATCGCGTAATTCCGCGTTCCCGGACGCAGGCCCGAAACAACAACTTTGTTCGTCGACTGCTCAGACGGAGCCACAACAGCAACCCACTTCCAGTTCCCCTGTTCGTCTTCTGCATACAGATCCAGTCCGCTCACTCCTGTTGCCGGCATGTGCGGCATCGCCAGTCGCGATGACGTCACTGAGTAATCCACATGAATCTGTGTGGCGTCCGTGCGGAATCGCACCATCATTCCTGCCGAGTGACGGCTGAGGCTCCAGACTGCGTCGCGAACAACACTCTCCGCGCGACCGGGAAGCCGGTCGAAGTACTTTGCCGTGTCTGCAAACCCACGACCTTCCAGACCCCAGTCACGAACGTCGGCCCATGCGATTTCATCGGAGCAGCCCTGAACAGGACGGCTCACAGCCAACCCGGCCAGCATTGATCCCGCCGTCGCCAGAAACTCTCGCCTTGCCTGCATCGTAATCTTTCCCTGAATGGTAACGACGGCCGCGGGCTGTCGCTGATTCTGCCACGCTGCAGTAACTGCTGGCTGACTGTACCAACAGACTGCAACCTGCGGCAGATTAGGCTAAGCTCCAGCAGAATTCCATGCGGACAGTGTAACTCCGCATCGCCGCAATTCGGCCCGGATACTGGAGCAGCAATTCGTGGATCTTGGACTTACGGGAAAAACAGCAATCGTGACCGGAGGAGCGAGCGGAATCGGTGCCGCCGTTGTGAGTCTGCTGCAACAGGAACAGGCCTGCCCGGTGATCTGGGATCTGCAGGCCGCGGATGCGTCCACCTTCCATGACAGCGTTCCACAACTGTCCGTGGATGTCAGCCAGGGAGAGAGTGTTGAGCAGGCATGGCAGCAGACGGTGGCAGAGCATGGGACAGCACAGATTCTGGTTCACTGCGCGGCGGTTGGTTCCGGACACCTCGGCTTTCCGTGGCACAATGTTCCCGTCTCTGCCTGGCACAGGGTTCTGCAGGTCAACATTCTGGGAATGACACATGTGGCCACAGTGGTCGGACAGGCGATGGCCGATGCGAAACGCGGTGCCATGGTGTTCCTCTCCAGCGTAGCCGGCCAGATCGGATCCCAGACTGATCCCCCTTACAGCGCCAGCAAGGCGGCCAACATTAACTTTGCTCAGTGCCTTGCACGCGATCTTGCACCCAGCGGCGTGCGAGTCAACACAGTCTGCCCCGGGATGGTTCGCACACCGCTCAATCAGTCCGTCTGGCAGGCATGGGCAAATCAGAATCCGCAGGAAACGCTGTCCTATGACCAATGGGCTGAACGCAAGATTCAGCAACTGGTCCCGCTGGGGCGCTGGCAGAAAGCAGAAGATGTCGCCAGCGCCATCGTGTTTCTGTGCAGTGATCGAGCCAGCGAAATTACCGGGCAGACGCTCAACGTCGACGGTGGCTTCGTCATGCACAGCTGATGCTGCCTGAACCCGGGAATCCGCTCGCCCTGACTCAGCGGCCCTCCACTGCATCTGTTCCCGCTGCAGAGTGTGTTCTAGACTCCCTCGAAGTTCTCCTTTCTTCAGGCAGGAAACCATTCATTCATGAGCAGTCGTATCCTCAGCATCTCCGGTCTTCGCGGAGTCATTGGTGACGGTCTGGACCCCGTCTACGTCACGCAGTTCGCCGCGGCACTGGGAACAATGTTTGACGGAGGCCGGGTCATCCTGTCCCGCGATGGTCGCAGCACCGGCGGCATGGTCAGGCACGCTGTCATTTCCGGACTGCTGGCCACCGGCTGCGAAGTACTGGATGCCGGTATCTGTACAACACCGACCTGCGGAGTGCTGGTACAGCATTACGCCGCCGCCGGTGGCCTGCAGATCACAGCCAGTCACAATCCGGTGGAATGGAACGGGCTCAAACCGTTCTCAGCAGATGGATCCGTGTTCAATGCCACACTCGGCCGTCAGCTGATCAGCCAGCTGGACAGCAATGCTCCAGCGTGGAAGAACTGGTCTGCACTGGGCAGTCTGACCCAGCTGGACAACCCTGCTGCGGTACACCTTGAACGGGTGCTGGGGCTGGTTGATGCAGATGCCGTCAGGGCTCGAAAATTCCGCGTTGTGCTCGACTGCAATCATGGTTCCGGAGGCGTCTGCGGGCCGCACCTGCTGGAAGCTCTGGGATGCGACGTGATTACACTTGGCGGGACACCGGACGGCAAATTTGAACATCCCCCTGAACCACTCGAAAAAAACCTCGGAGCACTCTGTGACGCTGTCCGTGAACACGGAGCAGATGCCGGCTTTGCTCAGGACCCGGATGCCGATCGCCTGGCGATTGTCGACAATCAGGGCCGCTATATCGGCGAAGAACTCACACTCGCTCTGGCTGCCGACCATGTCCTCTCGCAGCGTCAGGGACCTGTGGTTGTCAATGAATCCACAAGCCGCGTGACCGCTGATATCGCGGAACGCTACGGCTGCTCCTTCCATCGCAGTTTCGTTGGTGAAGCCAACGTCTGCGCCGAAATGCGGCGGGTCGGAGCAGTACTTGGCGGTGAAGGAAACGGTGGCGTCATTGAACCGGCCATCGGCTACGTCCGCGACAGTCTTGTCTCGATGGCCTATGTACTCTCCGGCCTCGTTCAGAAACAGACATCACTCGCAGACTGGACCGACTCCCTGCCGGTTTACCGAATTATCAAGGACAGTCTGACCTGTCCGGCTGAAGCCGTACCCGCAGCTCGGGAAGCACTGCGGAGCCGGTTTGCGGACGCGATTGCAAAGGACGGCGATGGCCTGCGACTGGACTGGAGCGATCGCTGGCTGCACGTTCGATCCAGTAACACAGAACCCATCGTCCGTGTGATCGCAGAAGCTCCTGACAGCGAATCGGCAACGGAACTTGTTCGCGATGCGCGTCAGATCGTTGAACAGACGCTGCAGACGATGAACGTCGAGCACTGAGAATCCGATTGAAATCCTGGTTTTGCGTAGTGGTACGCGTCGCAATCAGAAATAAACTCTGCAGCACTCCACTCCAGCAGTCTGTCACGCACTGGTCTGGCCTTCCGCTGTCCATCATTCAATGCCAGGACCAGCTCCTTTGTCCGGTTCGCCGTCAACACCTGAATCTGTCCCGCAGGAATCCGTCACGGCGGTACTGCTCGGGCTGGCTGCCGCCGCCACGTACTCGATCGCCAACATGGCTCTGCGTCAGCTGGCCCGCCCGGAAGCGGGTATTGGCTGGGACATGTGGGTTTCCGGCACCAAGGCGCTGCCCACATTCATTGTGGCCGTTGTGCTGATCTTACGCCGCAGCCTGGATCCCCGCGCTTCATTTGCGGAATGGAGCTTTGTGCGTCCCATCGCCATCGCTGCCGTCTTCAATCAGCTCGGTGGCAACTTTGCGTTCCAGCTTTCGCTCAAGTACATCGGCCTCGCCGTTTCTGTCCCCATCTGCTTTGCCTCCATTATCTGCAGTGGTGCGATTGTCGGCCGCACGGTTCTGGGAGACAAAGTGACGTTCCGCACGGCTGTCAGCATCGCCATCATGATGACGGCAATTCTGTTCCTCTCGTCGGGTGCCAAAGCACGAGCAGTTGTGGCTCCGAACAATACGGCAGCGGTGGCTTCAGTAACCGAGTCGCCAGCTGCTGCCCTGACCGCCCTGCCCGGGGTTGTCACTGCCGTAATCTCCGGTCTCTGCTACGGTGTCAGTGGCGTCTATATTCGACATGCTGTGCGATCAAGAATGCCCATTGCCGGAACGCTGTTCTTATTCAGTGCCGCAGGTTTTCTGATTCTCTGCCCGCTCAGCCTGACCCAGCTTTCGTTCGCTCAGATAGTACAGATCAACAGTGCCGAATGGTTCACCATTGCGATCGCCGGAACCTTCAATGCACTCGGGTTCTTCTCCATCACAGCAGCAATGAAACAGATGAACATCAGTCGCGCCAACGTAATCAATGCCTCGCAGAACGCGATGTGTGCAGTTGGTGCCGTGCTGCTCTTCGGAGAAGCAGTCACACCCGCTGCACTCTGGGGAATGCTGCTCACGATCGCCGGACTGCTGCTGCTGGGGATCCCCATCAAGAACCGCAGACTGGTTCAGAAGCAGATTACTTAGCTGCGGCTGCTATGGCCGTCAGCCAGAACCGATGCTGCAGGCTGCCATCGGGTGCATTCCAGACGACCGCGAATCCAGTTCCCGATTCTTCGCCGGTTGCCTGAATCCGAATTTCTCCCGACCATGCCGTTCCACCGGTGTTCTTCAGTGTCACCTCGGCCTTCTTCGCCGTATCACCGCTCTTCTCTGAAATTGTCGCTTCAGCAGAAAGATGCTCCGGGAGTCCGCTGACCTCAAAGCCCAGCTTCTCCGCATATCCCTGCAGCCGACTGACAGTGAGCGGAATCCTGAGCTCTCCGTCCGCCGGAACGGTGAACGCCGTCCCCTCAGTTGTCACCTCGCACTCCGGCTGCGGTTCTGAAATCCGCAGCACATAGAAGTACCGCTCGCCACTGACCAGAAAGCGATCCGTCAGTGAAATTGTGAGCCGATCGTCTGCTGGTGCGGTGAGCACCAGATCAATGTCTGAATCCGAACGACTGATGTCGTCAGATTCCTGCAGCTGTTTGCCCGCAGAATCGTGAATTCGCAGCACCGGATCCATCAGCGAATCATGCCGCCGACATTCAACCCGAAACCTCAACCGCGAGCCTTTGGTGACATCGATCTGAAACTCGTCCGTCCGCTGCTCCACCAGCCGCCCCGACAATGCAACCGGAACCGGAAGTACAGCCGACTCCAGCTGGTCTTCGACAAGTACCGGTTCGCTGACACTGCGGACCACCCGCGGTAATGCAAACTGACCGGTGAGCACATTGGAATCGGCCGCCAGCACTGCTTCCGGAACCGTTATGTTCCAGCCCCGCAGCAAAACCCGCTGATCACCCGTCCCCTGCTGCCGAACAATCGGTTCTGTATGATGCACAACAGCATCCGTGGACAGGGTGAGCCGATAAACGTAGGTCGCCGCTCCGGCAAACCCGATCGTGCTGTTCGGTGCTGATGGAAATGCAAACGTACGCACATGCCAGGTCCCATCCTGCGGAGCAGTAAAGGTCGCCAGCGGGTCCGATGTGACGTCGTCGTCATTCTGCGCCAACACAATGCCATTGGGATCGGTGATCTGCAGAATGGCGTCCATGGGAGAGCCGAGAATGCGATTTGCCGTCATCGAGGCCACCAGGGTTTCACCGGCATTCAGCTGCACTGCATACGAATCAACATCATTGGATTTCTCAAGCACGCCGTTTACGGTCACGCCCGGCAACTGCAATTCAACAGCTTCGGCCAGTCGATCATTCGATTCCTGCTCTGCAATTTCCGGAATGACCCCGACGATGAACGGACACAGTTCGCTGGCCCCCTGCTCATTCCACAGGCGAATCCAGTGCACACCGGGACTGGCGTCTGCCGGGATTGAGATTTCCAGAGCGTCTCTCTTCTCTGTAAACCGCAGCTGCAGTTCGCCGCTGACGGAAATGGCAACAGCACTATCGGAGCCAGCCTTGCCATCAATCCTTGCTGTCACGGTACTTCCGCGCTGACCGCCACCGGGAGTCAGCCGACTCAGAACCGGTGCTTCAAATGCAGCCGCACTACCGCAGAAAATACAGACCGCCGTCAGCAGCAAAGAAATTCTGTTCACCATCGTCGTATGCAACTCCAGCCGCGCGGACTGCCCGGACCCGGTCACAGCAGTTCCGAAATTGGCTCAGGGTCGCTGACCAGATGCGTTGGACGCCCCTGCGGCGTATACAGCACCTTGTTCGGATTGATGCCCAGTTTCGTGTACACGGTGGAGACAAAATTCTCCGGTGAAAGAACTCTGTCCACAGCGGAGAATCCCTTGCGGTCGGTGGCACCAACCACCGTGCCGCCCGGTGTGCCACCACCGGCGAACAGTACCGACATGGCATTCGCCCAGTGATCGCGTCCAGCCTTGCTTTGCCCGGACCATGTGGAGATCTTCGGCGTACGACCGAATTCACCCAGAGCAATCACCAGAGTACTGTCCAGCAGTCCGCGTTCCTTCAGATCCTGAATCAGCGTCGACACGGAATTATCCCACGCCGGCAGACGTGTTTTCAGAGCACCAAACAGATCACTGTGATGATCCCAGCCACCGTCGTAGACGGTAATGAACGGAACGCCGGCTTCCACCAGTCTTCTGGCAAGCAGACATCGCTGTCCGAAACTGTCACGACCGTAACGATCCCGCATCTCATCAGATTCACCATGGATGTCGAAGGCCTGCTGTGCAGCCACGGACGTCACCAGATCGTGCCCCTGACGATAGTACTCATCAAAGGCAAGTGATGGATCGCCCGCAGCTTCGTTGCGGATCCGCAGCATCCGATCCACTTTGGAACGCAGCTCTGTTCTGGATGTGAATCGAGTTTCACTCAGTTCCCGCGGCAGAGCCACGTCGCGCACCTTGAAGTTGCTGCGATTGGGGTCGTCAGCAACGACGAACGGAGCATGCTGAGCACCAAGGAAATTGGGACCACCGGAACGCGACATTCGCGGCATGCTGAAGTACGCCGGAAGACCGTTGTCCTGACCCAGCTCGCGAGCCGCCACGGAACCCATGCTCGGATGAAAACTGACGAATGCACCGCAGCCGACAGGAATCCGCGGAGGTGCCCCGGTCATCATGTAGTGATTCCCGGCCCCGTGATTCCCCTGGTCATGCCGAATGGAGCGAATCATGGCAAAGTCATCCAGACTGGCCGCCAGCCGGACCATGTTCTCAGAGAATCCAACACCCGGGACGGATGTTTCAATGTCTGAAAACTCACCGCGGTACTCCGCTGGTGCGTCAGGCTTGGGATCGAATGTCTCAAAGTGCGTCGGACCGCCATCCATCCAGATCAGAATACAACTGGTCGCCTTTGCTGCCGGCGATGGCCCATCCGGATTGTCAGCCTGAGCCTGCAGGCCTGCCACCAGACCGGTCCCCAGAAATCCACCCAGACCAAGCTGAATTGATCCGCGGCGAGTCACCCCGTCACATCGTCGGTAAACTGACATCGCATATTCTCCCGTGGTTGCTGTTCATTCGTGCAGACCAGACAAGCCTGTTCTGCACCATCTCCACGTGCTAATTCTGAATCACAAATTCGGCTGAATTGAGCATCGCCCACATCAGGTCTTCAATCACCTGACGACGATCTGCTCCCTCAGCCTGCAACAGACCAGTGACCAGTGTCATCTCTTCAGTATCGGGATCCCGGCTGAAGACGCGTCGATACAGTGCCTTTGCAGTTTCTTCAGCTGTTAATTTCTGATCGGCAAATTCCCGCGCGAATCCTTCCGAATTCGTGACCATCCCGGCCAGCTCTTCCGAGTTCATCAGGTGCAGACTCTGGACAACGGTGGAATCCCCGGTTCGCTCGCAGGGAGGATCCTGATTCGGGTCAGGACGACCAAAGGTATCCAGAAACAATGATTCGGTCCGATGTGTCCAGATCTGCCGGGAATTGGTATCCGGCGGCATTGCCGCGAATTTCTGCGGAACTCCCGTGAGCTGACTGAGCGAGTCGAGGAGTACCTCCGCCCGCTGACGGTGCCGGTAATGCCGCGAATGTCCCCGTCCGTCAATCTCATTCGTCTGGTTCGGAACTGAACTGAGCTGGTACACGTGGGAATTTGCAATCACACGAATGAGTTCAGGAATCGAATAACCGGAATCACGGAAGTGATCTCCCAGGGCTTCCAGCAACGCTGCATTCGACGGCGGATTCGTGGCACGAAAATCATCCACCGGTTCCACCAGCCCGCGCGTCATCAGGTCCGTCCAGACACGGTTGGCCATCACCTGAGCAAACAGATGATTGTCCGGGGATGTCAGCCATGTCGCCAGTGACTCCCGAATGTCCTCCAGTCCCTCGGTGGAAGGTGCTTCACCGAACAGGGGCGCCGGCTGCATCTCCTCGCCTGTCACCGGATGCAGCACAGGTCGCCTGGTTCCGGCAAAGAAGAATTCCTCCGACCCTGAAATCGGCGGTGACAACCCCGTACCCTTGCGGCCAACTTCCGCAAAGTACGCAGCGAAGCTGAAAAAGTGTTCCTGCCCCCAGATCTCGAACGGATGGTGGTGACAACGTGCACACTCCAGGCGGACCCCTACAAACAGCTGGCTCACCAGAGTTGTGATCTCTTCCGGCTCACGACGATCACGAAACAGAGTGACCGCACCGTTCCTGAAAGTACTGCCCCGCGCTGTCACCAGTTCTCTTACAAACTGATCCCACGGCTTGCGATCATGAAACGACTGCCGAATCCAGTGGTCGTAATTGAATACCGCCTTGATTCCGACGCGATAAGGATTTGGACGGAGCAGATCCACCCATTTGTTGGCCCAGAAATCTGCGTACTCCGGATTCTGCAGCAATCTGTCCACCAGACGACTGCGTCGATCTGCTGCCGCATCCGCCAGAAATTCATCCACTTCCTGCTGCGTGGGAATCCGCCCAATAATGTCTGTAGTCGCGCGACGAATGAATGTCGCGTCATCACATCGTTCCGACGGCAGAATCTGCAGTCGCTGCAGTTTGTCCCAGACGTGGCCGTCAATGAAGTTATTCCGCGGCAACGCAGCGTATTCCGATTCGGCCACTGGTGACTGTCGAGGAATGAGCACATTGCAGACGGCGATATGACTGCGAAAACGCCCCATCACCGCGGCCTCACCCGGCAGTGATCCAGCCGTGATCAGACCGCGCTCGTTCACACCCGCCAGCGGTGCTTCGCTTGACTGAAACGATGCCAGAGATGTGACATCGCGAGTTGAACCGTCGCTGTATTCGGCAGTGATCTGCAGCTGCTGAGTTGCATCAGGAGTCATCACGACAGAATCAGGTGTCACACGAATGCCCGTCAGGGTGGGCGCGTCCGGAATGCGGCGCGGCATTCCCTGCAGAATCCACCGTCGCAGCATGTCCGCTTCGGTACTGTCTGCCGGAAAGCGAACTCCACCGCCATGTGCCAGTTTCCCCGTCGGTTTTGCCAGCAGCAGACTTTCATCCGGCACACCGGCAAACACCCGACGGCCACGCCCTTCCTTTACGATCGAACTGAAATCCATGTCTGAGTCGAAACCCAGGAGAGACAGCTGAAACCCACCCTGACCACGCGCTTTTCCATGGCACGGCCCGCTGTTGCAGCCAAAGCGAGTCAGCACGGGCTGGATGTCATTCTCAAAATCCACCTGCGGATCTGCGGCGCTGAGCCCTGCGGTATGGCAGGCCAGCAGCAACAAGATGCAAATCACCGAATGGACACGTGGCATCGGCATGGGCGGATAAAGCGGGGAGGGAAACGAAGGTGGGAAAAATCCGGCATGTAAGAGTATCACATGCACGGGCAGCCTGTCACTTGAAAACCGGTAATTAAGGCATCAGCGTGTCTGTTGGGGATCCGGGCAGCGGCCACTTCTGCTGCATCATCGACGCATTTCGCCACTGGAAAACGGATTCGCCACCGGAAATCAGCCTTCCCCACTTCCCGACAGCCTGGCAGCCGCACAACGCTACCGCCCGGCCGCGGCGGAAACAGTAACCTGATAGCCACCGGAATTATCCACTCGCGATGACTCCAGATCGTTGATTCTCAGCCAGAGTTCGCATCCGGCCGGGACCTGCAGCGTCGCCCCTCGACCCACAGGAATGCGTTCGGGGACAGCCCCGGGCTGAGTCGGAACGGCCATCGCCAGCAGTTGCCCCAGTGGTTGACCGGCAATGAAATCAATCGTGATCCCCTGCGGTTCCGAATCCCATTCGCCACCCTCCTGGCTGAGCACACAGCGTCCCGCAGCCGCAATCTGAATCTTGGCAGACTGCTCAAATGCAACCCCGGCCGGCTGCCAGTTCTGATCAGCCCGCACGAATACTTCTCGTGGTCCCGACGCGGACGACCAGTCCTCCCACTCCGGATTCAGCGCAGGGAACGATCGTTCTTCATCGAAGCCCTCGACCAGACTGTCGAGCAGCAGCAGCCAGGTGGGATGCAGTCGGGCAATCGTGGCAGCCGAGAGTTTTCCTGCTGCCAGATCAAACTGCCGACGACTGCGGGCCTTCAGAAACGGCTGAAATCCGTCCCGCAATTCGGGATGACGATGCATCATCCAGAACAAAGCCCACCCCTGGGCATACTTGAGTTCCGAAACAAATCGTGAATCCGCAGGCTGCAGCACGTTCTGCAGCAGTACATCAGTCTCCGCCACTCGCAGCTGGTCGCGCAGTTCCCGAATCCGTCCCCAGCCTTCGAATCCAGCTTCGGCATCCGGAACAACCCCGGCCGCAAACGGTTCCTGCCGATGCGTCGCGAAGAACTCCGCAACCCCCTCCGTAAACCACAATGGCGGGATATCCGTCATGCCTGATTCACACATCATGAAGCAGTGCACGAACTCATGCAGCAGCAGATGCCTGCGGTAGTAGTCAGAAGTCTGATCGCGCATCCAGAAACGATAGCCCAGATGGCGACCATGACGGATGACATACTCTTCAGGCGGCAGCAGCCCGGCCGTCTCAAAGCGTTCCTCCGCCGCCATCAGAAATCCGGTGAGCTGAAACTCGCTGCCGTCGGCTGCAGGTGCCGGAGTCCCCAGTTCGCGGCACAGCTGGTCGTACAGACGATCGGCCAGCTGAGGCAGTTCACGAACCTGATCCAACGGCAGGTCCGTCACCAGCACCAGGTGCCGGGATCTCAATACCCGGAGTCCTGATCCAGGCAGACGATCCATATCCAGTGGCGGTCGATCATCCGGCAACCGCTGCAGAAAGGAATCCTGCGCCACTGCAGAAACGGCAAACTGCCCCGACAGAACAGTCAGACAGCAGCACAGCAGGCAACGCAGAATCTGGTCTGTCGAGTACCGCATCAGCCGGACTCCTTTCACCCGAAAAAGAAAGCAGCCACCTCACCAGGCGGCTGCTTGTCCACTTGCAGACTCTCGGAGCATTCGGAATTACTCCGGCAGGGGCTTGCCCTTTGTCTCCGGAGCGAATGGCAGCACCAGCAGGCCCAGCAGGAAGACACTGCACATGACAATTCCGGAATACCGCAATGGCTCTGACGTCTCCACGAAAACGGTGCTGCTGAGCAGCCCGATTGTCCATGGCCCGGCAGCAGCAATGAACCTGCCCACGTTATAGCAGAACGACGTGCCTGTGCTGCGAAGAGTCGTCGGAAACAGCTCCGGGAAGTAAATGGCATAGCCGCCGAAGATCCCCAGCATGAAGAAGCCCATAATCGGCACCAGGACGTAAATGTGCCATGGATCATTGAGCAGATAGAACGTCACCGATGTCGCTATCGCCGCGCCAATGAATGAAACTGCAAATGCCAGACGACGACTGGTTGCCTGAGTAAATCGTGTGAAGGCCATCATTCCAAAAAATGCTCCGATATTGAGCATCAATGACGTCGTCCCTTTCCACTTTCCGACTGCACCGCTGAGGTCGGTTCCTGTGAGACCTTCAGCAGCCAGTTTCTTCTCCATTACCGACCCGACAAGGTCAAACACAAAGAACACGATACCCCAGAGTGCAATGACGCCGGCACAGGCCAGTGCCAGTCCAACCAGAGCATTCCTGCGCCAGACAGGATGACTCAGCAGGGCTGCATACGATCCGACCTCCGAGGTCTTTGCAGCACCGGACTCCTTCATCTGCTGCCACTTCTCCGGCTCTTTCAGTTTCCAGCGGACAACCAGCGCCAGTAAAGCCGGAAGTGTTCCAATCAGAAACATCAGCCGCCACTTGGACAGGCCGCCGGGCATAGTGCCGGACTGTTCGAGTGAACTCAGCCCGATCTCGACGAAAGCCGCACTCACATTTCCAACTGCAGACAATGCCTGCAGCAGACCGAGGGCATGTGGTCGGGCTCGATCCGGCATCACTTCAGCCACCAGTGCCACTCCGACGGCAAATTCACCGCCGACACCAAGCCCGGTGATAAAGCGATAAAACGCAAAATCCCAGAACCCCTTCGAAAGAGCACTCAGGCCGGTGCAGAGGGAATAAACCAGAATCGTCAGCATCATGGTTTTGGCACGACCAATTCGATCCCCCAGTGCACCGAATATCAACCCCCCAGTCGCCCAGCCAAGCACGAAGATCGCTGTCGCATAACCGCCGTAGGCATTCGGGTCCTGACCCTCCGTGAGCAGATCCGCCATGGCCGGCCGGCGAGCCAGCAGAAACAGCTGCTGGTCCAGACAGTCAAACAGCCAGCCCAGCGCTGAGACCGCCAGAACAAACCAGTGATAACTGCTCAGGTCGCGGTACCACGGCCCGGAACCGTCATCGACCTGAGGATCTGCAGGAGGAATATCGGCGTGCAAGAGAGATCTCCTCGGACTGATGGAAGGCGGTCTGGACAGGGATGAAGACACGAAACAGCAACAGCAGCAGCAACAGCAGCAAGTGCGGAAAACTGCAGACTGCGGCAGAACCAGGCCCATCCGGAATGCGGACTTTGTCAGAATCCGGCCAACGGTTCAAGCAATGCGTTGCCGAACGGACTGCTCATCGCTGCCGAAGCCGCTGCCAGCCGGCACAACACTGCATCCAGCACATTTCTCTGCGGGAATTCCGATTCTGCATCCCGCGATGTCTGGGAACTCGCCGCCCCCCGACTACACTGGTCCGAAATCCCGACACATTCGGATGCTCACTCATTTGCTCGGTCCAGCATTATGAATTCACCAGCTGATCAGAAATCGCAGGCAGTGCTGGGACCGCATGCCTTCAACCTGCCCAACCTGATCACCACCTCCCGGCTGCTGCTGGCCTTCGGACTTTTCGCTATGGTCTCCGTTGGAGGCATGTGGCTGGAGTCGGCAGCACTCTTCATCTTTGCGGCTTCTACCGACGCCCTCGATGGTTACTTCGCCCGCCGGAATCAACAAATCACTGTCCTCGGCAGAATCCTGGACCCGTTTGTCGACAAAGTCATTGTCTGCGGCACATTCATCGCCCTGCTGGAGCATCAGGGTCAGGACGATTCCGGGGTCCGTGCCTGGATGGTCATCATCATCGTTGGACGTGAAATGTTCGTCTCCAGCCTCCGCGGTATGCTCGAACAGCAGGGCAAGGACTTCTCCGCCAGCTGGTCCGGCAAACTGAAGATGATCCTGCAGTGCGTTGGAATCAGCGTCAGTCTGCTGTCACTCTCACCCAAAGTCAGCTTTATGGGCGCAGAGCAGCTGCGGGACGCTGTGCTCTGGATCGCGGTCGCCGCCACACTCTGGAGTGGTGCGGTCTACGTAACCCGCGGATTCGCGCTGCTGAGTGACGGTTCCGCAGACGCCTCCTGAACAATCTTCCGCAAAAATGCACCAGTGGCCGTCCCCAACTCTGCCCCGCATCAGCCATGCAGAATTGAACATTCGTCGCATCCGGCTCAGAATTTTCGCAGACAGATCCCAGGCCCGGTCTATGAACTGCAGATTCTGAAGATTCCTGCCACAAAGGACGCGTGCCATGACAGACCTTGCTGTTCGAATCAGTCTGTTTGTATCCGGCGGCCTGATCTGCCGTGAATGTGGTGTTGAGATCGACGGCAGGCTGCCCGGCTCCCCACGCACCTGTGAGCATTGCAGGACCAGCATCGCTGACACAGCCACTGCCCCAAAGCAGACTTCTCTTGCGCCCGTTGCCACTGCACGCCAGGCAACCCTTTAGGGCCTGCCTGCAGGACTCTGATGCAGACATCCGAGGGATTCCTGCAGCCCTGCCGGACTCGCAGGAATCTGCCCGCCGCAAGTGCACAGTTCGTGGAATTCGTGGGCACGAGGTCCTATTCTGCCCACAGGTGCAGCCTGCTTTATTCTGCAGATGACCGCCTCCACTCTTCAGCGTGTCGCCAGCCCCGACAGATCCCGGTGAAACCGTGCAGCAGCAGAGATATCAGAAGCAGATGCTGTTCTCAGGCATCGGCGAAGCAGGACAACAGAAGTTGCTCAGCAGCCGCGTCCTGCTTGTCGGCTGCGGTGCGCTGGGATGTGTGGTTGCAGATCAGCTTGTCCGCGCCGGGATCGGACATCTGCGAAT
>JALQUR010000553.1 GCA_023260695.1 Planctomycetaceae bacterium
CTGGGACCGTAAACATCGGCGTCCATCAGTCCGACGGAACAACCAAAGGAATGCAGACCGCAGGCCAGAGAAGCTGCAACAGTACTCTTCCCGACTCCACCTTTGCCGCTGCCGACTGCAATGATATTTCTGACGTTGAGCCCGACCCGGCCCCCTGTATTCTTGCCGCGCACAGTGGAATGCAGTTCGATCCGGGGCTCCAGTTCCGCCGCTGCCATCCTGATCCGCTCGCGAATCCGATCCTCAAGTTGCTTTCGCTCCGGGTAAGCTGGTGTGGGCAGATCAATCCGAACACGCGCATCATTACCATTGACGAATGTGTCGCGGATCAGACCCAGTTCCCCCAATGACCGACCTGTAAACGGTTCAGTAACATTGGAAACGAGAGTCTGAAGCTGTTCTGCAGTGGGCATCTTTTGCACCTGAAAACCGGGAGGAGGAAACGAACGCCGCTTCCGTTTACGGCGCCTTCATTCAAACAAAAAAACCTACCGCAGGCATCCGCCAGGGTCGTACGGAAACCTTCAGTATTCGTCGGGGTGCAATTATCGCTGACGGAACTGCACACCACTGAATGTCATATGCACACACATCCCGGAATCCACCCACGAATGTGGTCAAAAAAAAACCCGCGTACCAAAGGTCGCGGGCTGATTCTCAGACTGTGAGCGTTTGTGGACAAACACACCTGTTCACAAAACACGCCGCGTCAGGAAGTTCTTGTTCGTCAGTGCCCCACAATTGCTGCGGAAAGCTTAACATACGAGGAAACAAGCCATAGACCGCTTGCCTGTGCAGCAAGACCACCCAAAGCTCTGTGCAGAGTTTCCGGCGAGGTGCTGCCAGAAATCAGTCTCGATGTATCGTCAACACAAAATGCCGAGACTCACTGAGTTGGCAAAGAGAATGGGTCCTGCGCAACCGGCTTCTGAATCGCACCGGAACGGATGAGCCGAACCGGTACACGACGCGTCACAACAGCACCGTTTTCCAGCACACGGATTTTCTTGAGATTACGTCGGTAAACCCGCTTGCAGATGCCAGTCGTCTTGCGACCGTTACCGCCCAGATACTTCGCCTTACCGCGTTCAGTCTTCTTGTTTCCACGACCGGGCTTCAGATCGCCGTAAAGATCAAGCTGAGCCGCTCGTTTGATGCGTTTATTCTTCTTCAATGTACTCATGACTTTTCCATTCCCCTGCAGACAATTCCTGGAACGGCTCTCTGCAGATATGCCCGATATTTCAAGGCTCGAACGAACTCAGAAACAGTATTTCAAAGCAGTCCCGGACATCAGACCGTGTGTTCTGTGCCAGGTTGCCAACAAATGAAAACACTCACCTGTGAAGCACTGCGATTCAAAACAAACCCAGGTCACTTCTTCATAAAACCAATTCGCTTCTTTGAAGAAGCGTCGATCAGGCCCGCAGGCAGCCGAGCCGGAAGCAACCCAAACTCTGCAACAGGTATCTGTAACAGATATCTGCTGCAACCACCCTCATTCCACAACAACCGTCACAGGTACACCAGCCTGGCAGACAATGTGACTTGCCATTTGTTGTGAGACGCCATGCGTGCAGCAGCAAGCCCCAGCGATGCGGGTCAACCGACATTATGACAGCAGCACTGCGGTCCGACAGGTCACCTGACGACAAATTCGGTGGTTTCCCATCAGTTTATCGCCACCAAACAACCGACGCATTCTAGTTTTCTGCCGTCGCAGAGCAACGATTCCGATTCTGAGGAACAAGGTTTCACAGGACCGAGAATTACTGCCCCGGGCTGGTCCCCGGACCTGCAGGAAACCGGCAAACAGGAAAACGAACCAAAACCCTTGAAAACAAACAATTTGCGCAGAAAAAGAGCTCCGAATGAGACACCCGGAGCTCTTTCAGTACACACAAGCACCAATCCCTGTGCCAAACTGGCCTCAGTTGGCTTTTTCGTCAGTGCCAGGGAGTTCCAGCGCTTCGATCAGATCGCCGAACGTCTTGTCTTTCGTTGCACTGTCAAGCTTTGCCGCAGCTTCAAGAGCTGCTGTGATCTTCGCTGCGTCAGTCTCGTTTGACTTTTCCAGCTTGCCTCCAAACGCAACACCGTAGTTGTTGCGGTCCTTCTTGCTCTTACCGGGGTGGCAGACAGCACAGCTGAGCTTGCCATCTGTACCGTGCTTCTTGGCGAGCTCAGGATACAGAGCTGAGATTGCATCCTTGTACTTCGGACGAGCAACAGCGTTGCTGCCGGTTGAAACAGCCAGGCCAGCAACAAGCAGAACTGCGCAGGAGACGCGGACAGCATTCTTCACAGTAAACATTCAAACCTCCGGAAGGATTTCCCAAAACACTTCAGCGTGGAGCAACAGATTATTCGCCCCAAACGCGACGTCATCAAATCAGAACCCCGAAAAAGTCGTCTGGAGGCGACAAAAAACTCGAGGTTCCTGGTAACGTTTATAAAAAGCCGCCTCGGCATCTGTCAATCGACTGCTCACGGTATGTCGCTGAAAGATTCCACTGGCAATACCGCGGATTTGCGGGAATCACCGGATGCCCTCGTTACAGCAGACGGGGCAATCACTCTGATATCTCCACGAGGCATTCGACGTCAGCAGGACAATCAGGTCACCTGACATTCATCAACACCAGTCAGAGGCTGTTCCGCTCAGGCGGGACGCTGGAGCCGCTGATTATCATCCGCTCGCTCAGGAATCCGCAGCGACAGAGATCGATCCTGTTGCTGCCTCAGAATTTCATCCAGCAGTTGTGTGGGAACCCCAGGGTGCATCGTTGACTCATTGCTGCAACCGCCAGCGACGCGATTCACCGACGGCACAATCGGTGCTGCAAATCCCGGCTTGTGCACGGCGAAGCCAGCTGCATCTGCAGGGTATGCCGCTGATGCAGAGGAGTTTACACGCAGAAAAACAGTCCGGAGTTCGCCCACTTCAATCAGATCCCCATGCTCCAGAATCGCTGCACTGCACGGCTCACCATTTCTGAGCAGCGGTGGAGAACCTGCAACAGCTGTGATTTCTGCAGTGGCAGTTCCCACGCAGAGTACGGAATGCAAATCAGGGATCCCCTGCTCACCCAGGCGAATCTCACAGTCCGGACTGCTGCCGATCCGATGCTGCCCAACTGCGAGCGGGCGAAACGGAAATCTGCGTTCATCGCCCGCAATCTGCAGACAAGCCAGTGTTTTCTCAGGGAGTTCAGCAAACATGCGTGCGATCACAGGCATCAGCAACTGGTGAATTCACAATCCGCTGCAGAAGTGGTCTACTGCCGGATTCTCTCATCGGTTTCATCGTCAGGTCGCTCCCGATTGCTGAATCCGGAGCACACTGTTTTAGGGAATTCACTCAAGCTTCACTTCGAAGTATTTTCGACTGCCGGTGAGCGTCGCAGTAACGGCAATTGCTGCCGGTTGATTTCCACAACGTGACTTTGAACTTCAACATTCAGTGTCAGCTGTTATCCGTTATCCGCAGGATCATCACACCATCGTTTGAGGTACTCGGACATCCGGAGCTTTCTGCGAGTGCTGTCTGAGGTCATGTATCGGATCTTCCCGAAGATGCTTCGTTCCGGTCCCCAGGCCCGGTCATAACGACCAAAGACCCAGAAGATTCCCGACCACGAATTGGGGTCCCGGCCATCCAGAGCAAATCGATTGTTGAGCTCAATCAGCGTCTGCAATGCATCCTGAGGCGTTGCTGACCACTCCAGAACCTTCTTTCCCCAGAGCATACGGAGGTAATTGTGCATGCGGCCACTACAGACAAGCTGATTCTGAGCTGCATTCCAGATGTCGTCATGCGTTCGACCATGCAGCAGCGTCTCACGATCATAAATCACCGGCCTCGGGTCCGACGCGTGCTCCATCAGCGTCTGCTGAGCCCATTCCGGCAGTGATTCCCAGCGGTCATAACGGCGATTCCTGAAACACATGTTGAAACCCAGTTCCCTCCACGTAATCAGTTCGTCAAGAAACGACTCCGTCGACTCCGACATACCCCACCATCCTGATCGGCCCCCGCGAGTCTGCTTCGGGTCCCCCAGCCGCTCGGGCCCCCATGATTCCCGAACTGCCAGCTCGCGAAACAGACGGTGGACCGAGACGTGCCCGAAGTGCAGCCACGGAGAAAGCCCGCTGGACGCATCCGTATCCGGGTGATTTCTGTCGGTACCGTAATGTTCCAGCCCGCTCGCCAGAAACTGCTCCCATTGCCGCCTTGCTGCAGCCGAGCCACCGACAATCTCTACCTCCCGAACAGTCTGATCGATCGGCAGAGCCGACAGCAGGTCATCCGGCTCTGCTGCTGACTGCTCGCTGAGCGGTTGCCATGCACCCGTCAGGAATTCCGGGATCGCTGCAGGACACTGCAGTCGTTCATCAAGTAATGGCTGCTCTCGCGGGAGTTGCAGCAGATGTGGAGTCAGATTCTTCTGCAGGAAACGTCGGAAGGAGTGAGCCGTTGTGAAGATCTGTGTCGCGGCACTATCCGGCAACAGGCCATTCGAATCCACCACCTCAAACGCACACGACACATGACGAGCCACCGCACGCAGCATGCGGGGCAGAAAAAATGCCGGAAAGTCATCGGACACAATCACTGCCGCACGCTCGCTGAGTCGCTCGATCAGACCTCGACCAGCACCCAACTCTGGCTCAACCCATCCCACGTAGGCCTGACCAGCCCGCTTCGCCTTCTGCATATTCTCCCGCATTCCCTCGATGACAAATCGATGCAGCCGACGACTGGCCCATGGGTAATCGCATCGCAACGCTTCGAAGATCAGCAGCGGCTTGCCCAGTGAGCACGCAATTTCCACAGCGCGATCCAGGGCAAAGTTGTCCTCCAGCCGCCGATAGGCAGTGCTCCAGTACAGCACGTACTCGCCTGACTCACGCACACACTGTTCATTCAGCCGTCGAATTCGATCCCGCGGTACATTCATCTGAGCTGCCTGCAGCACTTTGTCACTCCAGCTAAACAATTCGTTCAATCCTCAGAAGAAAACTGAACGAAACAGGAAAAAATGAACGATCAGAGAATAACGAAATGAACGTTTCTGAAAACCCACGAACAGATCCACCGATGCATTTTTCAGCCAAAAACCACAAATAGCTCAACAAGACTTGTTAACAACAGCCTGAAACAGCGGGAATCAACAAGAACGATTGTTCAAACAACATTGAACGTTTAGCTTGACTCAGGTGAACGTTTCCTGCAACATAGTCAAACACTCGTTGCTTCTGCACCAGAAAGGTAATGCAATGACTGCTCTGCTGGAAAAGGCTGCTTCTGCCACTGATCACACCGCTTCGGTCAGCACTGCACCAGTTTATTCCCAACTGCAGCAGCGCACTGCCAGATTGCTCAATAATGAAATTCGGTTCGTCTACGTCGATGACTTCGAATCTCTCAGAGATTCGGATGTGCCAGTGGCCGACATTCGCGAACTTCTGCTTGATCTGCGAACTGAAACGATCCTGGCTGCTTCCGCGCATGAGTCGGCCGCTGACCAGTCCGCCGACCGCGAATGGCAGTCTGATGATCCACTGCTGACTTTTGAGCAGGAACAATTCCTGTTTCGGGCGATGAATCTGCTGCGTTACCGAGCCAATTGCCTCCGCAGTCGGCTTTCAGTCGATAAGCCCTCTCCGAAAATGGTCGCCAGAGCTGAAGAGTTCCTCGATCTGTCAGAAGAAATTCGCGGCCAGCTTGTTCGCTCCAACCTGCGGCTGGTTGGGGCGATCGCGAGAAAATTCTCCTCTGGCTATGGCGAGGTTGACGACTGCAGCAGTGATGGATGCATGATTCTCCTGGGAGCCATCGACCGCTTTGACTACTCTCGCGGATATCGCTTCAGTACCTACGCCACCCACTCCATTCAGCGCTACTTTTTCCGTGCCTGGAAAGTCCACTCGCGCAGACGTCAGAAACTTCCCTGCACATCCGCTGAAGTGCTTCCCGAAGTTGCTGAGAATCTGCAGGAACTCCCCATCTGCTCAGATCCTCAGGCGGCTGTGGAAAACCTGCTGCAGCGAGCTCCGGAGGTACTGGATGAACGTGAACTCTGGATTCTGCGAAGTCGATTTGGTCTGGGATCTGACGGATTGTCAGCACGGACACTCCGAGAGATCGCAGCCGATCTGGGAGTTTCCAAGGAACGTGTTCGGCAACTTCAGATCAAAGCCATGGACAAGCTGAAGGCAGTGCTGAATCCGGCTGAGTTCAATGTTGATGCGGCTCTCGCCTGAGTCATCAGGATTCAGTCACTTCCCTGCCCGCGGATTCTGGCCCATTCCGGCCAGTAGTTCGGTAAGTCACTCCGAAAAGACATTGCCCTGCCGCCCACCGGATGTGCAATCTGCAACTCACTTGCGTGCAGTGCGATGCCATAGGGAAATCTTCTGGCACTTCCGTAAAGGTGGTCTCCACAGATCGGAAATCCTGCTGCTGCAAGCTGGGTTCTGATCTGATGCCGACGACCTGTCTCCAGCATGACCCTCAGAAACGTCATCCCGCCTGCCTGAGCTGCTGCATGGTAGCTGAGTGCAGCAAAGTCCGATCCCGGAGTGCCCTCAGCAACCACAATCTGCCGCCGATCGTCACGGAGCAGCCAGTTTTCCAGCCGTCCTGAACGCTGGCTGAGATTTCCTGCTACAAGTGCCGCGTAAGTCTTGTTCACAGTTCGCTCGCGAAACTGTTCATTCAGACGCGCTGCGGCCTTGGAGGTTCTGGCAAACACGACCACGCCGCTGACGTGTGCATCCAGCCTGCTGACAACCCCCAGGAACACATTGCCCGGCTTCTGGTAGCGCACACGAATATCCTCACGGCCATACTCCACCAGAGAAGGATCGCCAGCGGCAGCTCCCATCGTGGGAAGACCCGCAGGCTTATCAACCACATACAGGTGGTTATCTTCGTAGAGAACCCGGATAATCTGAGGATCTTGCGATTCGATCGCACTGGATGATCTGCCGCCCGGCACACTACTCCCCCTGTGAAGTCCCGGACTACTGATTCCCTGCAGGGGGACTCGCAGCAGCCGGTGGAAGTCCGGCCTGTCGACGAAGCTTTTCGATCTCCTCCGCCTCCTTGACCCGCTTCTCAATCGCAAAGAATTTATCGATGGATTCCCGCATTTTTCCGACCAGCTGATCAATGCGTCGCTTTGCGGGCGCATTCCGCGTGAGATCAGCTCGTTGTGCGGCAGGGGCCCGGATTGAGGTCAGCCGCACCCCGAATTCATCGTGAGCCGGCAGAGCCTCAATCGCACTAATTGCTTCTTCCAGCTGTTCCTTGTTCCTTTCCTCCGCCGCCCGCTTGGCAAGGCTGAGATTAACAGCCTTTTCTGCAACCATATCCACGAGCTCATCGCGGACCAGATAAAGCTCGCCCTCAACACTCAGGCGGATGGAATCATCCGGGAGCTTGACGACATCCGAGGGCAGTACACCGGGAGCGTAAGGAACTCGGGCCAGAAGAATGCTGCCGCTGTAAATGTACAACCAGCATGTGGGATTCTGCGGATCAGTCTCAAGGACCAGTTCTCCACTTCTGTCGGAAATAATCCTGATGGGGGAATCCGTATTGACGTCTGTCTGCAGCAGCTTCTGAATTCGGTCGACGCGAGCACAGACCAGCGGACGATCAGGGCGATTCTGCAGAACAAGTCTGACTTTGCTTGAATCAGCAACAGGACGCTGTCGCAGACCGATCTGCTGCAATGTACGCCGTGCCCTTCCACCAAACGGTACCGGCCCATGTGAGAGCATTACTCCCTGCGCATGACTGCGATCCACGATCGACTCAACCGGTTGCGCAGAGATTCCGCTCACCTGTACAGTCTCGTCAGCCGCCGCTGTCTCTCCGGCAACGCCGATCACACTGTTGAAATTCTGGATCCGTATATAACACAGCTCCAGCGGCTGCAGCAGCTTTACCTCGTCAACGCCCCGCCGTTCCAGCTGCCGCAGGAATGGACGCAGCAGATCACCCTCGGCAATCTGTGCTGCAGTCGGGTCCGGCGGTGTCAGATTACCAGCCTGAATGACAAACTCCAGCTGCGATTCATCGATCGTCCGGCCAATGAAGAGCAGAAACGGCCGAAAACTGTCGCGACCAAGACCACAGGCAATGTATGGCACTCGCGTTTCGTCCAGAGCATTCCCGGAAAGCTGAGGTGAAAGCTCCTGCACGCGCAGATCCATCTCACGGGCGTCAATCTGAAATCCCGTCTCGTCGCCAGCCACGGTCACCAGCAGCACCTTGTCATAGTCGGCTGTGGTGTATTTCTCCATCAGTTCCGCTGCGGACACCCGAGAGAGCCGCAGACCCGTTCCCGGACTGAGCCAGTCTGATTCGACGACTTCTGCGTCCCACATCGCACCGTACATCCGCCGGAACCCGTCACCAATTCGCCGCACAATTCGGCGGCGAACATCCGGCAGAGCGGTCTCTGATCCCGCAAAGCCAATTTCGACTCGTATCCGGTATGCACGATCCTCAAGCGGAGGTGGCTCTCTGGTTTCGGCCGCTACCGTCTGCGCATCGTCCGATTCAGTCACAGCAGCAGCGTCAGATTCCACCTCCGCTGCAGTGCTCTCGCCGGATTCGGAATCTGCTGCTGTATTCTCCGCTCCCGCAGATTCCTGTGCAGCTTCAGCGACTGCTTCCTGAGCATTCGCTGAGCAGTTCACAAGTGCCGGAAACAACAGAACGGCAATCAGCCTGATATGCAGTAGCTTCATGGGCGAATGATCCATCGTTCAGCGTTGTGATAGACAGACATCAGTTCCTCCGGTACACCCGACACATTGCTTCTGAACGCAGCAAACTCGTCAACCTCCCAGAGTGGCAGCACGAACGCCTGAGCAGCAATATGACGGTGAATACGATGCAGTCTTTCCTGGGCATCCACAAAGCTGGAGGCATAATCCAGACCGATCAGTTCCTGTCGCATCCAGTCAGGAAATGGTGCCAGACGAGCCACATCGAAGTTCGGGTCATTGGCAATCAGGGACCACAGTTCCAGCAATTGCAGGTCTTCCACATCCAGATGCTCTGCTACACTCGCTGCTAGTTCCGGTTCTACAAGTTTGCGGACAGCATAGATGTCCTCTAGAGATACGTTTCTTGAAAAAAAGTAATTCCACAGTAGCTCATTCGTTTTCTCAGCACTGACTCTCGCAACAGAGGCGCCGCCTCCAGGACCAGTCTTGATGTTGACGAGTCCTTGAACCTCCAGTGATTTCAAAGCTTCCCGCATTGTCCCCTTGCTGACTCGATAGGTCTTCAGGAAATCTTTTTCATCTGAGAGTCTCTCACCGGGAGGTAACTTTTTACTGATGATTGCCTCCTTGATTTGGTCAGCAACCAAATCGGATCTCTTCCGGATACTTTGCGGCACCCCTGCTTTCATGACAACGGAACTCCTTTTTCAGCCAAATTCAGCAAAGCGTGCAGCAAGACGTTCGCTCCTTTTTCTAGCTGTTCCGGGGAGGAATACTCCGTGGGATTATGGCTGACCCCTTTTTGACTTGGCACAAAAATCATTCCTGTGGGGACTTTGCTAGCCAATAAACAGGCATCATGGAACGCACCTGATGGCATCACAAGAGAGCTGTATTTCAGTTGATCACTCGCAGATTGAACACTTTCGACGCACGAATTGGTGAAGACAACTGGTTCCTTGTGAAAAAGGACTTCGATCCCCAAAACCCCAAAACCCC
>JALQUR010000586.1 GCA_023260695.1 Planctomycetaceae bacterium
GCCCGTGTGGAACTGCAGTTGAGCGTCATGATTGCTGGCCGTGGTCCACATTGAGCGGACGATGGCCATATCATCGATACACTCGGACAGGTGTGGCAGCCAGTCGCTGACTTCGATACCGCTCTGGCCGCGTCGTGCATATCCCACCTGCAGTGGGTACAGCTTGTCGTAGATCTTTCCGTTGGCATCGCCTTTGACCAGTTCGATGCGGTTTCCGATATAGGGCGATTCGAGCACGCTGGCGTAGGGAGATTCGGGGATTGTCATGCCGCCGTAGCGGTTAAGTTCCGGTTTGGGGTCAAAGGTCTCCACCTGACTCACGCCACCGGCCATGAACAGCCAGATCACACTTTTCGCCCTGGGGGCGAAGTGCGGCAGCCCGCGGAGCAGCGCATCGCCGGCGATCTCAGCAGTGGCCTCCTGCTGCAGCAGTGAACTGAGAGCAACCGTGGCAAAGCCAGTGCCGAGATCAGAAAGTGCATTTCGGCGTGTTGGAAATGGACCGGTCATGGTGATGTTCTCTGACAATGTTGTGGAAACCGTTTTGCGGGATCAGGCGCGGGCGGCGGGTGTCGACGGCGAATGTTGAGTGGGGGTGATTATCTGATGGAGACAAAGTCATTGTGGTTGAGCAGCACGAGGGCCAGCTGAGTTCTGATCTGTCCGCTGTCGCTGAATTCACTCAGAAAGCTGGCACACTCGGCAAGTTCATCCTCCGTCGGGCTGCGACAAAGGACATGGGTAAACAGTGCCTTGACGAATTCCGAACTGTCCAGTTGTGCATAGGCAGCGGCGATTCTTTCAGCCTGGCCGGCGGCGATGGGGCTGTTGAACATGGCCAGTGCCTGTTGCGGGGCGACGGTTGCCTGTCGCTCATAACATTCACTCACTTTGGCCCCGTCAAACAGACTCAGGAACGTCATCTGGCGTTCCTTGTCCTGCCGGAAATAAAGACTGCGGCGGAGTACGGTCTGTCCCTGAGTGTGTTCAACTGGCGGGCCACCACTGGTCAGGTCAAGGCTGCCACCAAGTGCAAGGATACTGTCCCGGACGACTTCCGCTTCCATCCGCCGCGTGTTCATTCGCCACAGTGTCTGATTATCGGGATCTGCTGCGAGCGTCGCCGGCGATGCATTGGCCGGCGATGAACTCAGACGATAAGCACCGGACGTGAGGATCCGTCGATGCAGCTGTTTCAGGCTCCAGCCATCCTGCATGAAGGTCACGGCGAGCCAGTCAAGCAACTGTGCATGCTGAGGTTCTTCGGAGCGCAGTCCAAAGTCGAATGTGCGTTCGACCAGCGGTGCATCAAAGTGCCGCATCCAGACGTGATTGACCAGAACGCGCGCTGTGAGGGGATTGCGGGGGCTGGTGATCCAGCGTGCAAAGGCGAGGCGGCGACCGCTGCTGGACTTTGGATATTGTGGCCCCAGTGCGGGGTAATCACTGGACTCTTCGGCAGCAGCTGCCGCGGCCGCTTCCCGCTTTGGCTGCAGATCGGCGATCTTTTTGAGTGCTGCCTGCAGCTCCTGTTCGCGTTTGGCTGTTTCTGCGGGAGGGGCGGTGGCCTTCCTGACGCGGGCTTCTGCCGCTTCCAGTTCTGCCTTTGCCAACTGTTCGTTGAGCAGTTGCAGGGAGAGTTCGCGGTGCGTGCTGCCGGCGGCCCGCTGGAGTGCTGCCAGGTCTCCGCCAGCAAGTTCGTGTCTGACCAGTTCCGCAGCGGTGCGAGCCTGCAGGTCATTGAGGGCGGCAGCGGTCACCTGCAGATGGGATTCTGCAGCGGCTGCAGCGGCACGGGCCTGCTGAAGTGCCAGTTGCAGATCGGTTTCGGTGAGAGGGCGAGCTGGTTGATCTGCGGCCCCTGCGGGCGGCTGAAGTTGTACCTGCTGGCTGAGTGTGGTGAGTTCGAAGTGATCAAACTCGGCTGTTGCTGAGAACGCCCAGAGAGAGAATCGCCCGGCTGTTCGCTCCGGCAGCTGATATGCGAGGACCAGATCTCCATCCAGCAGAACGTTCAGCAGGCGGTCGCGGACAGCAAGTTCCAGCAGGTAATCCTGGTTGACGTTCACCGTGAAGGGAACAGCGCCGGCTGCCGGGTACTGCCACGTGCCGCCGGGGTTCTGAGTTGTGAACTGCAGTTTGTTTCCGGAGGCAGAGAGATAGACGGAGTTCATGGCCAGACCGTTTCCGTCAAAACCGACGCCCACGGAGCGGTACTGATCTCCACCAGTGATTTTCAGTGTTGTTCGCATCCGGAAATTGCGCGGATGATCGACTGTCGAAACCAGACGGTGCTGGTCGGTCGCTGCGACGGACTGCGTGATCCGACCGTCTGCTGCTTTCCAGATTCCTGCTTCGATCGTCCATTGCTGCTGATCCAGAGCAGCAAAGTCAGAGACGAGCAGGGGCTGTTCCCGGGGTATCTGTGGCGGAGCACTCGGCGTATCGGGAGACTGCGGCGCTTTTGCTGCCGTCTGCTGGAATTCAGCAAGCTTCTGCTGTGCCAGAACGACCTGCTGTGCGGCTGCCTGTACGGTCTGTTCAGCAGCGGCGTGTGACTTTTCCGCTGCTGCCACGGCAGCGTCTCGATTCTGCTGCTGGAGCGCGGGGTACCAGACTGTCACTGGAAACTCGACCGGGATCACCTGCAATTCGCCGAGCAGTTCCGGAAGCCCGGGTGTGAGCGGGTTTGCTTCATCAGGCCGATCTTCGTTGCCCTGCTGGAACAGGAACGTGTTGCGGTCCAGATGTGCGTCGTAGGTGCGAACAAGCAGATCTGCATCGGCCGCGGAGCCTGCGACCGGCGTCACAGCGAACGGGTCATCGCGAACGTCGTGTGTTTCAAAGATGGCCCGCATGCGATAGTACGCCTGGTGCGAAAAGGGATCGTACTTGTGTGCGTGGCAGCGGGCGCAATTCATCGTCAGGCCGAGGAAGGCCTTGGAAGAGTGTTCAACGATATTGTCCAGCCAGACATTGCGATTGAACTTGTACCAGTTGCGTGCGAGGAATCCGGTTGCCCGCAGTGCCTGCTGGTCCTCGGGCATTGCTTCGTCGGCAGCCAGCATCTGTACGATCAGCTGATCGTAGCCGGTGTCTGAGTTGAGTGATTCCACAATCCAGTCGCGCCAGCGCCAGATGTGCTGTCGGCCGTCGCGGATTTCGTCGCCGTAGCCGGACGGATCGCTGTAGCGCCAGAGGTCCATGAAGTGCCGTGCCCAGCGTTCGCCATAACGGGGACTGTTCAGCAATCGATCGACTGCCCTTTCGTAAGCGTCTGCGGTCGAGTCATTCAGGAACTGACTGAGTTCTGCGGGTGTTGGTGGCAGTCCGGTGACCGCGAGGGATGCTCGTCGCAGCAGCATTGTCCGGTCTGCTGGACCGACGGCCCTGGTGCCGGCGCGCTCCTGCTGAGCGGCCAGGAAGCGATCAATCTCAGAGCGGATCCATGGTGCATCGATGTGGGGGACGTCAGCGATCACAGGTTGCTGAAACGACCAGTGTTGTGACGGATGCTGAGGAATTGCTTCTGTCGGTGCGGCGGCGCCGGAACTGATCCAGTGCTGCAGATGCTGGATTTCCTGCTGGGTCAGTGCGGCCCCCTCTGACGCCGGCGGCATGCGATCCTCATCACCGGCCGTGATTCGCCGGAGCAGCAGACTTTGTTCAGGTTTGCCTGCAACGAGGATCGGTCCGCTGTCACCACCGCGCTGAATCAGACTGGCGGCATCGAGACGCAGTCCGCCTTCCTGTTTGTTTGCCCCATGGCAGGAGAAGCATTTATCGCGGAGCAGCGGTTTGATCTGCTTTACGTAGACGTCGTCGTCAGCAGCGAATGCAGTGGCGTGGGTAAAGAACTGCATCGAAACGAGCAGCAGGGAAAGAATCAGCAGTCGGGAACTCAGGAATTTCAGGTCTGACATGACAGCTTCCTGAAGCGTTGGTGGGTTGGCGCGTGGAAGGATCAGCAGGTCTTCGGCCGGTGGATGTTTTCCACGAACAGTGTACTGCAAGCGAGGTCAGAAAACAGTGCTGATTGTCCAGAGTACCCGGACGGTGACAGCTTCGGAAGCGGCAGCTGATCGTGGAACACATCGTCCGCATCGGCTCGCCTGGGTCTCATGTTTCCTGCGCGTCGTTGACGCGGCATCGTTTGATGCGTAAGACGTTTCGAATGATCGTGGCAACCTGCCGCCCTATTCCACAGGGCATCGGCGTAATCCCTGACAACAAGGATCCAATGATGGTTGAGGAGTCGATTGACAATGCCGTTGCACAGATCCTGCGTGCGTTTGGCGATGTGTCACTGGGAACCGGCGTGTCACTCCGTGAGGCCGATGTCATTGATGATTATGGAACGGACGACGAACGCGCTGCAGCGCGGGGGCTGGACGAGCTTGATGACTGGGAGCGGATATCCGATGCAGAGATCGAACAGCATCCCTCGGCGCTCTGCTTCATGGATGCCGCAGGCCTGAGGTTTCATCTGCCTGCGTACATGCGATTCACGCTGCGGCGGTTTCGTGAATCAGATTCCATGAGTACGGATGCCACCATTTATCGTCTTTGCGACCCGGAAGAAATCGAGCGATTACGTGCCTGCCTGACTCATGAGCAGATCAATGCGATCAGAGTTTTCCTGAGTACCTGCCTGAATGTGGGTGACGAGTGGCTGGATGTTGCCGACGTGCCTCTGGCCATGCGGTTGTGGCAGGGCGATCAGTCTGCCGCAGCCGACCTGCGGGACATTCAGAATGCCAGGGTGAGTGCAGCCAATCAGCTGGTCAGGGACTTCACCGAGCTGGACGAGGCGATGCAGCAAAAATGGCTCAGTGGAGATCTGACTGTCGCCGAACAGGAGCAGATTGGCAGGCTCATTCAGAACGCAGGCAGGAAATCCAGCATTGTGACAGGGTCATCTGCAGCAGCTGCTCGGACCGCAGGGCTGGTGATGTTGCTTGCTGCGATTCTGTGCGCAGGGGCTGGGATCTCTCTGTATTTCCGACAGCGGCAGGATCGCATGTGGTGGCTTCCGGGCGTGGTCGGAATCGGAGTTGCTGTTGTGGCATTGCTGCTGGATTTCCGTCGCCAGCGCAGAGATGCAGAGTAAGCAGGCAGGTCGACGGTGTTGACATGGGTCGCAGGCATTTGCGACAGACGGGGCCGCACTGATGGGGCCTGACGCGAGTCCGGTTTCCGTGGTTGGTCGATGGTCAGGCTGGATGTGTCAGGGTGATGCCACCGCCGTCGACTTGCGTCTGGTTCACCGCTGATTCGTTCTGGTTCGTCTGCGGATGCAGCGATGTGAAGCTGATATCCATGAAAGGCGGATGCCGGTCGGTCCCGCCAGAGGTTCATCCGGTGAGGGATTGCTGCTGTTGATCTGCGTAATACAGGTGAACGGGGAGGTTTCCTGCGGGCGAAAAGTCGGCTTTCCTCGAAGTGCCTGCTCGGGCTATGATCCCGCCGGAAAACGTCCAAAGCATGGAGGCTTTATGTCGATTCTCGCAGGCAGCAACGTACTTATTACCGGTGGTACAGGTTCCTTTGGCAAGAAGTGCGCCGAGTATCTCTTCAGGCATGCGCCCCCGCGGCGGCTGGTGATCTTCAGTCGTGACGAGCAGAAGCACGTGACCATGACGCGGGACAACTTCCCGGCGGCGCAGTATCCGCAGATCCGTTATTTCGTGGGTGATGTGCGTGATCCTTCGCGTCTGCGTCGCGCGCTGCAGGGGATCGACTACGTCATTCACGCAGCGGCAATGAAGCACGTGGATGTGGCCGAGTACAATCCGACCGAGTGCATTCGCACGAACATCGGCGGTGCTGAAAATCTGATTGAGGCCTGTCTGGATGTCGGAGTGAAGAAGCTTGTGGCTCTGTCGACCGACAAGGCTGCAGCCCCTGTGAATCTCTACGGCGCGACGAAGCTGTGTTCAGACAAGCTGTTTGTTGCGGCAAATTCGTTGTCCGGAGAGAAGGGAACTCGTTTTGCTGTGGTGCGTTACGGGAACGTGCTGGGATCGAACGGATCCGTGGTGCCATTCTTTCAGAAGGAGTGCAGCAAGGGCGTGCTGCCGATCACCGCTCCGGAAATGACGCGGTTCATCATTACTCTGGAGCAGGGCGTGGAATTCGTGCTGCAGTCGTTTGAGCGAATGGCTGGCGGCGAAGTGTTTGTACCGAAGATTCCGAGTACGACTGTTCTGGATATCGCCAAAGCGGTCGCTCCTCAGTGTCAGACAAAAATCGTCGGCATCCGGCCGGGGGAAAAGCTGCACGAGTGTATGGTTCCGGCAGACGAGGCGCGGCAGACACTTGAGTTTGATGATCACTATGTCATTCAGCCGACGCTGCGATACTGGACCAGTAAGCCTCCGGCTTACGTTGAGTCAGGGCGACCCTGCAGTGAAGGGTTCAACTATTCCAGTGAGAACAACCATGACTGGCTGACTGTGACTCAGTTGCGTCAGCTGATTGCCACGCACTGTCCTGCGTCCTTTGAGGACACGGCGGTGCGGAAGGCAGCATGATTGACAGGCTGGGCCGACGAATGCAGGCCGGAAGTGGATCCGGTGCGGTTGGCAGCAAGCGCGTTGTGCCGAAGGAGTGGCATTCGCATGATTCCCTATGGCAGGCAGCAGATTGATGAAGCGGATATTGCAGCCGTTGTCGATGTGCTGCGATCTGACTGGCTCACCACGGGTCCGAGGGTGGCGGAATTTGAACGCGCCGTTGCGGACTACACAGGTGCTGCTCACGCGGTCGCGGTAAACAGCGGGACCGCAGCTCTGCACGCAATGATGGCGGCACTGGAGATCGGGCCGGGGGACGAGGTGATCGTTCCTGCGATGACGTTCGCAGCCACCGCCAACAGTGTGGTGTATCAGGGCGGTACCCCGGTCTTTGCGGACGTAGACCCTGACACACTGCTGATCAGTGCGGAGAGCGTGGAGCGCCTGCTGACACCGCGGACAAAGGCAATTGTTGCGGTGGACTATGCCGGGCAGCCGTGTGACTATCCGCGACTTCAGCAACTGGCGGATCAGCACGGAATACCGCTGCTGACAGACGGCTGTCATGCGCTGGGCGCAAAGCTGGGGAATCGTTCTGTTGGCACACTGACGACGATGACGGCATTCAGTTTCCATCCTGTCAAACCGGTGACCACCGGTGAGGGGGGAATGGTGACGACCAATGATGCGAATCTGGCGGCCCGGATGCGGGTGTTTCGGAATCACGGTATTGTGACGGATGCTCGCCAGCGTGAAGAGCAGGGGACGTGGTTCTACGAGATGCAGGAGCTGGGTTACAACTATCGAATCTGCGACGTCCAGTGTGCTCTGGGGATCCAGCAGTTGCGGCGTCTGGACGAGTGGATCAGTCGTCGTCAGGAGATCGCAGCACGTTACGATCAGGCGTTCGGCGAACTCGGGAATCTGCGTCACCTGTCCTGCCGCCCGGGTGTTTCCCACGGGTATCACCTGTACGTGGTACGGATTGCGGACGGGCAGCGAAATCGTGTGTTCAGCGAACTGCGTGATGCGGGAATCGGTGTGAATGTGCATTATGTTCCGGTGCACCTGCATCCGTTCTATCGCAGACGGCAGCAGACGCAGGAAGGAATGTGTCCGCATGCTGAAGCCGCGTTTTCAGAGATTCTGTCGTTGCCGGTTTATCCAGCGTTGACGGACATGCAGCAGGACCTGGTGATTGCTCGTCTGCATGCAGCCGTCAGGACAGCACAGCGACGGGCAGCCTGAAGACGGGGCTGGTGTTCGAGATTGTGGAAACGCAGGGCAGAGCAGATGAAGACCGTAGTAATCATTCAGGCCAGGATGGGGAGCAGTCGTCTGCCGGGAAAGGTGCTGACGGACATCTGCGGTCGTCCCATGCTCGATCGTGTGATCTCACGGGTACGCAGTGCGTTGACCCCGGATGATGTGGTCGTCGCAACATCGACAGAGCCGGGAGACGACCAGTTGTACGCAGCAGCGGAGCAATACGGCTGGCGTTGTTTTCGAGGCAGTCATCTGGACGTGCTGGATCGGTATTATCAGACAGCGAAGCAGCTCAGCCCGGATATCGTTGTACGAGTGACAGCAGACTGCCCGGTGATTGATGCGGCGTTGATTGATCAGGTGGCAAGGAAGCTGCTGGAAGCTGACGGCCGGCTTGATTATGTCTCCAACACTCTGGAGCCGCGGACATTTCCGCGTGGGCTGGATGTCGAAGCGTTTACTTTTGAAGCACTTGAGCGGACGTGGCGTGAGGCGCGGGACGAATCCTGTCGGGAGCACGTGACACCGTGGATTTATCGCAATCCCGGGTTGTTTCGCACTCGCGGCATCGTGAATTCCGAGGACCTGTCGGGCTATCGCTGGACTGTGGATACACCGGAAGACATGCAGCTGGTCCGCAGCATCTTTGCTCATTTTTCCGGACGGGATTTCGGCTGGCGGGACATCCTGCAGGCGTACGCTGAGCATGCTGAATGGCAGCAATTCAACTCCCACATTCAGCAGAAGGCCGCGTGATGGGCAGGGATCCCGGCGTACTGCTGATCCGTGCAGACGCCGGACTGCAGATGGGAACCGGGCATGTGATGCGTTGTCTGGCACTGTGTCAGGCGTGGCAGGATCTGGGTGGCCGAGCTGAACTGGTGACCGCAGGCCTGCCGGAACCGCTGCAGCGACGCATGGAACTTGAGCAGTGTGGAGTTCATCTGCTGGAATGCCCGGCGGGGTCCCTGCAGGACGCCGATACAACCGCGGAACTGGCTGCACAGACTGCGGCCACTGCGGTGGTGCTGGACGGCTACCATTTTGACGACAGGTATCGTTGTCAGCTGGATCAGGCTGGTCTGCGTCTGTTGCAGATCGATGATTTCGGCAGGCCGGCGGATGGTGGCATGATCCTGAATCAGAATGCCTGGGCAACAGCAGCCGACTACCCTGGCTGCAGTCCGCAGTCCACGTTGCTGGCCGGTTCTCGCTTTGCCCTGCTGCGGCGGGAATTTGCTGCCCAGCGGATTCAGACGCCGCGCGTTCGAGATCGTCCGGAGCGGATTCTGGTGAGCTGTGGGGGCAGTGATCCGACACGTGCAGTGGATCGGATTCTGCTGCAGCTCAGAGCTGCTCCGCGGCTGATTCGTGAAGTGGTTGTGGTGCTCGGAGCGGTGAATGATCGGGCTGAGGAGGTTCGTGCGCTGGCCGCATCTCTGCCGTTCTCAGTCAGGATCGAGCAGAACTGTCGGGACATGGCGGGCCTGATGCGCGATGCCGATCTGGCAATTATTGCGGCCGGGACCACGAGCTGGGAGATGGCCTGTTGCGGTCTGCCAATGATCTGCGTGGTGACAGCCGGGAATCAGGTACGGGTGGCAGAGACAATTGCAGCGCTCGGGATGGGCTGGAATGCAGGCTGGATGGATGATCATGCGACAGCAAATGTGTCGGCACTGCTGCAGTCACTCGACGGCCAGGAAGCGATCTTGCGGGCTGCATCAGAGCGTTGTCTGCGGCAGGTGGATGGACAGGGGGCCGGACGCGTCGCGGCTTTACTCGCCGGCCCCGCGCTGAAGTTACGGCATGCGACGGCAGAAGACAGCGAACGGCTCTGGCGTTGGCGGAATGAGGCGACAGTACGGCAGGTATCGTTCAGCTCCGCCGAGATCTCCTGGGAAGATCACTCTCGCTGGTACTCCGGACGACTGCAGCAGGCTGACTGCGACATTCTGATTGCCTGCAATGACGAAGACAGACCAGTCGGTCAGGTACGACTGGACCTGCGGAGCGGTGGGGCCGTCATCAGTATTTCCATTGCTGAGGAATTCCGTGGGGCCGGGTACGGCACGACCTTGATTCGCCTGGCGACAAACTACGCGTTTGTGCAGCGTGGTCTGGGGTGGGTTGACGCGATGATTCGGGAAGAAAACGTTGCTTCGCAGAAGGCATTTCTGAAAGCAGAGTATCAACAGCGTGCGGAAACCACTGACGGACAGCAGGGGCTGCGATTTACCGCATGGAATTCCAGCGTGCAGGCATTGAACGGATGACGAGGACCAGCTGATGACAACATTGCCATCGATCACAATTGCTGACCGCAGGATCGGCCCGGGGCACCCGACGTATATCATTGCGGAGCTTTCTGCAAACCATAATCAGGACTACGAACAGGCAGCGCGGCTGGTGCACGTGGCGGCCGAATCGGGTGCAGATGCGATCAAGCTGCAGACCTACACCGCAGACACACTCACCATTGACTGCGACAACCAGTACTTTCAGATTGGTGAGGGTACAATCTGGGCCGGACGCCGACTGTATGAATTGTACGAGGAGGCTTTTACTCCGTGGGAGTGGCAGCCGCGGCTGAAGGCACTGGCAGAATCACTCGGCCTGCATTGTTTTTCGAGCCCGTTTGATGCGACGGCGGTGGATTTTCTGGAGCAGATGAATGTGCCAGCGCACAAAGTTGCATCCTTTGAGATCGTCGACATTCCGCTGCTGAAGAAGATTGGTTCGACGGGCAAGCCGGTGATCATGTCCACGGGCATGGCCTCGCTGGCGGAGATTTCTGAGGGGGTCGACGTGCTGCGTACCGCAGGCGCCCCGGAAGTGGCTCTGCTGAAGTGCATCAGTGCTTACCCGGCCCCCGCCGAAGCAATGAATCTGCGCACGATTCCGCACCTGGCTCAGGCATTTGGCGTGCCGGCAGGACTGTCAGATCATACGCTGGGAATCACAGTGCCGGTGGCTTCGGTGGCGCTGGGAGCAACGATCATCGAAAAGCACTTCACGCTGTCTCGATCCACGCCGGGACCGGACAGTCAGTTCTCGCTGGAGCCGGATGAGTTTCGGGCGATGGTGGAGGCGGTTCGAACAGCTGAACGCGCCGTCGGCGATGTGTACTACGGGGTGAGCGCCAGTGAGCAGAAGAGTCGCAGTTTTCGGCGGTCGCTGTTTGTGGTGCAGGACGTCAGAAAGGGTGATCCATTCACTGCTGAGAATGTCCGTTCCATCCGTCCAGGGGACGGTCTGCACCCTCGTTTTCTGGAAGAAGTGCTGGGGCGCTCTGCGACAGCGGATATTGCCAGGGGCACTCCGTTGCAATGGCACGACGTCGGCTGACTGAACCGGGATGTGCTTCCTGGAACAGAAACGCTGTCTGAGGTTACTGCAAAGGCAGATCAGCCACGTGCAGCGATGAGCATTTTCTCTACTGCCTGCAGACCGGTGTCGCCCAGTTTGATACCGCAGGCTGCTGCTTTTGCGGTCATACCGACGATCTTTGCATCGAAGAGATCTTCCGGTTCGGTGAGCGGTGCTGCGGGAGTACCTTTGGCAATGGCAATCGCCTGTCCGAATTCCTCGGGGGTCTTCAGGTCATAAATTCCGCAGCCAACGATGCCGTAGGAAGTGATGATGGAGCAGTACTGACCACCATCCCATTTCTGGCTGGTGCCAATAGCCGAACCGTTTTCGAAGACCAGTTGATGTTGTTCAGCAGAAGGTGGCTTACGGCTCATCTGGAAACCTCACAGGGCTGATGTGACGAGGACAGAGACAGCGGAATAATCCAGTGGTGGGCGGAAGGATTCACCGAGCGCTGCAGCCGTTCGGGACGATTCTTATGTTATCACCGCTGACGGCAGAGCAACCTGAGGCTGCCCTGATTGCCGCAGAATTCCCCTGATGAGCAGCGATGAGAATGCCAGCTGTCCGCATTGCTGCTATACCGGCGAAGCAGCCTGTCTGGGCCAGCGGACGCAGAATACAGTCCCGCGACCCGTGGCGGGAGATTCGATTTCAATGGAGCCACCGTAGACTTCGACTGTCTTACGGACGAGTGCCAGCCCCATACCGCTGGAATCCGACTTGTCACCACTTTCCTTGTTCAGTGTGACAAAGATCTCGAACACCTTGGAGTGATTTTCGGGCAGGATTCCCGGACCATCGTCGTGGACTCTGAGCAGGACATGCTGTGCCGACTCTTCCGCCGAAACCTGAATGTGCCCGTCGATCTGATCGTGGTGTTTGACTGCGTTTTCGATGAGATTCTGCAGTACCAGCCGCATGGGAACCGGGGGAGCCAGCAGGGTGGGAAGTGCTCCTTCAATTGTGATGGAGATCTCAGGGGGGCGATCGATGGATTCAATGATCTCTGCGACAAGCTGCTGCAGGTCAACCTGTACGGTTTCGTAGGCTTTGCGACCGACGCGTGAGTACGCCAGCAGATCGTCCAGCAGCCGTGACATGCCCTGCGATCGTTTCTGCAGGGAGGCGAGATCTTCCCGCGACTGTTCACTCAGCTGATTTTCCTGGTCTTCCCCAATCCATTCAGCAAGGTGCAGGATGGCTCGCAGTGGTGACTTCAGGTCATGCGATGCGACGTAGGCGAATTCCTGCAGTTCGCGATTACTGCGTTCGAGTTCCCGCGCACGTTCTTCAAGCGCTTCATGCATTCTCAGGCGTTCGGAGATGTCAGCAATCGCACTGATTACAAACACACCCGCATCGGTGTGCACGGGATTGAGCCCGACTTCCACGGGGAATTCGGAACCATCGCTGCGGAGCCCGAAAAGCTCCCGCCCGACACCCATCGTTCGTGATTCCGGACTGGAAAAAAACGAGTTTCTCTGGGCGACGTGTGTGTGCTGGAAGGGACGTGGGATGAGAGTTTCGAGTGAGCGTCCGACCAGTTCACCTGCCGTGTAACCAAAGATTCGGTGAGCTTCGAGGTTGGCGAGGACGATTGTGCCGTCAGCGTTGATCATCACCATGGCAATGGGGGCGGACGCCATCGCAACCTGAAAGTAGGCTTCTGTTCGATTGCTGCTGCCGAGGAGTACCGGTGGAGAGTTGTTGTCGGAGGCAGGGGGGGGAGAGCTGTCACCGGAATTCACAATCGGCTCCTGTTGCAGGTTACTGCGTGAAATCGAGCGGACGAGCGCAGACCATGGTCATGTCATCAGCCAGGGCCTGCCCATTACAGAACTCCTCGATTGTATCACACATTCTGCGAATAAGCGTCTCCGGAGTTTCCCGATGCAGTTCCTGCACACGCTGCAGCATTCGTTTCAGGCCGAAAGCACGTGACTGATCGTCCATTGCCTCAAAGACGCCATCAGTGGGGACAAAGAGCAGATCGCCGGGTTCAAGCTGCACTACCGTGGACTGTGCCGGGTCCAGTCCGGCCAGATGCATCAGTCCGATCGGGGCTGTGCAGGGGGCAAGAGAAACGGGTTCTGAGCCATCGCCGTGAATCAGGAATCCTTCATGACCAGCCCCGCACCACGTCATGGTGCCACTTTGTCCATCGATGACAGCCAGAAATGTCGTGACGAAGGAGCCGAGCGGAAAATCTCTCCCGAGGAGTGCACCGGCCGCCTCGATAAGTTCGCCGGGGTCGTGAATGGACTGCGACAGGGCGCGAATCGTTGCGCGGGCGGTGAGCATCAGTTGTGACGCTCGCAGTCCGTGGCCGCTGACGTCTGCAACACAGCAAAGCAGACGGGAATCGGGCAGGGGAATCAGGTCACAGTAATCGCCGCTCGCCCGTTCCGCAGGAAAGACAGCAGCGGAGGCGGCTCCGGATGGAAACGCATGAGATGACAGTTCCGGCAGCAGCATTTCATGAACCTGAAAGAGCAGATTCAGTTCGCGATTTCGACTGGCAAGCGAGCGTTCCACCTCCAGCCGTTTACCACGTTCAGCGGCGAACAGCATTGCACGAGACAGGCTGTGTGTATCGGCTTCGCCTTTGACAAGGAAGTCCTGAGCACCGAGCTTGAGTGCTGCCTGGGTGAGTTCGAGGTCATTGGTGCCGCTGTAGATCAGAATGGGACCGTTGAATGCCGCATGCAATGCCTGAAAGGTGGCGATTCCTCGACTGTCAGGCAGATTCAGGTCCAGCACAACGAGATCCACTGGGGTGTCCTGAAGCTGTCGGGATGCTTCGGCAAGTGTGCGGCCGTTCGTGATTTCGCAGTACAATTCGTCGCTGCGTCGGATCAGCTGGCGGAACAGCTTTTCGTCAAACTCATCGTCCTCGACCAGCAGCACCTGAAGTGGCTTCGACATGGATACAGGGTCCCGGGATGTTGAAGTGGAGCGCTGGTGGAAGTTTATGACAGGCCCTCAATGCTGAGCCAGCGAGTGCTTATGAAATGCTGTGGCAGGGAACTTTGCAGAGTGCAGGGCGGCCTGGGAGGGAAACACGGTCCCGCCATCTGCAGGCAGTTTTTCTTTGCGTCAACCAGAGTCCCTGACAGGTGCCTAAACCGTCATTGAAATGGGGTTTTCATCCAGAGAACCTTGAATTGGCCGCTGATTTTCCGGCAAATTCATGGTGAGTTGACTGGCAGAGAAGCGTGACATTCCGGCCTTTGCCAGTGTGTTTTGCTTCTGGAGGGCCGGCCGAGGAAGCCCATCCTGTCGAGCAGGAAAGTTTCGTGCAACGGCTGTAAAGGACGGCTTGCGGGGTTTCTGGTTGTCGTAAGTTCAGCATCACGTTAACCTTGAGGTGAGAGTCAGGTGCCTGCCAGACCGTCGCCAGTGTATTCGGCAGGCGGCGACAGTGGGTTCTGCGTAATGCGTTCTGCGGAGAAGACAGACCATGAGCGAGCGACCGACGGTCTCCATTCTGCATATCGAAGATGATGATGTTGATCGTCGTGCTGTGAAGCGTGCGTTCCGCAACATCGGAGTGCGCAATCCTGCGTTTGAAGCGAGCGATGGGGCGGAAGGGCTGCGGTTACTTCGCGGGGAAACCGGGCAGGTGCCTGAGCCTCGGATGGTTCTGCTGGATCTCAGAATGACCGGCATGAATGGTCATGAGTTTCTGCATGAGTTGCGCAACGATCCCGACCTGCGGTGCACGAATGTGTTTGTACTGACCACATCGGATAACGAGGTGGATCGTCGGCAGGCGTATGACAAGAACGTGGCCGGCTACCTGCTCAAGTCGAATTCCAACGATGAGTTCATGAAGAACATGCAACTGATCTCCGACTATCTGCAGCAGAGTTGCTTTCCTCCGGGAAGTGCTCCAGCACAATCGACGTCCTGATTACCGCACAGCCAGGGTCTGCTGCATTCTCATTCTGACTCCCGGGAACCGCTGGGTGCTGCGGCAGGAACTGCCCCCGGGTCAAGTCAGCGACACTCCCCGTGTGGTCAGCAGGCGAACGACGCTAAGCGCGTTTCTGTGGTGTTCGCGCTGTAGTGATGGTATGCCGTTATGCCGAAGTTTCGGCTGCTGTAATCTGTCGGGGCCAGGTGAAGGCAATCGTGGTCCCTCGTTCCCCTGAGGAGAGAATCTCGACGGTGCCGCCGTAGGCTTCCACAGCCTTGCGCACGATCGCCAGCCCGACTCCGGTGCTTCCGGATTTCGGTACGGAAGACAGAGTCTCAAAGACCTGGAAGGCACGCTGATGCTGCTGCGGAGGAATTCCTGGTCCGTCATCGCTCACGGCAAAGTACAGCAGGGATTTGTCGTGCCGGACGTTGATCTCAATGCACCCGGCGTCCTGATCGTGATGTCGAAAAGCGTTGGAGATCAGATTGGTGAGTACCTGGGTCAGCGGAGTGGAATACGTTTCGATCTCTGGGACGTCCGCTGCGACGGACACGGAAAATGTGGGAGGGACGGCAACAGTCTCAATAATCTCCTGCAACAGATCAGCGACGTTGATGATGGCAGCGTTGCCGTGCATTCGCCCTGCGCGGGAGTACATCAGCAGGTCATTCAGCAGACCGTCGAGCCGGTTGATACGTTCGATAATCTGCCCAAGGTTCGTGCGCACATCCTCCGGAAGCACATCCCGATGATCTTCACAGGTCCATTCCGCCAGCTGACGAATGCCCCGCAGCGGTGCCTTCAGATCGTGTGAGGCGACGTAGGCAAAGGAACTCAGTTCGGCATTGCGCTGTTCCAGCTCCCGCGAGTATTCCTGCATCACAGTTCTTGCCTCGCGACGCTCTGTGATGTCGATGTGCACACCCAGCATCCGATATGGCTGCCCGTGCTGGTCACGCAGGATTTCTCCCTGGGACAGGATCCAGCGGTAGCTGCCATCCTGATGTCGCATGCGGAACTCAGGTGCATACTGTTCCGTTTCACCATTGAAGTAGGCTGCAATGCTGTGTTTTGCAGATTCCAGATCATCCGGATGGACTCGTTGTTCCCAGTCATCATAGGTGCTCATCGGAGTATCCAGTGGATAACCAAGCTGACGGCGAAACTGCTCTGAGTAAAAGACCTGGTTGGTCTGCACATCCCAGTCCCACAGACCAACATTGCCTGCTTCAAGGGCCAGACGGAGTCGCAGTGCGATGGTTTCTGCGTTCTCTCTGCTGCTGGCCAGGCGCTCCTGCAACTGCTTGCGTTCGGTAATGTCCGTGATGCTCACGCGAACCAGGCACTGGCCATCTGCAGGAAGCTGATTCAGTCTGACTTCGGTGGGCAACAACTGGCCCCGGGCATTTCGGATCTGCCATTCGATTGTGGCGGGGGCTCCGTCCAGCACCTTTCGCAGGAGTGTTTCTGCAGCCTGGCGTGACGAAGTCCCATCCGGTTGTGCTTCCGGACTCAGATCAGCGGGGTGGCATTTGAGAAGTTCATCGCGGGGCAGGCCGAACAGTTGTTCGGCCACGGCGTTGACTTCCACAAACCTGCCTGCTGTGACGTCGTGCACCACAATTGCATCCGGAGCATGCTCGATCAGAGCCTGCAGTCGGGATTCTGTTGTCTGCAGTGTCTGCATCGTTTCGCGGAGCCCACGTTCAGTTCGGCGGAGCTCCGCAAGTGCGGCTGAAACAGTCAGACCGGTCAGGGAGAGGATGCAGATCCCGGTCTGCACGGTCACGATCGTCCGCTGGGGGTCCTCAGGAAACAGCAACAGCTGCGGCGTCTGAAAGGCAATCATGGCAACGATGAATGCTGCGAGGACCGAGAGCGATACTGCAAGGGCTCCGCCGCGAACTGCAGACCAGATAATCAGCGGAAACAGCAGCAGCAGATATGGCGGGGCTGCAATCTGGGCAATTACCAGCCATGCTGTTGCTGTGAACAGAAGTGTCACCGCGAGTGCATCTGCAAGTCGAACAGGCGTCGCGGCAAGGTCAGGCAGATTCCGCAGATTCAGGAGTACCGGTGCCGCAAGGAAAACTCCAAGGACATTTGCCAGATAGAACGAGAGCATTGCTTCCCACCAGACAAACAACGTCATCGATTCGATAACTCCAATGACTGCAGTTCCGCAGATGCTGCCGGGGAGTGCAGCGACGGCGAGGAGACCAGCAGCAGAGAAGAGCTGGTTGATGTCCGAGAAGGGGCGAGTGATGGAGGATTTCTGCAGCAGCAGCAGACCGACGCCGGCCTGGACCATGTCGGAGATGCCCAGCACTGCAGCGATGAGCAGCACCTCCGCTGCGGCAGGCGGTTGCGCAACCGAGAATCCGGAGAACACGGAACTCAGAAAAGTGCTCAGCCAGATCGCGGGGCTGATTGTCCATCCCTTGCGAAGCAGCAGCGTGAGTGCGAGGCCGGATGCCGGGCGGATTGCATCCAGAAAATCGGTATCGGCAGTGACGGAATGGCCGGCCCCGGCCAGAATCATCAGCAGTACGGTGGACAACAGATTGTCCACAATTCGTCGCATGCCGGGATTGGCGGTGAATGCCTGCATGGGATTCCTCAGATCAGCGGCCGAGGCTGGATTCGAAATGCTGCGGAAGCCTGGGTTGACGGTGCAGACATATTCTAGCGAGGCTGCCTGCTGCAGGCGCGTGGGAAATGGACTGGGTGAGGCCTGGGGGGCAGATCTTTGGCGGCAGATTGCACCTTTGGAGCTACTTCGTGAGTCCGGCAGAATTCCCCTGTTCCCTGAACGGGCGTAAGATTGTGCTGGTTACTGCGAAACTGTTCTGAATGTGTTCCAATCGCATGGAGTTGTTATGCGTGTGATCATTGCTGCAATGCTGCTGCTGCTGGGTTCGGAGATTCAGGCTCAGACTGCTCCTCCGAATTTCGTCTTCATCATGGCTGATGATCTGGGCTGGGCGGATGTGGCCTTTCATGGCGGTCAGTTTCCGACACCTCATCTTGATCGGCTGGCGGAGCAGAACCTTGAACTTCGACAGCATTACGTCGCGCCGGTCTGCAGCCCGACTCGCAGTGGTCTGCTGACGGGCCGTTGCTGGAGTCGATTCGGGGTGACTGCACCGACGAATACGCAGGCATTGCCGGCAGATACGATGACTTTGCCACGAGCCCTGAAGCGGGCTGGATACGACACCTGCCTGATCGGAAAGTGGCACCTCGGATCTTCGCCCGAGGTGGGCCCCAATCATTTCGGGTTTGACCATTCGTATGGATCGCTGGCTGGTGGTATCAGTCCGTGGAATCATCGTTACAAGATGGGGCCGTGGACAGAAACATGGCACCGTAATGAGCAGTTGCTGGAGGAGCAGGGGCATGTGACCGATCTGCTGACAGCGGAGGCAGAACATTGGATTGCGGCGCGTGGCGATCGTCCGTTTCTGTTGTATCTGCCATACACGGCGGTGCATCTGCCGCTCAAGGAACCGCAGGAATGGCTGGACCGGGTTCCTGCGGATGTGACCGCAGAGTTACCACGGCACTACGCGGCCTGTGTGATGCACTTCGACGATGCTGTGGGACGAGTGCTGGCGGCCCTCGAAAAGCAGGGAATGCGTGAAAACACACTTGTTGTTGTGACCAGTGATAACGGCGGCAGCACTGCTGAGAATAACGATCTGAAGTATCCCGATGACAATTGTCCGAACGGCCGCCTGATCGGAAACAATCAGCCTTTGCGTGGTCAGAAGGGAGATGTGTACGAAGGTGGAACACGGGTCCCGACAATTGTGTCGTGGCCGGGCAGAATTGCTGCGGGCCAGGTTGAGTCGCCGACACAGATTGTCGACTGGATGCCCACATTCTGTGCGCTGGCCGGAGCTGAACTTTCCAGCGATCCTCACTGGGATGGTACGGACCTGTCTGCGCTGCTGCTCCAGCACCAGGCTCTGCCCGAACGCAGCCTGTATACGGTTGGTCCGGGATGGCGGGCTGTGTCATTGCGGCGCGGCGACTGGAAGCTGGTGGTGAGTGGTTCCGGTGAAAAGCAGCAGAATGCGCTGTATCAGATTGCTGATGATCCTGCTGAACAGCATGATGTTTCCGGACAGAATCCGGAGCAGCTGCAGAAAATGCTGGGCTATCTCGCACAGGCCGCAGCCGCTGATCGCGATGCCGTGGTGCAGCAGTAGTGTCACAGGGGGATTTTCGGAGGCTGCTTCGGGCAGAGCTCCGGCTCGGACCACCGAAATGCAGCAACGGCAGACTTGCACGACAGATCCAGGGTGTTTGCAGACAGGGATAAAAGTTCATGAAACAGATGCTGCTGGTGCTGTGTTGCGTTTGCTGCAGCCCCGTGTTTGCTCAGCCACAGCTGCAGACCTGGCAGGTGGACGGTGTTAAGCGTGAAGCTCTGGTGTACCTGCCGCAGGATGCGAAGGCAGTTGCGATGCCGGTGGTGCTTGTGTTCCACGGGCATGGTGGTTCCATGCAAAACACGTATCGGCAGTTTCGCTATCACGAACATTGGCCGGAAGCCTGCAGTATTTACCTGCAGGGACTCAATACGCCCGGGCAGCTGACGGACCCGGAGGGAAAAAAGACAGGCTGGCAGAAGTCTGCCGGTGATCAGCAGGACCGCGATCTGAAGTTTGTGGATATCGTTCTGGCATGGCTTCGCAGCAACTATCGGGTTGATGATCGTCGCATTTACAGCACCGGCCATTCCAATGGGGGGGGATTTACGTATCTGCTGTGGGCTGAACGGGGGGCTCAGTTTGCCGCGTTTGCTCCGTCCGGTTCGGCAGCGATCCGGATGCAGGGAAAGCTGCAGCCACGACCATTGTTTCACGTCGCCGGCAGCAATGATCCGCTCGTGAAATTTGCCTGGCAACAGTTCACGATCGAGTCTGTGAAGCGCCTGAATGGTTGCGCTGAGGGCAAGCCGGACGGGCCCCGGATGACGCGCTACGAATCGTCGCGGGGAACACCGGTGGTCACGTGGATCTCCACCGGCGGGCACAAGTTTCCTGTGGAATCTGTGCCCGCAGCTGTGAGTTACCTGAAGCAGCATCAGCTGCCGCTGCCTGATGTTGCCTCCTCCCGGGATCAGCAGGACAAGGCATCACCACAGATTGCTCCTGGCGAATCAGGGCCGGACAACGATGCCGAAGAATCGGTGACGCCTCGAGAACGCATTCGGGCCGGGTTGCGACAACGGCTGCAGGAGCGGCAACCTTGAGACACGAGCAGGAGTACCGCGCCGGTTGTGACTGGGGTCGGCAACTTGCGGGCGGTGATGCATCAGGCCGACGACAGCGGAATTTCAGCAGCATGCTGGCGTATTGCCTGCTGCTGTGTCTGCTTCTCAATGGTGCCACTGCATCCGGGCAGGCAGCGGATGAGGAATCGCAGCGGCAGTGGCAGCGCGGCCAGCAGCTGTTGCGGAAGTACTGCATCAGTTGTCATGGCGATCTGAAGCAGCGCGGCGATCTGAATCTGCAGCAGTATGAAACCGTCGCGCAGATGATGTCAGATCGGCCCGTCTGGTCGAGGGTCCTGGAGGTCCTGCAGGAGCAGGAGATGCCGCCGCAGGATCCGATTCCATCCGCCGCGGAGTATCGTGAGCTGCTTCAGTGGGTCCGGTCGATGCTGGACGATCCGGCATGGGTGCCTGCTGAGCAGGCTGGGCACGTCACGTTTCCGCGACTGACGCGGGCGGAGTATCGCAACACAATGCGAGACCTGCTGGGCGTCGAACTGCATGCCGGAGAGCAGCTGAACGCAGATGGGCAGGGGCTCAGCGGATTCAATAATGATCGGGATGCGCTGTTCACCACGACTGCTGATGTGGAGAAGTATCTGGACGCTGCAGATGCTGCGCTGAAGGGAGTGCTGGCATTGTCCGAAGTGCCTCAGACGGTGCATCTGGAATCTGAAGCGATGCTGATGACGGAGACTCGAGAAATTCCGCAGAAGTTTGGCGATGATTTCGTTGGTTATGTACTCAATCGCGGCCAGATGACGTTGTACGAATCGATTGATATTCCGGTTGACGGGTATTACCGATTCACGATCAGGGCACTCAGTACCGCAGGTCCGACGGGCGCAGTCCTGCAACTGGATAATGAGCAGCGCGGAGGGCTTACGGTCCTGACGCAGGAGCCGGCGTTGTATTCTCTGGAACGTTTTCTGCGCGCGGGCAGTTATCAGATGACATGGAATCTGCAGCAGCCCACCGCTGCCGCCAGCAGGCGTAACAGGCCCGCAGCCAGGAAGTACCGCGAGTTACCGAAGCAGGCGAATGAGATCGTCACGCAGCGTTCGGCCCGGTCTGCTCCGAGGTGGCCGGCGACGGATGCGGAGCTGCGTCGCGCTCCCGATGAGCTGCAGGCGTTGCATGCAGCGCTGGTAGGCGTCCAGCGTCCGTATGAGTGGTTGCGGCTGCTGGATGAAGATGGGGATCCGGCACAGATGAAGCGATTTCGCGGCTACATTATGGATCGACTGCCAGCCGTTCGAAACGCGATGCTGCAGCTGGGGCGTGCATTGCGGCTGAGTCCGAGTGAAGTGGATGGGCGGTTTCGCGAGGCAAATCGTGCTCAGCTGGACGAGAATGCTGAGCTGTATGCGCGTGCCGGCAGGATTGTGGAACGTGACGCTCTGCAGGAGCAACGCACGCAGTCGCCAGGTCGACTGGCGATTGACTGGGTGGAGGTCACCGGCCCGCATCCTCCGGAAGGCAGCGCGCCGGCGGGCGAACTTCAGCTGCAGGATTTTTCCGGAACACAGCGTGATGCGGAAGATCGTCTGCAGCGTCTGGCCAGTCGTGCGTTCCGGCGTCCGGTCAGTGCAGCAGAAGCAGCAGATTATGGAAAGCTGTTCCAGAACGCGCGGGCTGCCGGTCTGTCTGCAGCGGAGGCGTTTCGTCTGAGCTGCACGGCGATTCTTGTGTCTCCTCATTTTCTGTACCGGGTGGAGTTGAACCGTGCGTCAAAGGCCGGTGCAACGGAGCTCGGGACGCCACTGACCTCCTGGGAACTTGCGTCACGCTTGTCCTATTTCCTGTGGCTGTCGATGCCTGACGAGCCTCTGCGTGAGCGTGCTGCTGATGGCAGGCTGCTGCAGCCGGACGTACTGGCTGAGGAAGTGCAGCGAATGCTGCAGGATTCGCGAATGCGTGCATTTGCGGAGGCGTTTTCCAGTGAGTGGCTGGGGACGATGGCGATCAGCGGTGGAAGCGGACCGGATGCGAAGCGGTTTCCGGACTTCAATGCTCGCCTTGCTGCGGACATGCGTGAAGAAACCACATTGATGTTTGCAATGCTTCTGCAGGGCGATGGCACCGTGGACGAGCTGCTCAGCACGGATCGTAGTTTTCTGAACGCACGCCTGGCGGATCATTATGGGATCTCAGGCGTTCGTGGAAATGAATTTCGGCTGGTCGATCTGCGTGATCCGGTACGTGGCGGACTGCTGGGGATGGGAAGTGTGCTGACCGCGACCAGCAGCCCGACGCGGACCAGTCCAGTGGTGCGTGGAAAGTGGATTCTGGAGACACTGCTGGGACAGTCTGCCGGGGAGCCGCCACCGGATGCAGGAGCTCTGCCGGGAGATGCCGGTGAGCGAAAAGGGCGAACGCTGCGTGAAGAACTGGAACAGCATCGCCGGGATCCGGCCTGTGCGGCATGTCATTCCCGCATTGATCCACTCGGTTTCGGGCTGGAGCAATTCGATGCAATTGGTCGTTTTCGTACGCGGGAGAACGGTCAGGCGATTGATGCCACGGGTGTTCTGCCTGGTGGTCAGGAGTTTTCCGGAGCAGCTGAACTGAAACGCTGGCTGGTGCGGGAGCGAGCTGATGAGTTTCGTCGCAATCTGGCCAGGCGTCTGCTCAGTTTTGCGCTGGGTCGGCAGCTGGAATCGTTTGATGAGGCGGCCATTCGGCAGGTGATCGAGGCCTGCGAAGTCAGCGGTGGCCGGCTTGATGCGATGATTGAAGCAGTGGTGCTGACAAAGGCGTTTCGACAGCAGGGTACGGCTTCTGATGAGGGTCATTAACCGCTGGAGAGAGTGAGTTGCTGCAGCCTGACCGTGGCGGCGCAGGCTGCTTCAGGAGGACTGGGTCTTGCGCTGGTGCGCGGACCGCAACAGCGCCTCGCGGCAGTCAAGAAAGCGCTGCAGGTGAGTTTCCTTAAAGCCTCTGATCCAGAAACTGTCTGGTTTCTCGAACCGCGTCAGGACCAGTCGCAGAAAGTTGTGTTGGATCGCATTGATGCAGATGAAAATCCAGATGGCACCGATGAACTGGCCAAAACCGGTGAAATTGCCGAGAAGGTTCAGACCAGACAGGCTTGTCAGCAGGGGTAAGGAAAACAGCAGTTCGAAGCCGACCAGCATCAGGATGAAGCAGATAATCTGACGTTGCCGTCGCGTCCGCATCATTCGGCTGGTGATGAAGAACGTGACCTCGCAGGTCCGCTGATGCAGCACAAGTTTCATGGAGGGATACTGGGGGCGACTTCTGACAGCAACCAGATCATCTGTTTCTCCGGTGAACGGGCAGACTGGTGGCAGAACCAGCGTCGGGCCACACAGCAGCAACAGCCCCTGAACCTCAAACTGATCCATCCGAAATCTGCGTGTTTCACTCTGGTTGAATGGATCGATCTGTTCAACGGAAATGACCGCGTACGGATTCAGATCTTCCCGATCGCTATCGTTGATGCTGGAATCCGTCACAGCGATACCCCTCAGCAGATGAATTCAGTCGCTTCTCGAATCATAATCTCGCCGGCACTGGGTTGTCAGTCGTTCTTATTCTGGCAGGTGCTCTTTCACAAGTATTCCAGGCAGGGTTCAGTCTGATGGCCTTTCGTGCTCTTTCACGCCGCACAGTCCTCCGCAGCAGCGCTGCAACACTTGCACTGCCGTGGCTGGAGGCGATGCAGCCAGCGTTGCGTGCTGCTGCTCCGGCTGCAGCGCCGCAGCGACTGCTCTGCGTATTTCAGCCGAATGGTGTGTATCCCAAAGCGTGGGATGTGCAGGGGCGAGGTGCGGATTATCAGATATCGCCAATCCTTGAGCCGCTGGAGCCATTGCGGCAGGAAGTGAGTATCCTTTCGCATCTGGACAACGTGACAGCTGGAAATCACGTCCGTATGACATCAGCGTTCCTCACCGGGCGGGGTGTCGATAACGGTCATTGCCCGGTTTCCCTCGATCAACTGGTTGCGGCGGAAATCGGTGGCAGCACGCTGCTGCCATCGCTCGAACTGGGCACTGAACCTCCGCGACAGGGAGGAGACGGGAAGAGTCCGATCGCCTTTGCCAATACGGTATCGTGGAGTCCTGACGGTCAGCGGATTTCTCCTGAGATCAATCCGCGGGTGGCCTTTGATCGGCTCTTCCGAACACGGACCAGCCCGGAAGCCAGAGCTGCCGCTGCGGCGCGGACCAGTGTGCTGGACCTTGTCCTTGGTGAAGCAAAATCACTGCGTCTGAAAGTGAGCGAATCTGATCGCAGCAAGCTGGATGAGTACCTTGAGAGTGTCCGTTCTCTCGAAGTCCGCATGGAACGATCACTGACGGCGGCACCACTGCAGGATTCGGCAGCGTCAGTCCCCGGGCTCAGTCGCCCCGCTGCCGGCCTGCCGCGTGAACGTGACGAACACCTGCGGATGATGATGGAACTGATGGTGCTGGCGTTGCAGACGGATTCCACTCGTGTGGGAACACTGATGACGGCACACGGATTCAGTCGGCAGAGTTTTACATTTCTGGATGGAGTGACGTCCGACCATCACGGCATGTCGCATCACAAGAATCAGCCGCAGGCGATTCGTGAATATACAACAGTCAGCCGCTGGTACATCGAGCAGTTTGCCTGGCTGCTCCAGCGAATGAAGTCCATCCAGGAAGGTGACAGCACGCTGCTGGATAACTCCATCGTGCTGTATGGATCAGGAATGAAGGATGGAAACGGTCATCGTCGCGAGAATCTGCCGATTCTGCTTGCCGGGAGCGGTGGTGGAAAACTGCGGACAGGGCAGCACTTCGTGCTCCGCGAACATACCCCGCTGGCCAGTCTGCATCTGACGCTGGCTCATTGCTTTGGCCTGCCGCTGGAGCACTTCAACAATGCCAGCCGATCCGAGGTCAGTGAGATCCTCGCCTGACAGCCCGGGCAATTGCGCAGCTGACATCCTGGCATCCTGACAACGCAACAGATAACCTCTGCCTTTCCTCTGTACTGCAACAGAAAGGTGTTGAGATGCGTATGTCCGGTCTGGTGGTCTGTCTGCCACTGTTTGTGCTCAGCTGTTCCCTGCTGTCCGCCAATGACAGTGGGGTGGCGTCGGAGCGTGCTCCGAATATCGTGTTCGTGCTTGTGGATGACATGGGCTACGGTGACCTGGGCTGTATGGGCTCAACGGATATCCACACGCCGAACATTGATCGGCTGGCCAGCGAAGGAGTGAAGTTCACGGACTTCTACGCCAATGCTCCTGTCTGTTCACCTACGCGGTGCGGCTTTATCACGGGACGCTGGCAGCAGCGAGTAGGCTTCGAATGGGCGCTGGGATATACGGCAGATCGACAGCGGCTGATCGATGGGGAATGGAAGAAAATCGAGATTATGCATCACGGCATCGGCCTGCCCGCAACGCAGCCCGGTATCGCGAAGATGCTGGGTGCAGCCGGATATACCAATGGAGCATTCGGGAAGTGGCATCTGGGATATGATGACGAATTCAACCCGCTGCATCATGGCTTCGACGAGTACTTCGGAGAACTTCTGGGGCACGCGGATTACTACCGCCATACCTACTACGATGGCACGTATGCACTGCGGGATGGGCTGGAGATTTCCAAGGCGGAAGGATATCTCACCGATCTGATCAATGAACGGGCCGCGGCATTTGTTCGTAAGAACGCTGACCGCCCCTTCTTCATGTATGTCCCGCACCTGGCCGTGCACGCTCCGTTCCAGCCACCGAATCGTCCGGACCCGAAAGTGACCAGCGCGAACATGCTGGAAGGCAGTCGTGAAGGTTACAAGGCAATGCTGGAACGCGTGGATGACGGCGTCGGCATGATCATGAAGGAGCTGGAAGCGGCTGGCGTATCTGACAACACACTGTTTGTTCTTTCCAGTGACAATGGGGGGGAACGCTGGGCCAGCAATCTGCCGTTGTTCCATCACAAAGCCACGCTCTGGGAAGGCGGGATTCGTGTTCCCTGTCTGATGCGCTGGCCGGCGAAACTGAAACCAGGCACGATCTGCAGTCAGCAGGCCATTACCATGGACCTGACAGCCACGTTCCTTGCCGCTGCAGGCGGAAAAGCCCCGGAAGGCTATGTGCTGGATGGTATGAACCTGCTGCCGGTGCTTACTGGAGACCAGGATCCGGTGACTGACCGCACATTCTGCTGGAGGATTCAGCGGAACAATCGACGGATGCGAGCCATTCGTCACGGCAAGTGGAAGTACATCGACGACGGTGGCACGATGGATCTGCTGTTCGATCTGGAGGCCGACATTTCGGAGCACAACAACCTGTGCTATCAGCGGAATGAGATCGTGCAGGACCTCAAACGTCGCCTTGTTGAGTGGGAAGAGGAAATGGCAGCCGAGCCAAAGACATTCCTTGTTCGCTGACCGCTTGCTGAACCACCGCAGACCTGGCCCCGCAGTGAATTCAACGTTGCTGCGGGGCTTTTTCGTGCAGCGTCTGCATGGCGTGCCCCAGCGCATCGCCGATCAGAAAGTAGCTTTCGGCATTACCATACCAGTGGTGTCCATGCGTCACGTTGGGTGACTGATCAGCCGGTCGGGCAAAGTCGGTTGTGGAAACGAATCGGACATGGGGGCCCAGTTCCGAACGAGCTGCTGCGGCAGCCTGAGCCTTGCGGATCTGTTTGACGTTGGCCCCGGCGCGATCTCCGTCATTGCCCAGTTCTCCGATTACGGCCGGCAGGTTCGGAACTTCGAATTCCTTGCGCACATCGAGGATCAGATTGACCAGATTCTGCTCATATTCTTCCCGAGCTGCCTCCGGACCGAAGGCGTCGTTCCAGCCCTGAAACCAGACGAAACCGGCCAGCTGTACCGGGTTGTCCCGCAGCTCTGGAAACTCATCCGGGATGGCGGCAATTGCCTCACGGTACTCCGCCAGCATCTGTTTGTAGAAGGGTCCCGTTTCGCCTCCGGACGTGGGCGGTCGGAAATCTGCAAACAGACTCTTGCCACCCCAGGCCGTCTTGATGAGCAGCACTGGTGCGTCTGTTGCATCGCCGATGACATTGCCGAACTGGTACTCCGGGCCAATGTGATGGCGACCTTCGTAGACTGCAAATCCGATGCTCAACGGGCCGCGCTTGAGTTCCCGCGCGGTGCGATAGCGGCACCACACATCATCACGAACGGTCCAGTTTCCGGCATCATCACGGACATGCCGATATCGATCACCGCTGGCCGGGTCTTCTGACAGTCGCAGCAGCGTTCCTTTGCCGGAGTTGTAGTACTGCGGGTGCACCAGATCGACGACACCCTGACCTTCCATGTTGGACTGGCCGGCCAGCAGGTACACACGCAGTGGCAGTGGATCGGCTGCGGGCAGTGGCAGCTGTGACAGCAGAGTACAGACGACGACGAGGCGAAATCCGAAAGTCAGCATTTGTTTCTCCTGAAGATCACAGCAGCGAGACCTGTTTGACCAATGCAGTTGTTCATGGGGAGTGCAGCCCTGCGGTTCATTCATCACCGCAATTCAATGACCCCAAATGCAATGACCCCACTTGCCTGCGGTCGTTTTCAGCGACCGAAAAATTCCTCTTCGCGGGGCAGGGCCACGACTTTCCACGCGCTCGGAAAGATCCGGACAATCCGTCCCGGGCGATATCCTTCCAGCAGCAGCGAAGGCTGAATCTGCACCTGGATGCCACTGCTGCCCGGTTGCTGCGGAACTTCACTGACTGCCAGAATCGGTCCGCTCTTGCGGTCATTTACAGGATCGAACATGGCGAGCGTATCACGGGCCACTGCAATGCCTGCGGTATCGCCAGCGCTGAGTTCGCTGTACAGGTCGCGGTCGACAATGTCGAACAGAGTGACGGTCACGATCCGCTGCTGGTTATCGACCGCGACAACTTTTCCGGGGAACCCCCGCTGGCGGATGAAGTCTCGATGCCGATCAAGCTGATGCTGCCGCGCCAGTTGCCTGCTGGGTTCGTCCAGCCAGATCTGCACGACGCGGCCGGGACCGTAGAGCGTGGCCCAGGTCAGGTTGAGCAGCACCTGCTGGCCCGGCTGCAGCGCAGACAGTTCTGCAATGCTGCGTCCCTGACAAACCTGAGTTCCCTGCTGCAGATCAAACGTGGTGGTGCTGTCGGCAGGTTTGCCGTCCGTCAACTGAGTGGTGATCAGCTTCATTTCCTCCAGATTGACACTGTCGATACGCCACAGCCGGTTATTCCGCAGGCTGTGACTGAAGTCGTCCTCCAGGAGCAGACAGCGAGTGAATTCTGCTTCGATACTGCGACGATTATTGAAGATCTCCAGCGGCTGAAATTCCTTTGTTTCATCGTAGCGATAGTACAACCCATGCAGATGAGTCCCGATGGGGATATCGCGAAGCGCAGCCGGTGCACCGTGATACCAGATTGCTCCGTAGGGAAGCATTTCTGCGGCAACCGGCAGGTCGAAGTGACTGCGATTCTGGGCGTCAGTCCGATCCGCGCGGACGATGAATGTCCGTTCGATGTGATCCTGGCGATACAGCTCACCGGCAAACGCGTGTGCCGAACCAGCCGGAGGGAACTGTCCCTCCACAAGCTGAAACCAGGGTTTGCTGTCATCGCTGTCCGAGTCGGTTCGAAAGGCTGCCGGTTCATCAGCGAGTACCGGAATCAGCAGCGGAACCAGAACACTCGGAAGCAGCACAGTCAGGAACGGTCGAACGGCAGGAAACATGGATGAGTTCGCTGTGGTAATCATTGCGGAGGTGAAGCATCTTGCCTGGCTGCAGATTGCATGCAGGTCAGCTGACGACTTCACTGAGTGTTCGCAGGCTGTCATAAAACCCGTCTGTCTCCACGTCGGCCTGCTGCAGCATGGTCAGCAGCAGGTTGCTGAGCCGTGCGTCAGAGTCGACCGGGCGGGAGCAGATGCGGTAGTGCTCCTTCGCATCGCTCACATCGTACTGGCCAATCTGCGGCAGGTTGAAATCGACATGCGCACCGTGCTTCAGTCCCAGTGACTTTCCTCCGGCCAGGATCAGTGGCAGGTTTGCATTGCCGTGACTGTGTCCATAAGCCATTCCGCTGCCCCAGAGCACTTGTGTGGATTCGAGCAGCGGAGTGTCGCCGTCCTTGTGCTGCTGCAGCTGATCGAGGAAATAGGCGAACTGTTCCACAAGGAATGTGTCGGTCTGGGTCAGTCGACGCATCTGTTCCGGGTCGCCGTTGTGGTGGGACAATTCATGCCGGGTCTGGACGATGCCGATTTCGGGGATCGCCAGACCATGCGATTCACTGCCGGTCATGCAGGTGATCACTCGCGTCATGTCTGTCTGCAGAGCGAGCACCATCAGATCGTAGATGGTGCGGTAGTATTCGCCCGCATCCTTCTGGTCCACATCGCGTGTCAGTCGTGCGGTGGTGCTGCCGTCGATTTCTGGTTTGGGGACGTCCAGCCAGCTTTCGGCACGCTGTGTGCGAACTTCGACCTGACGTACGGCGGTCAGGTACTCGTCCAGCTTGTTCTGGTCTTCGCTGTCGATCTTTCCACGCAGACTGCGAGCGTCGTCGAGCACGGTGTCGAGAACACTGGCGCGGCGATTCAGGTTACGTCGAGCCACATCCACGCCACCGGGTTCGACACCGAAGAGGCGGTTGAAGATGGTGCGCGGGCGTCGTTCGGCAGGCAGCTGAATTCCTTCCCGAGACCATGCCAGAGAACCGCCGGTGATGGCGATCTCCAGTGAGGAGAAACGGGTGTGCTGACCGTGTACTTCCGCGAGCAGCTGGTCGGCGGATACGGTATTGCGGAAAGCACCGCCGTCTGCCGGGACATTCGCCCCGGTGAGCCAGACCTTGTCGCAGTTGTGATGTTTGCCCAGCACGTCGGGGTGGTGCAGTCCGCTGATCGGAGTGATCTGGTCACGGTGACGTTCCAGAGCTGCCAGTGGTGCTGGCAGTGTGTACCCGCTGCCCGCCTGCTGAATCTGCCAGGTGAGCGTGTTGACTCCGTTGGGGATATAGACGAATACGCTGCGTTTTGGAGCTGCCTGGGGTTTCTTTTCGGCCCGCAGTGGACGCATGCAGTTCAGCAGCGGCAGCGAAACGGAAACACCTGCACCGCGGAGAACATGTCGGCGATCGATCAGCCAGCGGGAAGTATTCACGTGCGACATGGGGTTGCTTTCTGCAGAGTTGAGTGGGCAGTGGGCAGCAGACAGTGGGCAGCAGACAGTGGAGTGATGAGTCGCAATCAACCGCGTTGAACAATCAACCGCGTTGAGTGATCAACGGCGTTGAACAATCAACCGCGTTGAATAATCAACGGCGTTGAAAAAGATCCGACAGAACAAAGTCACGCAGAATTACCTGAACCGTGTAATCTGATTCGGCAGAACGGGCTGCAAGTTCGTGCAATGCAGTATCGTCTTCAAAAGTGATCGCTCGCCGCAGGCCATAGGCTGCAAGCTTTTCCAGAAATGTGTGATTGAACTGCTCCAGATCCTCCAGCAACAGCTTGCCGAAGTCAACGGAATTGGAAAATGTGCGTCCATCCGGCAGTGTTCCGGTGGGATTGACCGGAGGAGCTGCCCCGCTGCCAGTGGCCACGGTTTCAAATTCACGCCAGCCGCCGATCGCATCATAGTTTTCGAAGGCCAGTCCCAGTGGATCAATTCGCGAATGACAGGAAGAACAGGCCGGGTTCTGCTGATGAGCCAGCAATTTGTCCCGCAGGGAGGTCTTCTGAGATTCCGGGGGCGTAGGTTCAATTGGTTCTACGTTGGCCGGTGGTGGAGGCGGTGTCTTTCCGAGGATGTTTTCCAGAATCCACACGCCGCGATGCACAGGGCGATGCCGTGTTCCGTCCGAAGTGAGCGACAGGATTGCTGCCTGAGTCAGCAGGCCACCGCGATGATGTTCCGGTCGCAGCTGGACGCGGAGGAATTCGTCGTGGCCCGGATGAGGTATCCCGTAGAACTCCGCCAGACGCGGGTTGAGCATGGTCCAGCGGGAACTGAGCAGATCCTTCAGGCTGTGTCCGCGTGTCACAATTTCATGAAAGAACGCTGTCGTTTCGCCCTTCATGCTGACTTCCAGATGGCGGTCGTACTGCGGATAGAGTGTTTCGTCGGGTGGAAACCGGCCCACGTTTCGCAGCCGCAGCCATTGTGATGCAAAGGATGTGGTGCATTATCCGGGCGAGACGCGCTTCTTCGAGCACGGCGAGGGCGAGCATTTCGTCCATGCGATCGAGAATGTCGGAGATACCGAGCTGGTCTTCGTAACGGTCGAGTTCCTTCCCGGCGCGAATGCTCCGATCGAGGT
>JALQUR010000611.1 GCA_023260695.1 Planctomycetaceae bacterium
AACAGCTCGATGTTCTGGAATGTGCGCGCAATGCCGAGCTCGGCGATGCGGTGGGGTTTCATCCCGACAATCTCTGCTCCATCGAAGAGGATCGAGCCTTCCTGGGGCAGGTACACGCCGTTGAGACAGTTGAAGATGGAGGTCTTGCCGGCTCCGTTGGGGCCGATGAACCCGAGGATGCTGCCGCGATTCAGGCTGAGCGAAAGTTTATCGAGGGCGACAAATTCGCCGTAGTGCTTTGAGAGATCCCGGATTTCGACAACGGGACTTTCTGTTGCCATGGTTCTGACTTTCGTTTCCACAGTGATCTGAGCGGGGGCAACCTGCCGGTCCGCCGCGTAATTGTTCAGGACTACGAAGTGACTTGCAGTCGTTCACTCCGGCATTGCTTCGACTCGACGCCCGCCCAGTACGACAATGCACTGACTGATGCTGTAATTGTCGTCCTGTTCGCCACCGAGAGAGCTGGAGTCTGCGGTTCCCGTGGTCACGTCGCTTACTTCAAGCTGCAGGTAGAAGCGTCCGTTGCGGGCTGCCGCCTGGCATGGCTCTGCGGGCAGGTCGACAGTGAGTTCTCCGAGCGGGTTTTCGTAAGTTCCTGCGAGCGTAAGATTCTGACGATCTCCGCAGTACACCTTCAGAGTACGGCCTCCTGCCCGAATGCTGATCCGGATCTGAGCGGAATCAACGACGAAGGGACGGCAGGCCGAAGGCAGCAGATATTCCAGCAGCGTGGTGGAGGAACTTTCGAGCGGCATCCACATGCGACGGGCGTTGTTGTACAGGCCACCGATACCACCTGTGGCAGTTTCCACTGTCCGCATGCTCATAAATGGCGAGAGGATGGTAATCGGGGAATCTGCGACTGGAGGCACCCACTGGATCGGCTGGATGACCAGCGTGTTCTGATGGATACGCAGATTATCGGAGTCGAACCGGAGCAGCGATTCCTCAGAACTTTCCCAGAACAGCAGTGATTCTGTGGGAGGAAATGCTTCGAGGCGGTCGCGGAAGTCAAACACCGATTCCATCAGCTGTTTTCTCTGCAACTGCTGCTCAGAGACGATGGTCGAGTCCCAGAACTGACCAGGGTCAAGGACATCCTCCAGACCGGCTCTGAGGGTTGATTCGTCAACCCTGCGAACACTGATGCGATCGGCGGTCTGTCCGGCGATCAGAAAGTCGGATGCGTTCCTGATGCCGGGGGCCTGCAGTCGACCGACAAACCCCTGGTCGTCAAAGGTCCCGGTGAGTCGATACTGGCCTCCGGGGTTGGCGACGGCGCGGATTGGATAGGTCTTCAGGCCTGCAGGCTGATTCAGTTTCTCCCAGTGATTCTCGATGGCCCCATCCCAGACCAGACGATGGTAGCTCATGTTTGCTCCATCAGACTGTGCGACGAGGATTGAGCCGGTGTCTCCGGAGACGGGCAGGTCCTGCGGATTGGGAACAAAGATACTGGAATAGCCGTCGGAGACGATGGTGGAGGCTCCGGCACCTGCCATCATCACTCGCGTCTCAACGAGTGTTTCCGGTTTGACATTGCGAATCTGCTGACCAACAAGGATTGCCGGGATTGCTGAGACGACTGCAAGTGCGGGGACCAGCCAGATCAGGCGTTCGCCATGAGACTGCTTCACCATTCGCAGTCCGATCACTGCGAGTGCGACGGGAAAGATGCTCAGCAGCAGCAGTGCCACTCCGCGGCCAGGTATGGAATAACCCACAAACGCGGCTGCATGGCTGGCAGCAGCTTCCTGTGTCACCAGCGGTGTTGCTCGAGGTTCAAACAGGGTATCCAGAAAGCGACGCATGGATTCGATGGGAGTCCATGCTGCGGCGCCGTTCTCAAGCTGCTGAGGTTCGCGAACAAAAACATGCGGATCGATTGCAGTGACGACCACATAGCCGCGTCCGACAGGCAGACGAACGGCCACCGGCCAGCTGTCCACGCTCCAGATGACTTCGCCGGCACCGGGCAGCATCCGCAGATACTTCACCGGTTCGTCAAATTCGCGGATTACAGAACGATCCCTGAACTGGCTGACCGGATAGTCCTCATTCAGGTCCAGCTGAATTGTATTTGAGGACGACTCGCCGATGACCGTAAACGGCATGCCATCACCGAGCAGGCTGCGGACGGCTTCCTCACCGATCTGATCCAGCGGCACCAGTGCTCGTCCACCGCGTTGCAGCCAGGCCTGAATCGCATCAACAGCCATCGGGTGTCCGGCGAGATCCGGATCGCCGATGGTGAGCTGATCGAGCGGGTCGAGACAGTCGGCGTGATGTCCGATGTCACGGGCGAGGAAGGACGCAATTCCAGTGAGACCAAGCTTCTGATAACGCAGGCCCTGCGTTAATCGCATCAGGTAATCTTCACCCTTCCGTTCGTCTTTCGGATCAGGGATGTAGCCGGCAAGTCCCAGTGGTCCATCGGAGGCGAGCACGGCGAACGAGGGAAGTTCGGAGTCACCAAGTCGAGTGCGAATGGTGCCGTCATCCTTGCCACCCGGAAAGTTAAGGTAGCGAAAGTCAACCGGGCCATCAGGCTTGATACCGGTGACCAGAACGGGCCACGTCGTGTCGAATGATGTGCGGCCCGGCACTTCCAGATGGCGTGCAAACTGCAGACCTCCGGATGATGGTGTGACAACCATCAGACCGGTCTGAGCATCCTCGCTCAGGTTGCGGACAGACGATGTCACTGCCCCCCAGCGTCCGAAGACATACCTGCCTGTGGCACCGGACCGAACCATCATCAGCATTTTGTCGGACTTCTTTTCCGGCGGAATGGTCTCCGCCGCCGGCTGCTCATCGGCAGCAGCATTCTTCAGAAGTGCGAACAGAAACACGGTCAGCAGCAGGCCGACGAACGAACGCAGGGAATAAGGCCTGACGCAGCAGGAGCGGAGATGGGTGATCACTCAGCACTACTTTCAGCGGAAATTGCCTGGACAGATTGTCTGCGGATGCGTCCGGAGAGCAGGCACTGGAACAGGTTGAACTGATCGAGCTGAGCCGGAGACAGGCAGCAGTAATGAGCAGCACGGTTCACATCAGGCTTATCCCGGCTGCTGACACTCAGTATTCAAACCAATGCGACAGCAACATACAACCGAATCGCATGATCCAGAGACTCGGTGAAGCTGGCTGGCTGAGCAGGCTGTGCCGGGGCGGCTGGCGGCACAATCCGGTGCAGACGTTGCCTGCTGGGCGGCGATCAGACGTTGAACAGGAAGTGGCAGATGTCGCCATCCTGCATGACGTAGGCTTTGCCTTCCACACGCATCCTGCCCGCCGCCCTGATTTCCTTCTCAGACTTGTAGGTTTCGAGGTCATCCACGCTGTACACCTCACAGCGAATAAACCCACGCTCGAAGTCGGTATGAATGACACCAGCGGCCTGCGGAGCAGTGGCGCCGACCGGAATCGTCCATGCTCGAACTTCCTTTTCGCCGGCCGTAAAATAACTCTGCAGACCCAGTGTCTTGTAGGCAGCTCGAGCAAGACGTCCCAGCCCCGGCTCTGTGAGCCCGGATTCGTTGAGCATTTCGAGGCGATCTGCTTCGTCAAGTTCTGCCAGTTCCGATTCAAAACTGGCACAGATGGGGACGACTGAGGCCCCTGATCGGGCGGCATATTCACGGACCTGCTGGACCAGTGCCCCTTCCCCCTGCAGATCGTCTTCGGCAACATTGGCGACAAACAGAACGGGTTTGGCGGACATCAGGCCAAGGCCGCGGACGGTGCGGAGTTCATCGTCGTTGAATTCGCAGAGCCGCAGCGGTTTGCTTTCGTTCACCCATGCCTGGCATTTCTCAATTGTCGCGACTCGCGCTTTGGCATCCTTGTCGCCGGTCCGCGCTGCCTTGACGGCGCGGGGGAGCGAATTCTCCAGTGTCTGCATGTCTGCCAGCAGCAGTTCTGTCTCGATGGTCTCAATATCGTTGAGCGGATTGACGCTGCCGGCGACGTGCGTGATATCGTCATCTTCGAAGCAGCGGACAACCTGAAGAATTGCGTCAACTTCACGGATGTGGCTGAGGAATTTGTTGCCGAGTCCTTCACCTTCACTGGCGCCCTTGACGATGCCGGCGATATCGACCAGTTTCAGAGCCGCCGGGATCACTTTCTGCGGAGGGATATACCTGGTGATCGTCTGCAGACGCGCGTCGGGGACGCTGACCACCCCCTCATTCGGCTCAATTGTGCAGAATGGATAGTTGGCGCTTTGTGCGGCAACGGAACAGGTGAGCGCATTGAACAGAGTACTTTTGCCCACATTGGGCAGGCCGACGATTCCGGCTTCCATGGATACGATTCCCCACGGTTCAGCAGATCAGGGTGTTTCGCAGGGCGGACGACCTGCGCTGCGTTCCCATGAACGCGGCGGCAGTGTATCAGTTTCTGATGCCGGACAATGGAACAGAAGCCACGGAATTCAGCAGCTTCCCGAGAAGGAAACAGATTGACGGGACAACGGAGCACAGACCGCAGGGGCTGTCGCGAACGGCGGGGAGATACTGGTAACGGCCGGCATTTCCCGTCAGAATTCTTGAGGGCGAATCGCTGCGGGTATCGCGGCAATCAGAATTCAGCGTGGTCGTCGAAAAGGGAACGTAATGATGCAGACGCCAGCAGAGTCGGAAGCGAGATCAGGTCTGGACCATGGTTGCCTGCCCGACTGGAAAGTCGCCGAGCTGCCGGAACCGCTGCCGTTCTCCGTCGGCAATGTGCTGCGGACGATCGGACCTGGTGCGATTCTGCTGGCTGGCTCCATTGGCGGTGGGGAGTGGATTGTCGGTCCGCTGACGACGGTGCGATTCGGGCCGGAGATCCTCTGGATTGCCACGCTGGGGATCTTTCTGCAGATGATCTTCAATCTGGAAGCAGTGCGTTACACGCTGTATTCCGGCGAACCGGTAATGACGGGAGTAATGCGACTTAATCCTGGTGGAAAGTTCTGGGGGGGGATTTACGTTGCCGCAGGTACTGCTCAGCTGGCCACTCCGGCAATGGCGATGGCCTGTGCCGGCGTGATGCTGACAGCCGGGAGGGGTGATCTCCCGAGCAGTGACGGCAGTGACCGAGCAATAATGATTGCATTGTCAGTTCTGGTGCTGCTGGCAACCTTTGTGCTGCTCCAGTCCGGCAAATCGATTGAGCGAATGCTGGAGTGGCTGTCGTGGACCATGGTGGTGCTCATCTTTACGTTCCTGCTGGTCACCAACCTGATGTTTGTCCCCGCCGACATCTGGTTCAGTACAGCTCTGGGTTTTGTGAAACCATCGCCGCTCCCGGCGAATCTGGACTGGACTCTGATTGGAGTGTTTGCGGCTACTGCCGGCTCAGGGGGACTCGGGAATCTGGCGGTTTCCAACTGGACGCGGGACAAGGGTTTCGGGATGGCAGTGCACAGTGGTTCCATCGGGGGAATGCTCAGTGAAGAGGGCCAGGACGTAAGTTCCATCGGTCAGGTCTTCGAAATCACCAGCGATAACCTGAGGAAGTGGGCCATCTGGTGGAAATATGTACTGATTGACCAGTCTGTGCTGTGGGCGATCGGATGCGTGGCGGGAATGTTTCTGAACGTAAATCTGGCGCGGGCGATCGTGAACCCCGGCGAGATTCCAGCCGACTCTGCGGCCGGGGCGTTTCAGGCGCGATACCTGGCGGATCAGTTGTGGTCCGGATTCTGGTGGCTGACACTGATCAATGGATTCTGGATCATGTTTTCCACGCAGGTTGGAAACACCGACTGCCTGACGCGAATCAGCACGGATACGCTGCGGACCGGATGGCCGGAACTGGGACGACTGCGGGCGCGAAAGCTTTACTTCCTGATCCTGCTGGGGGTGATGGTGTGGGGAGCGATCGCACTGTTTCTGGGCGATTCGGCCGTCGATCTGTTCAAGATCCTGGGGCTGCTGGCCAGTCCGATTCTTTCAGTTGGCGCATTTCAGATTCTGCGGGTGAATACTCGCTTTCTGCCAGTGCCGCTGCGACCACCGTTGTGGCGACGTGTCTGCCTTGCGGGATGTGGCGTGTTCTACGGCGCGTTTGCTCTGATCAGTATGGTGCATTATTTCGGGCAGAGGGCAGCCAACTGACAGGGTGCGTCGGGGCGAGTGCCGATGACTGCCGGATGGGCCGATGACTGCCGGATGGTAAGCGTCAGCGGATTTGTGTTGCCGTGCAGGTCATGGCACTGGGTCTTGTCCGCCACCCGGGATGCTCGGCAGGTTCTGGCGTGCGGCCGGTGGACGGCCACAACTTTTTCGCGTGGAACTGGGTACGGCCGAAACTGTGCCGCGCGGGCGCGGCGTGTGCAAATCCTGCGTGACGAGGCAGCCTGCTCTGTGTGCAGCGGCTGACGCATCGCATCCGGATCACCCCCGGGGAGTGGAAACGCGGTGGAGAACGGTTGGACAGTCAGTTTACAAACTGTTGAAAACCTGTTGATAACTTTTGCCGGATCTGTTGAAAACTTGTGGGCAAAGCGTGGGTTGATGGTGTCCCGATTGTTGCTGCCAGGGTGGATATCTGGTGTACAGCCGGTGGGTATTCGGGGGCTTCAGGCGGCAGATTCTGTGGGCATGTGGTGGAATGCCACGGGGCAGCAACGTCGCAGGTGCTCTCTGGGGTGCCACAGATGCGGGCGGCGGAGGTGGCAATAGGGTGCTTTCGGCTGAAGCTCCGATTCACCGATCAGGGGGGCACCACTGTCGGTTTTGATGGGCCGGTCCAGCGCAATTCCGTAACAGCCCACCGCGCTGCCGCTGCGGCCCGCAGGACTGTGGAACGATGTTTTCCGGCGCAGAACACCTGAACCGCAGACTGTTTTCGGCACGCTGACAGAGTTCGTCAGATGCGAACAGCCGGACGTGGTCGTCCGGCTGTGAAGAAGCAGATGATCGGTCGTTGTGATCGAAGTTCAGGTATCGCCATTCAGGCTGCGGTACAGGCGTCGCAACGCCTCTGCTTCAATCTGGCGAACGCGTTCACGAGTCAGGCCGAGCGCTTCGCCGATTTCCTTAAGCGTCTGTGGTTCGTGTTCATCGATCCCGAATCGCATTTTCAGGATTGTTGCCTCACGACCGTCCATTTCATCGAGGAGTCTGGTCACGTGATTCAGGTTGTCGTTGTTGATCAGCTCATCTTCCGGGCCGCGAACTTTTTCATCAGGAATGATGTCACCCAGAGTCAGTCCTCCTTCATCGGAGTCAGTCTGCGGTGTGGCGTTGTACAGCGTGATGGCTTTTTTGACGATTCGCAGTTTCTTCTTCGGGATCCCCAGTTCCGCAGCAATTTCTTCCGGCGTCGGCGTGCGGTTAAGTTTGTCCGTCAATTCGGAGGTTGTGCGACGCCATTTGGAGAGCAGTTCCACCATATAGGCGGGGATTCGGATTGTCTTCGCAGAGTTGACGAGCGCTCGCTTGATCGACTGTTTGATCCAGTAGCTGGCATAGGTGCTGAAACGCGTGTTCATTGTCGGGTCGAAACCCTCAACCGCGCGGAGCAGTCCGAGGTTACCCTCTTCAATGAGGTCCTGCAGTGGCAGACCCTTGCCGGAATAACCGCGGGCGATGTTCACAACCAGCCGCAGATTGGCACGTACCATGCGATCGCGTGCAGCGGCATCGCCACCGGAAATCCTGTTCGACAGCATTTTCTCATCGTCTGCTGTCAGCAGAGCTGTCTCATTGATCTCACGCAGGTAGGTTTCCAGCGGGGTCTGGAGGCGGGAAGCGGGTTTCTTGTGAGTTTGCGTCATCGGTGTAGCCCAGACAGATAAGTGCAGATAGTCTCTGCTGCTTATCGTCGGTCGCTTCTGCCGGATTCAGTCGGCATTCGGCAGAATCTGCCGATGTGCAAAGTTGGTGCTGGTCCGCCGTACCAAAGGGTAAGGCCTGCTGATTCCGCACGATCTGTTCAGTGCATCATGCTGACGGGAATGACTGGTGATCGAAGCGGTTGCGAAAACTCTGCAGTTCGTAGTGATTACGAAAGCTGCAATCGCTTTGCGTTCCCGGGAGAACGTGTGCGGCACCGGTTGCCAGGAGCACCGGAAGTGGCCTGGCGACGAATTGCTGGCAGGGCTGCTGACTCTGCCTGTGGAGCCGATCTGTTTCAGGCGCGAGCGTCGCTTCCGGGATGTGAACTCCAGTCGAACCCGAGGTCGAGCGCCGGGGCGGAATGTGTCAGGCCACCGACGCTGATCCGATCCACCCCGGTCCGGGCAATTTCACGAATCGTCGCAAGCGAGACGCCACCGGATGCTTCCAGCAGAGTCTGTGGTGAGAACTGGTTGCGAAGCTCTACGGCGGCAATCAGATCAGTAAGCTGCATGTTGTCAAGCAGCACGATTTCCGGAGCGGCGGTGAGCACATCGCGGAGTTGATCGAGTGTGTCGACTTCAATTTCGACTACGGCCGGAAGCTGTCGGGACCGCAGGTAGTCGCGTGCAGATTCCACAGCGGTTGCGGCGGAAAGTGATCCACGTGCGGCGAGATGGTTATCCTTGATCAGTACACCATCGAACAGGCCCATACGGTGATTGGTAGCGCCACCGCAGAGGACGGCGTACTTCTGAAGACGCCGCCAGCCGGGCAGGGTCTTGCGAGTGTCCAGGACAACAGCATGCGTACCGGCTGTTTCCCGCACGTATTTTGCGGTGAGTGATGAGATGCCGCAGAGATGTGTCAGGAAGTTGAGGATGGTTCGCTCCCCGATCAGCAGGCTGCGGACGTCGCCACGCATTTCTGCGATGACGGTCCCGGGGGTCAGTGCCGCGCCATCACCGATGAACAATTCTGTCTGCACGTCTGCCCGGAGGCGGCTGAATGTAAGTTCAATCAGCTGTCCGCCGCAGAAAACTCCGGATTCACGTGAGACGAGCTGGACGGCGGAGGTCTGCTGCTGCGGTAGTGTCGCCAGGCAGGTCAGATCTCCCGCATCGGCGAGGTCTTCCTGGAGTGCCGCTTCGAGCAGTTGTTCAGCGGACTGCAGTGTTGGCTGATCAAATCCACTGGGCATGTGAGAGGTCTTTGCTGACGGAAGGCTGCCGGGAGGTGCAGGCGGGCTGGACAATGAACTGCGACTGCCGGCTCCTGCCCGGGCGACTCCTGCACTTTGGGCAGTGTCGCCCATCGGCAGCGCGAGATACCCGACGCTGCGGAGCCGATGTATGATGTGATCGGAGGATCTTCTCGACTCTGCGGCCTGGATGCCATTCGGAGCCGACGGTTTCCTGATATTCGTCGCATTCGGGCCAGTCCATGATCGAGGGCTCAAGGATCCATATCACTTCCGCAGGGTCGACTGAAATCGAAGTCGACATGCTGCACTGACCGAGAGGCCTGCAGAAATGAAACAGATATCTCGACGAACAGCGTTGCAGCAGGCCGGGAATGTGGCAGCGACACTGGCTGCTGTGTCTCGTGCATCGATCTGTGCTCCACCTGCGAACGCAAAACGTCGAGTGGCGGGCGTGGTGACGATCTATCAGCCCGGTTCTCATGCCGATGTGATTCTGGGAAAGATCCTCGCTGGCTGGGAACAGACGGGGGGGCCTGGTCCACAGCTGGAACTGGCGAGCATGTACGTGGACCAGTTTCCGGAAGCCAGTATTGCACGTCAGATGGCGGAGCAATTCAATGTGCCGATTTTCGATACGATCGAGGGAGCAGTGACGGTCGGGACCGATGCGATCCCGGTCGATGGGGTGATCAGCATTGGCGAGCACGGTGATTATCCGTGGAATGACGTGGGGCAGCATCTGTATCCGCGACGTCGTTTCTTCGATGCCATTGCAGATACCTTTGAGAAGTACAACAGGGTTGTTCCGGTCTTCAATGACAAGCACCTTGGGCCTCGCTGGGAAGACGCGCTGGCGATGTATCAGCGTGCCCTGCGGCTGAAGATACCGTTGATGGCCGGTTCCTCGCTTCCGGTGGGTCATCGCAGATCAGCGGCAACAATTTCGATGCCCTGTGCTCCGACAGGAGCTGTAGGGATTGGTTACAGCGGACTGGATATCTACGGGATCCACGCGCTGGAGTTCCTGCAGTGGCATCTCGAACGTCGACAAGGTGCGGAATCGGGAGTCAGTCGTGTCCGCGGAATACAGGGAGCGGAAGTCTGGAAGCTGGTTGACAGCGGAGAGATTCCGGCAGACCTGGTTGAGGCCGCATGGGCGGCTGTACCGGTGCAGGAGGCAGCATCGTTGCGTGATGATCCGGAGGTGGCAGCGTTTCTGTTTGAGTACAACGACGGGTTCCGGGCTGCTCAGTTAATGTTTCCCACGGCTGCGGCCGGAACTGGCGTCGCGATTCGAATGCAGGATCGCAGCATTTTCACCAGCGTGTTTGACGAGCGCACGACTCCAATGTATCCGCACTTCGCGTATCTGCTCAAGGGGATTGAAATGATGGTGCACAGCGGAACGGCTGCGTACCCGGTGGAGCGCACGCTATTGACCGGCGGCATTCTGGATCGTGCCCTGAATTCTCTGCACTCAGGTGGAGCGTGGCGCGAAACCCCGGAACTGTCCATTGCATATCAGCCGGTCGATTATCCGTTTGCGGAGTATGCCGACCTGACACTGTCGCCGACGGCCAGGCAATGAACCAGCCTGCGTTGTTCGGGGCAGGGCTGCCGTCTGAATCTGTTCAGTTTTCTTCCTGCGGCTCTTCGTCGGCATCTTCAGTTGCATAGCGGAGGACACTGCTGACTTCGACGGAGTTCAGTTTCCGTCGCCCGGGCAGGAATGTGAGTTCAATCAGAAACGTGGCTCCCACAACTTCCGCCTGTTGTTGTTGAGCCAGATGCATGCAGGCTTCAATGGTCCCGCCGGTAGCCAGCAGGTCATCGACCAGCAGCACACGATCTCCGGGGCTGAGTGCATCTTCGTGGATCTCCAGTGTGTCGCTGCCGTACTCCAGTTCATAACTGTACTGCGAAGTTTTACCGGGCAGCTTGCCGGGTTTGCGGACGGGAACAAAGCCGACTCCGAGCACCTGTGCCAGCGGGACACCGAAAATAAAGCCGCGTGATTCCGCCGCAAGAATCTTCGTGATGCCCTGATTGTGCCATGGTGCTGCCATCCTCTGTACGGCTTCTGCGACCGCTGCGGGATTCATCAGCAGCGGGGTAATGTCGCGGAACATGATTCCGGGCTTTGGAAAATCAGCCACGGGGCGAATCAGACTGGCAAGTTTCACTTCGGGCAGCTCCTCAGTAACAGCGGCGGGGCACATGAGTTTCAGGATTGACCTGAAGTACGGATTACACCGAATGAACGAGTTATTCGCAAACGGCTTCATCCGGCAACCCGAATTGGCTTTTTTGCAGCATCGAGGCAGCCCCGTGAAAACAAAGTCGAACTAGCTTTCGTTCACCCCCTCAGGAATGTGAAGACAGCCCTCAAGGCAGCGAATCAAGTCGCTGTGGCAGTGAGCCCTGCAGCTCCGGCCGAATCGTCTTTCTCTTCCATCACAACTTCACAACACACTCTCTCGCCGACGCGCTGTTCGGCAGAAAATCTCAACGTGCAGTTCGGATCAGAGCTGCAGAGGGGTACAACGGAAATGGCTCGCAATTACAATGGTTCACTGCTGGTTGTTGATGATGATCGGCACATCCAGGAAGCAATGGCAGAATACCTGCGAGGCCTCGGGCATCGAACAGAGACCGCATCCACGTGCACAGAAGCGATGGAACGGATGGCGGAGTATCCCTTTGAGGTCGTTGTCTGCGACGTGAATCTTCCGGACAGCGATGGCTTCCGCCTGCTGCAGTGGACTCGCGAACACTGCAGCGACGTTGCCGTCATTCTGCTCACCGGCTTCGGCACCATTGAAAGTGCAGTAGAAGCCATTCGCATGGGCGCCTTTGATTACCTGACCAAGCCGGTAATCGACGAGGAACTGCGATTTTCCATCGAGCGTGCGATCGGACAGCGCAAGATCGTCGAAGAAAACAGGAATCTGAAAGCTCAGCTTTCCGAGAAGTTCGGACTCAGCAGTGTGGTCGGCAAGGACTACAAGATGCTGAAGATGTTCGAACTGATGGAAAGTGTTGCCCCCACAAAGACCACGGCTCTGATTCTGGGTGAAAGCGGAACCGGCAAGACGATGACTGCTCGAGCACTGCACCAGCTGAGCGACCGCAGCAACAAGCCGTTTGTGGAAGTCGCGTGCGGAGCACTTCCGGAGAGCCTTCTGGAAAGCGAGCTGTTCGGTCATGTGGCCGGTGCATTTACGGGAGCGACTCACAACAAGGAGGGACGGTTTCTGCAGGCCGATGGCGGCACGTTGTTCCTCGATGAAATTGCAACAGCATCGCCTGCACTGCAGGTGAAACTGCTGCGAGTTCTGCAGGACCGGGAATTTGAGTCCGTCGGCGGAACGGAGACACATCGCGTGGACGTGCGGCTGATCCTGGCGACGAACGTCGATCTTGAGGAAGCTGTTCGGAAAGGTCAATTCCGGGAGGATTTGTATTACCGCATCAATGTCATCACCCTGACTCAGCCGGCTTTGCGTGATCGCATCGGAGATATTCCGCTGCTTGCCAATCACTACCTGCAGATGTTCTGTGAACAGTCCGGTCGAGAGATTCACGAAATCGATGATGCAGCGATGCAGGCCCTGCAGCAGCACCATTGGCCAGGCAATGTTCGCGAACTGGTGAATGTGATTGAACGGGCAGTGGTACTCTGCCGCGGCAGCGTGATTACTCTGGGGGAATTGCCGGAGAAGCTGCGTGCCAACGAACTCCCGACTGCGGCAATTTCTGCATCTCTCAGCAGTGCCTCACTGAAGGCGGCACTGACACGTCCGGAGCGTGATCTGATCATCCAGGCTCTGGAAAGTACGGGCTGGAATCGGCAGAAGACGGCCCGCATGCTGGGGATCAATCGGACCACGCTGTACAAGAAAATGAAGAAGTACGAGATCGAATTTGAGACGGTCTACCGCCATCTGTGATCTGCAGATGACGCAAGCTTAGGAACACACAGGGTCCGTGAAGTCAGTCTGGCTTCACGGACCTTGCTTTTTCCGGGGGGCGGTGCAGCGGGGCATCTTATTCCGCATCCGGTGTTGGAAAACGGGGCGGATGGCGTCCTGTTCGAGCGTTGTTCAGCGATTTTTTGCCGCGAACGCATTTTTTGTGAACTGCAGGCGAGTGCTGACGTGGTGAGGGTTGTGTGCCCGACCTTGCAGGGCGATTCTGCATTTCCTGCCGATGTGCAGTGCAATCAGCCGTGGTCCGAGAATGTTTTTTTGGCTTCATCGGTACGAGCCGTTGATTCGGCAAAACTGATCTTTTGCGTCATGGCGATAGTTGAACGAGACGCCCCTCTGCGCAGGTTCCGAAGGCCTGCGTCCGGCAGATCTGTCTGCAGCCCGGAATTCCGAGGAGCGGTAGTTGTTCGAATCGAGCGTTGGCAGAGAAACCATGAAGTTTGAATACACTCCCGGCAGTCGTCGTTCACGCCGCAAAAACCACAGCGCTGCAGCTCCGGGGATCATCGAATCCCTCGAGAACCGCTCACTGCTTTCGGCGACACCGTCAATTCTGAGTCCGGGCGTTGCCGGCGGCGGAGTGGTCAACATTACAGATCAGTTCCAGAAGATCTCGTGGAGCGAGTCGACCGGGGCTGTGGATTACGACGTCTGGATCTCCGATGTGGAATCCCGCCAGGCATCGCACATCGCACGTGGCCTGCCGCCGGGGGTTCTGGAATACACACCACCAGTGGCCTACAACCTGGGCGTCAGTCGTGTCTGGGTACGTGCGGGTTTTGCTGACGGATCTCATTCGGCATGGTGTGCACCTGTTGATCTGAGACTGCAGACCGCTCCGATTGTCACTGGTCCGGGTGGTACTCTGGCGCCGGGCCAGGTGACAGGTGATGACTTCGCAGTCTCCTGGGAGAGTGCTCCCGGGGCGCGCCGTTTTGAGGTATTTGTCAGCAACCAGACGGAGTCGACATCGACGGTTTATCGTGTGGACAATCTGGTTCCGGTACAGAACGCTCTCGGAAACAATATTCCGGATGGCAATGGCGGCATTGTTCGGCAGGAAGTTCGCAGACTGTTTCTGGATGGGCTGGTCACGGTACAGCCGACTGCCCCAATCGCAGTCACTCAGATTACGGGTGTGAATGCCGGTGCTGATCTGGATCTGACAATTCCGGGGCACGGACTGAAGTCCGGAGAAACGGTACGAATCACGGGGGTGGAGGGAACCACGTCAGCCAACGGAACGTGGTCAGTGACCGTCATTGACTCCAATACTGTTCGGCTTCGCGGAGTAGCTGGCAATGGTGCTTACACCGGCGGCGGTTCAATGGTGCAGCTGAGTCGCTTTCAGAGTGATCTGGGGCTGGGAGATTATCGAGCCTTTGTTCGCAGTCAGGACGATGCTGGTCGCTGGTCTGCGTGGTCTGCCGGACTCGATTTCACCGTCGCCACAACACCACAGATTCTGCGTCCATCAGGTCAGACCTTTGATTCCCCGATCACTCTGGAATGGGCTCCGGTCGACAAAGCGACACACTATGAGCTGACAGTTCGCGAGGCTGGTGGCGGACAGGAGCTGCTCAACATCCCCTACCTCCAGGGCACTACTTTCGATCTGCCCGGTTCGCAGCAGGTGCGTCTGACAACTCGCTTTGTGAACACAAATACGCTGCGATTCACCTCGACACCTGCGGGCGGGACATTTCGTCTGCAGCTGACCGTTGCCGGCAGTACCGCGGCCCCGCTGGTGACACCATATCTGCCATGGAATTCCACCGCAGCCACGATCCAGTCCGCTGTTGCGTCACTCGGTTTTCCGGACACGACCTGCAAGGCGATTTCCGGAGGGTTTACACTGACGCTGCCAGCCGGTGTCAGCGTGCAGGGACTCAGCAACCTGAGTCAGGGGGGGATTTCGACAACCTCCGAGGCGGCAACCAGCGGTTCTTATCGACTGCGAATCACAGAATCCGGCTCAGAGCCACGCGTACTGACCACATCTGACCTGCCGTGGAATGCCACAGCAGGTCAGATCAAAGCCGCGATTGAATTTCTTGGCTTCGACAACGTGTCGGTGCGGACACTGGGCGGGGAATCTCCGATTCATGAGATTACGCTGAATCGGCTGGCCAGCAGCGTGCAGGTAACGCCGGTTTCCTCACTTCGCACCGGCAGTATTTCATCAGCGATTCGCTCGATTCGCACGGACTGGGGTGATCTGGAATTTCAGGTCCGGGCAAAGCGAGTTGGTTCGGTCACGGAGATTGCCGTCAGTGGTAATCCTGCTGGCGGAGCGTTCTCACTGACGCTGAGCACTCTGGAAGATGATCCTGTCGTTCAGACAACGGATGCACTTGCCTTTGATGCAACAGCGGAGGAAATGACGTCTGCAATACAGCAGCTGGATGGATTCTCAGAAGCATCGGTGCGGGTTCGTGGTCCGGCTGGCAATCGGATCTTCTCAATCTATCTGCCGGAAGCAGGTGCACCCGTTGAGATCACGGTGGATCAGGCACTGGTTTCCGGACAGATCACCGTGCTGTCTCGGCGACAGTCTGCTGAAGTCGTTGGTTTGTGGTCAGACAGCACAGAGTTTTCCACAGATGTCGTTCCAAAGGTCAGCCTGCCCGGTGGAATTCAGTTCACAACCGCAAATCCGGAGATTTCGTACAGCCGCGTTGACCGCGCGGCTCGCTATGAGATCTGGGTCGAACGCAGTGTTGATTCAGCCGTTTATCTGAAGACCATTGCTTCAGCGTCAACATTCAGATTCACGGAACCACTGCCGGCAGGGAACTACTCATTCTGGGTGCGAGCCGTGAGTGAGACTGGTGAGCTGGGCGGCTGGAGCGAAGAGTTCAGATTCTCCACAACTGCCGGAGCACCGATTATTCTGTCTCCACAGGAGGGGCTGCAGACGCCAAATCCATTGCCGCGTCTGACATGGGGTGCAGTCGATGGGGCTGCGGAGTACGAAGTGTTCATCGCCTGGATTGGCGTGGACTTCAATTACATCCATGAGAGCGGTCGGCTTACTACTGACTTCATTCCGAACAATCCGCTCAACAGTGGAACATATCGGGCCTGGGTTCGCGGTGTGAAGGCGGACGGAACGGCACTGCCCTGGAGTGCGGCTCGCACATTTGTAGTCACCTGATCTGCTGAGTAATCCGTCTGCGTCGCTGTGGACACTGATTTCCTGACAGCCTTGTCTCCCTGCGGAGGCGAGGCTGTTTTGTTTGATGGAAAGCAGGCCTGGTGGCAGTCCGGCTCACCTGCTTTGTCTGCCCCGCAATTTGCCGGGCGATGGTTCTGCTGCTGTGTTCAGTGCGAATTCGTGTCGCATCCGGCGTCTGGCGACGGGGCAGGATCCGGGGAGTTGCTGCGGAGCAGCGTTCGGGGCAGGAATCGGCTGTCCACAGCAATTGCGGCTCACATGGTTGCAGTTGCGGTATGGACAAACGCAGGTGGAATTCCGGGGTACCGCATACTCCGGGACTGCAGCGACGCTGTAAGGCTCACAGCGGGATGCAAACGCTATCGACGGGGGAACGGAAAACCGCGATAATGTCGCCCGAGGCGCTGGAAACTTCGGCTGCAATTCCAGGCAGTCTGATTCAGGCTCAGTGGCGGCCGACCTCACCTTACTTTTCTGCAGAGAACTCCCTTCACTCCTTGCCATGAATGGCTGTCTGTGAGACCTGTCGATTTGTCAGCAGTTTGGAATACCGATCGTGGCACCTGGCTCCTGCTGGGAATCTGTGGTTCCGGAATGCGTTCGCTGTGCCAGCAGATGCTGCATTCCGGTGACCGAGTGATCGGCAGTGACAGTTGCCGCGAATCTCTGCAGCGGCTGGCGGCGGAACAGTCGCAGGCCTGTCGTCAGGGGCAGTTGCGGCTTGTGGATGCGGCAGATGTGTCGCTGCTGCAGGAGCATTCACTGACCGCGGTCGTGAGATCGCTCGCTGTTCCGGAATCTCCGGACTTATCTGCGGCAGCGGCAGCGGCAGGCATACCGTTTCTGACGTTGCCGCAGGCTGTGGCACAGCGGGCTGCTGCACAGCGTCAGTTGTGCGTCGCTGGTACTCATGGGAAGACGACCACCAGTGGGATGCTGTGGTGGATTCTGCAGCAGGCTCAACCAACAGGGTTGTTCCTTGGTGGCGAGCTATGCGGTGAAGCTGGCCGCTTGTTCGCCGAGCGATCCCGTACCCATCAGCCAGCTGTCGCGGTGATTGAAAGCTGTGAATACCGCAGATCATTTCTGCATTTTCGACCGGCATCAGCGATACTGACGGGAATCGAGCCGGACCATTTCGACTGTTTTGCGAGTGAATCGGAACTGCTGCAGGCCTATGCCGAGTTTCTGGCACGTGTTCCTGCGGACGGGACCGTGATCCACGATACGGGCTGTCTGCGTTCACTGCGTCTGGTTTCGCAGTGTGCTGCTCGCCCGCTCGGTTTTTCTCTCAGCTACACCGGACGTGCGGAATGGTGCATACGCGATGTGACTCCGCGAACGGATTTGTCAGCGGCTGAGGTGTCGGGGAGTGGTTGTCGGTTCCGGATGCATCATCTCGATGGGCGAAGGTTGTTCGTTGAGATTCCCATGCCGGGTGTGCATAACGCAAAAAATGCGGCTGCTGCAATTCTGGCTGCTGAGCTGGAAGGAGTCGCGGCGGAGCATGCTGTGGAATTGCTGCGTACATTTCCGGGTATTCGGCGTCGTTTTGAGTTTCGCGGCGAATATCGCGGGGCGTTGTTGTTCGACGATTATGCCCATCATCCCACTGCGATTCGTGAAACGCTGGCAGCGGCTCGGATGGTGTATCCGGGGCGCAGACTGCTGGTTGTCTTCGAACCGCATCAGCTGGAACGGCTGCGGCGTCTGGAGGAGGGTTTTGCGGCGGCTTTGTCGGCTGCGGACCAGGTTTACGTGTTACCGGTCTTACCGGCTCGGGAACAGGTCTCAGCTGAAGTGGCGGAGCAGGCTGCGGCGGTTCTGGTGGAAAGGATTCGGCAATCGGGCGGTTTTTCTCGCCTTGTGAACTCACTTGACCGTGTTCCCATGACATTGGACGATGCGGTTCTGGGTGGAGATATTGTCATCACGATGGGGGCTGGCAGGACAAATACGATCCATGACGAAATCAATCGACGAGTTCAGCGAGATTTTGCAGCGTGACTTTCCGCTTTCCAGCGTCACGTGGTTACGAACTGGCGGTGCGGCCGAGCTGTATCTGACGCCGCGAACAGAGGACGAGCTGCGTGATGTAGTCAGCTGCTGCCGTGCTCAGCGTATACCGATCCATATTCTCGGGTCTGGTTCCAATCTGCTGGTGCGTGATGAGGGCGTGCGAGGCGCGGTCATCCGGATTTCCGAGCCGTTGCTCTGTGATCTTGAAATCTCGGGCAACATGCTTACGGCTGGTGGTGGCTGTCAGTTGTCGCATGTGGTCTCTGAGGCTGCTCGCAATGGCCTTGCGGGTATGGAGCATCTGGTGGGAATTCCGGGCACGCTCGGCGGCGCCATCGTCGGAAACAGCGGTGGTCGGCACGGAGATATCGGGCAGGTTGTCCGTTCTGTCCGCGTATTGACTCAGGACGGTGAAGTTGCAGAGCGTGGCGGTGACGAGCTTTCCTTTGCATATCGTCGCAGTGCAATCCAGGACCTTGTCATTCTGGGGGCATCATTTGAACTGAGTGCCGACGATTCGGATGAGCTGCTGCAGCGGATTCGTCGCAACTGGATCATGAAACGATCCACCCAGCCACTGGCGGATCAGTCAGCGGGCTGCATTTTTCGCAATCCGCGGGGCCTGAGTGCCGGGGCCCTGATTGAGCAGTCGGGACTCAAGGGAGTCACCTGCGGCAAGGCTCGGATCAGCGATCGTCATGCCAATTTCATTGTGACGGAGGCGGGAGCGACCAGCGCAGACGTGGAAGGGCTGATTGAGCAGATTCGTGCCGGCGTTGCTGCGAAGTTCTCCGTCGATCTGGATCTGGAGATTCAAGTCTGGTGAAGTGGGAGGAACCGCTGGATGCGGGCACTGCAGGGACAGGGAAGTGATCGCCGCGTGCAGCCACTGGATGTACTCGTGCTGGCCGGTGGCGATTCTGAGGAACGTGAAATCAGTCTGCAGAGCGGGGCCGCAGTGGTTCAGAGCCTGCAGGAAGCCGGTCATCAGGTTCGTCTGCTCGATCCGCGTCAGGGGTCGCTGCAGAGTTTCGTCAGGCCTCAGGAGATTGTGCTGCCAATGCTGCATGGTCGTGGTGGCGAGGACGGATCGCTGCAACGTAGTCTGCAGCAGCTGGGTGTGCAGTGGCTCGGGTGTACCACAGAGGCTGCGGCGTTGACGTTCAGCAAGGTGCGGACGAGGGCACGGCTGCAGCAGGCGGGCCTGCCCATTGCGGCTGGTACTTGTCTGCATCGCGGGCAAAGCACCAGGGACGTCGATCGACTTCAATATCCTGTGGTTGTCAAACCGTCGGAGCAGGGATCGAGCATTGGTGTGAGTATTGTCGGGAACGCCTCTGAACTCCCTGCTGCTCTGCAGCTGGCATGGACATTTGGCAATGAAGCGGTCGTGGAGGAATTCATCGCAGGACGGGAAATCTCGGTGGCGCTGGCGGATGAACTGCTCCTGCCGCCTGTGGAGATTGAGGCGGCAGATGGCTGGTATGATTTTCATGCCAAGTATGTGAGTGATCGAACCCGTTATGTCGTGAATCCTGCGGGGCTGCCAGCTGATCTGGAGCGGACTGTACGCGAGGCTGTTGGTGCCTGTCAGGTAACCGGCTTGTCACGCACCGATCTGCGACTCATGCCCGATGGGCGTATTGCCCTGCTGGAGATCAATACAGTTCCCGGGATGACATCACACAGTCTGGTTCCGATGGCTGCTGCTGCGGTCGGGCTCTCCATAGCGGAGTTGCTGGAGCCGATGCTGCTGCGGTGCAGCTCTCCGCTCCGGTTCAGAACTGCGAGTTGAGGGAGTGCATTGTGAAGCGATGTCTGCTTTTGTTACGCCAGCTGCTGGAATACGGGGCGTTCCTCACGTTTGTGCTGGCGATTCGCCTGTTGCCATTTCGCCTGACCGTACTGCTTGCTCGTAGCCTTGCCTGGCTGTTCTGCAACGTGCTGCCGAGGAAGTGGACGCGTTACGAGGTGGCTGCCGAGAATCTGCGTGCTGCCTTTGGCGCTGAGTTTGATGACCAGAGAGTGCATCGGACGATTTTTGGAATGTGGGAGCATCTGTTTCGTATGGTTTGCGAAATGGTTCAGCTGCCGGGACGGTTTCGGCTGGAGCGATGTCGTGACGTGCTGGATTTTGAGGGACATGAACGCTGCATCGCGGCAGTGTTGTCAGGGCGTCCTGTGTTGTTTCTGGGCGGACACTTCGGGAACTGGGAAGTCACTGTCAATAGTTTTGGTGCGTTCGGATTCCCTGGTGCAGTGGTTGCACGGGATCTGGACAATCAATGGCTGCATCGCTGGTTCGAGCGATATCGGGAATCCACGGGCAATACGTTGATGTCGAAGAATGGAGCGGGGAGCGGGATCGCGGATGTCCTGGAGCGGAGTGGATTTGTTTCGATGCTGTGCGATCAGGATGCCGGATCACGTGGCGTCTATGTGCCGTTTTTCGGCCGCCCGGCATCCACGTTTCGGAGTCTGGCAATTCTGGCGTTGCAGCACGATGCGCTTGTGGTTGTCGGCGGAGCGTACCGTCTGGCGGATCAACAGGGGGCTTGCTGGGCGCGGTTCTGCCTGATAACGGAAGACGTGATTGATCCACGAGAATATGCGGATGCTGATGGGGTGCAGCTGATCAGCGAACGGTACACCGCAGCTCTGGAGCGAATTGTCAGAAGAGCGCCGGAGCAGTATTTCTGGGTGCATCGTCGCTGGAAGAGCCAGCCGGGCCAGCGCCGTCGCCGGCTGCCTCGCCTGGTTCATGATGCGACAGCTGGCTGACAATCGCAGGTTTATTGACGCCGAAATGACAGCTGGGCGGAGTTTCGGTAAACTGAAGCTGGTGAGCATGCTTGCTGCTGATCCGCAGCCAGGGCGGTGTACAGGCGGTGCACAGGCGTTGTGGCAGATGTTGCTCAGCAGAAACTTCAGCCGACAGTTGCCCGGGTACGGACCGACAGGCATTGCTGACTGATTTGTTCGGTGCAGCAGATTCGGGCCGAATGGAAATTCAACAGGGCGGAACAATTGAGTCAGATTCGAATTCGTACGCAGGAGCGAGCCGCAGAAGTGGCGTGGTTTTCTGCATTATGCAGCGATGACTATCGCTATCTTGGGGTAGCTGATGGAAGTCTCAGAAGCAGCTTTGAGCATTGTTCTGAGATCGTGCAGACCGCCGATCGACTGGGGTATCAGAATATTCTGCTCCCGTCCGGCTGGATTGCTGGTCAGGATGCGTTGACGTTTGCCGCAGGAATGGCGGGGCGAACAGAGCAGATCAATCAACTGGTTGCGCTGCGGATGGGTGAAGTCTGGCCTCCGATGCTGGCCCGAGCGATTTCGACAGTTGACCACATGTCTCAGGGGCGGCTGTGCATCAATATTATTTCCTCGGATCTGCCTGGACGCAAAGAAGACAATGCGCTTCGATATGCTCGCAGTGGTGAGATCATTCAGATTCTGCAGCGAATGTGGCGGGAGAGTGGACCGTTTGAATGGCATGGTGAGCATTATCAGTTTGCGGTTCCGACGACAGAGCCAGCTCAGACATACCAGCAGAATGGCGGTCCCCTGCTTTACTTCGGTGGAATTTCCCCCGCTGCTCAGCGTTTGTGTGCTGAATTCTGTGACGTTTATCTGATGTGGCCGGAAACAGAGAGCGAGTTACTCCGGACAATGACCAGTCTGAGTCGTCAGGCGGAGGATTTTGATCGCACACTCGATTTTGGTCTGAGGATTCACGTGATTGTCAGGGAAACCGAAGCGGAGGCTCGCGCTGCAGCGGACAAACTGATTTCCAGGCTGGACCCGGAACGCGGACGTGAGATCAAGAACCGTTCACAGGACAGCAGCAGTGCCGGAGTGATGCGGCAGGATGAACTGCGGAAGCAGTCAGGGGGAGATCTCTACCTCGAACCGCATTTGTGGTCGGGTATCGGGCTGGCTCGCAGTGGTTGCGGGAGTGCGCTGGTTGGTGACCCCGACCAGATTGTTGCTCGACTGAATGACTATCTGGACATGGGGATGCGTGCGTTCATTCTGAGCGGTTATCCGCATCTGGAAGAGTGCGAGTTATTTGCGAAGTACGTGCTGCCGAAATTACCTCAGTGTCGTCTGAATGAACTTCAGGGAAGACTTGTTGCCGATCCGGTGACGCCTTTGACGACAGCGGAGCGAACATGAACGAATGCTGGCTGGTGGTACAGTAAGTACCGCTGCACGGGAAGCCGCCGGATTCAGGGTTGCCCTCAGCGAGATGCGTTGGGAACATTCTGGTAGTCGGCGGTTGTGCATGGACAACCCGCTGAAAATGAACGAGGCAGGTCGGAATAAACGGGTTTCGACAGGACAATCAGAGTCAGGATCGAATTGATGCCCCTGTTTGAAATCGAGACCGAAGCCCACATCATGATCAGCTGGGCGACATGTCTGGAGCAGGCTGAGTTTCTGGCGTCGAAATACTACCCGGAGGAGCGGGTGCTCCGTATTACTCGCCGTCCCCGTGACATGTGGGTGGTGTCCAAGGCTGCACTGGGAATTCGCAGCAAGGATGCTACTGCTCCCTGCGATGTTGCTCGCGATTGTCTTGCTCGCGCGGCAGGAGACAAGTTGCACGCGATTCGGTTGTACATGCTCGAGACAGGATCGGACCTCGATTCGGCTCGAAAGGTGATTGAGGCGACGATGCCAACGGGCTGGTAGCGGTGACTGGATTTCGCGGCGCCACAAGTCGGGATCCGGCCGGTCGCCGTTGATTTCTCTGAGTGGTTGATCTCTCTGAGTGGTTGATTTCTCTGAGTGGTTGATTTCTCTGAGTGGTTGATTTCTCTGAGTGGTTGATTTCTTCCGGAGTGATGCTGCGGAAACAGTCGCGTCAGTAGCAGAGATCTGCTCCTATTGCCCCGGATGAAGTGCAGCCGATAGACTGGCACCCGACCGGCAGGTGTTGCCGAAGTGCCCATGGCTGACTGGCATCTGCGGGCAGAAACTCCGCTGCGAAAGGAATCGCTCCGTGGCATTAGCGCTGGTGGTAATCGCCGCAGGCATGTTGTACTGGATTTACGACGGCTACGGCCGTTTCCTGCGGCTGGTTTGTGCAGTATGTCGCTGCCAGCATCCGCAACCGCAGTCCGCTCTGCCCAGCGTCTCTGTTCTGCTGACGGTGCATAACGAAGCTGCAGTTGTGCGGCAGCGAATTGAGAATCTGCTGGAGGCAGACTATCCCGCAGAACTCCTGGAGGTTGTCGTCGCTTCAGATGGTTCCACGGATGAGACGAATGGGATACCTCTTTAACAATGGGCTCAGTTGGAGCAACAAAAGTTTGCT